>NZ_JAAFZC010000001.1:797500-967500 GCF_010614805.1 Pseudooceanicola aestuarii
TACTTTCTGGCGCGACCCGCTTCAGATGCCTCAATGTTTTCTACCGTCTGTCCCTTTAGAGCGTCGCTCCGTCGTTCCGTCTGGCGTTCCGTTGTGCGCCTCAGCGCCGCCGGTGAGGGGGTATTTACGGATAGCACCGGGGGTCCGCAAGCGCTTTTTCAAAAGAAACGTCACTTTTCTTACATGAAGATGATTTTCCTATAAATAACAGTGGGTTATGCATTGCATTTTTCGCGCCACCGGCCCTACGCAGCCGGACCTACTGCTCTCGTTCCCGTGAGATTTCGGACTCAATCACGTTACTCACAGACTTATCCCCAGAAGCAGCCTGAATCAGCACCCATTTCCGATGAATCGCCGACGCGATTCACCGGAAATGGGTGTCATCGCGAGTCGCTGCCCCCCTCGCATTGCGGAATCGGGGGAAAAGAAAACGGCCCGGCCCATTATCGGAGCCGGGCCGGATGGCACGCCATGCACATGGAGGGAGACATGCGGGATTTCAGGCGCGCCGCCGCCGGGGCAGCCGAACCCGGAGGGCCAGCAGGAACAGAATGGCGGCAAGGTAGATCAGCGGCTCCAGTTGAAACCCCTTGACCAGTAGCACGAAGTGCAGCGCCCCCAGGATCGCCACCGCATAGACCGCCTTGTGCAGCTTGCGCCATTTCGAACCAAGCCGGCGGATCGAACGGTTGTTGGAGGTCACGGCCAGCGGGATCATCAGGACGAATGCCGCCATGCCGACGGTGATATAGGGGCGCTTCAGGATATCGGCCCAGACCTGCGACAGGATCTGGACGTCCAGCACCAGCCAGACCAGCAGATGGCCCAGAATGTAGAAGAACGTCAGCAGACCGATCGCGCGGCGGAACTTCAGCAGGTTCAGACCGACATGGCGCCGCAGCGGCGTGACGGCCAGCCCGGCGATCAGCAACCACAGGCCCCATTCGCCCATCTGGTGCTCCATCACCTTTACCGGATCCACGCCCAGCCCTCCGGTGACACCGGAGATGAACAGCCAGATCGGCGGAACGGCCCCTACTATATACAAGGGCCACGCTGGGACACGACGTAGCACGCCGTTGATCCGTCCGACCACGTGATCCCTGCCTTGTCCAAGCGCTGCCGTGAGTGCCATGCCGATTTCCCCCACCGGTCAGATGTTCTTCTGGAGGTCCATCCCGGCATAGAGAGAGGCGACTTCCTCTCCATAGCCGTTGAACATCTCGGTGTCGCGGCGGCTGCCGAACAGGCCTGCGCCGATCACCCGTTCGGTCGCCTGGCTCCACCGGGGGTGGCGCACTTCGGGGTTCACGTTGGAATAGAAGCCGTATTCGCTGGCGTTCGCGTCATTCCAGCTGGTGAAGGGCATGTCCTCCTGCAAGGTGATGCGCACGATGCTCTTGATGCCCTTGAAGCCGTATTTCCACGGAACGACCAGGCGCAGCGGGGCGCCGTTCTGGTTGGGCAGATCCTGACCGTAGAGGCCGGTGGCCATCAGGGTCAGCGGATGCATCGCCTCGTCCAGGCGCAGGCCCTCGCGGTAAGGCCAGTCCAGCACCGGATAGCGCAGGCCCGGCATTTCCTCGGGGCGTTGCGCGGTTTCGAAAGCCACGTATTTCGCCCCGGATTGCACGCCCACCTGCTCCAGCAGGGCGCGCAGTTCGAACCCGTTCCAGGGGATCACCATCGACCAGGCTTCCACGCAACGCAGGCGGTAGATCCGCTCCTCGATCTGCTTGCCCTTCAGGATGTCCTCCAGCGCGTAGTCGCCGGGCTTGTCCACCAGGCCGTCGATCTTCACCGACCACGGCGCGGTGGTCAGGGTGTGGGCGTTTTCGGCCGGGTCGGTCTTGCCGGTGCCGAATTCATAGTAATTGTTGTAATTGGTGACGTCTTCCAGCGTGTTCGGCTCCAGCCCCTGGGGGGCAGCCAGGGCCGGACCGGCGATGGAGCCGACACCAAGGCCCGCGGCCCCCGCGATCAGCGACCGCCGGCTGAGGTACATCCCCTGAGGCGTGACGTCGTTTTCGGTGAAATGGCTTTTCCAGGGGCGGGGCATCGGCTGTCTCTCCTCGTGATATGCTTGATATACGAGGTAAAGCGTCCGGCGGTTTCCTCCTAATCAGAGCTTCTCACGTCTGCGTCGGCGGATTGAAACAATTCCGTACCGCCAGATCCGCTTTCGCCCGCGTTCAAGGCAGCGATCCGGGCATCATCGGGCAGGACGCTGGGCCGCAGATGGCGCAGCACCACGGAATCGCCCCCCGCCTGCACGACCCGCACATGCCGCCGCCGCATCAGGCGGGGTTCGGCGACGCCCACGGAATGGGCGATGATCTCCACCTCATGGGTGATCTGGCGGGCGTAATTGGCGACCTTGCGGTATTTTTCCTCGGGCACCAGGCCGCGCTGAAGATGCGGGTCATGGGTAGTGACACCGGTGGGGCAGGTGTTGCGGTCGCATTTCAGCGCCTGGATGCAGCCCAGGGAGAACATGAACCCCCGCGCCGTGGTGACGAAATCGGCGCCGGCGCAAATCGCCCAGGCCACGTCGGAGGGATTCACCAGTTTGCCGCTGGCGATGAGGCGGATGCGGTCCTTCAGGCCGAACCGGTCGCGCATGTCGACCATGCGCAGCAGTGCCTCCCGAAGAGGCATCCCCACCAGGTCCATCAACGGCATCGGCGCGGCGCCGGTGCCGCCCTCTCCGCCGTCGATGGTGATGAAATCGGGGGCGTGGTCGGCGCCCCGGCGCAAAATCTCCTCGAACAGGGCTTCGTAGGCGTCGGACGAGCCGATCACCGTCTTGAACCCCACGGGTTTGCCGGTCACCTCCCGGATGTGGCCGATCATGTCCAGCAGCGAAGGGAAGTCCGGAATTTCCACGTGCCGGTTGGGCGAAATGGAGGCGACACCCTCGGGAATGCCCCGGATGGCCGCGATCTCCGCATCCACCTTTTCCGCCGGCAGGATACCGCCCTTGCCCGGCTTGGCCCCCTGCGCCAGCTTCAATTCGAACATGCGGACCTGATCATGGGCTGCGACATCGCGCAGACGGTCGTCGCTGAGGTGACCGTGTTCATCCCGAACGCCGTATTTCGCGGTGCCGATCTGGAACACCAGGTCACAGCCTCCTTCCAGGTGATACCGGGACAGGCCGCCCTCCCCGGTGTTCATCCAGATCCCCGCCTCGGCCGCGCCCCGGCTCAGCGCCCGCACCGCCGGTCGTGACAGGGCGCCAAAGGACATGCCCGAGATGTTGAAGACCGAGGGCGCCCGGTACGGCAACCGCGCCGTCGGCCCGATTTCCAGTGGCTGGGTCTGGGCGAACTGATCGTCCAGTGGCGGAAAGGTATCGTTGACGAAGATCGAGGTGCCGGGAATGGACAGGTTGCGCGTCGACCCGAAGGCCACCATGTTCCCGTGCCCCTTGCCCGCGTTGTAGACCCAGTCTCGCTGGGCGCGGTTGAACGGCATTTCCTCACGATCCATGGCAAAGAAGTACTGCCGGAAGAATTCCCCCAGCTCGGTGAACAGGCTGCGGAACCGACCGATGACGGGGTAGTTGCGGCGCACCGCGTCCTCCCGGTTGCGGCGATCGAGGACAAACATGGCCAGCACGGCCAGCACCCCGATCCCCAGCATCAGCACGAACAGCAGTGCCAGCCATTCCAGGATCACCCAAACCACAACCATCTGCCACGCCTCTTTCTTCTGCCGTCCCGCGCCGTCGCGCGTTCCGGGATCTACGCCCGCATCATTGCGGGTTGATGACACCCTAGTGGGCCGCGCCCGGAAGAAAAGGGATGGCATCCGGCGACAATGGCGGCAGGCGCGGTTTCGGCGCGCTGCGGTGGCGGCGGCGCTGTCGCTGCGGCGGACGCCTTGCAAGATGGCGATGCCGTCGCGGCTGCCCCCGGTCCCATCAGCGCAGGAAACGGGAGGCCGACCTCACGAAAAAGGCCCGCCGGCGAGGGCGGGCCTTGGCCAGGATCAGTGCAGCGTGGCGTGGTCGGGCGCATCGCGGTCCGATCGGCCCAGCCTGTCGCCGATGATCAACCCGTCCGGCCCGGCAGTCACCGGAACAATGGTGCCATCCGCGATCTCGCCTGACAGCAGGGCCTCGGCCAACGGATCCTGAAGGGCGCGCTGGATCACCCGCTTCAGCGGACGGGCGCCAAAGATCGGGTCGTAGCCCTCGTCGGCGAGCCAGGTCCGGGCGTCCTGGTCCAGTTCCAGACGTATCTTGCGAGAAGACAACCGCTTCAGCAGCCGTGCCATCTGGATATCGACGATGCCGTCCATATCCGCCCGGGCCAGCCGGTCGAACAGGATCGTTTCATCCAGACGGTTCAGGAATTCGGGCCGGAAATGGGCCCGCACCGCATCCATCACGTCGCGCCGCGCCTGCGCGCTGTCGCCACCTTCGGGCAATTGGCTGAGCGCCTGCGCGCCAAGGTTGGAGGTCAACACGATCAGCGTCTGCTTGAAATCCACACGGCGACCCTGGCCATCGGTCAGCACCCCGTCGTCCAGCACCTGAAGCAGCACGTTGAACACATCCGGATGCGCCTTCTCCACCTCGTCGAACAGCACGACCTGATAGGGCCGGCGGCGCACCGCCTCCGTCAGGACACCACCCTCGTCGTAGCCGACATATCCCGGCGGCGCCCCAATCAGCCGGGCCACGGAGTGCTTCTCCATGAATTCCGACATGTCGATGCGCACCATGGCCTGATCGTCGTCGAACAGGAATTCGGCGACGGCCTTCGTCAGCTCTGTCTTGCCGACACCCGTCGGCCCGAGGAAGAGAAACGAACCCAGCGGCCTGTTCTCGTCATTCAGACCGGCCCGCGCCCGGCGCACCGCGTTGGCCACGGCCCGCACGGCATTGTGCTGACCGATCACCCGGCGGTGCAATTCGTCCTCCATGCGCAACAGTTTCTCCCGCTCGCCTTCCAGCATGCGGGCGGTGGGGATGCCGGTCCAGCGTTCGACCACCTGGGCGATCTGCTCGGGGCGCACGGCTTCCTCGACCATCACGCCCTCCGCTTCCTGCTGCTCCGCCTCGCCCAGCTGTTTTTCCAGCTGTGGGATGATGCCATAGGACAGCTCTCCCGCGCGGGCCAGATCGCCCTGCCGCTTGGCGATTTCCAGATCGGCACGGGCACGGTCCAGCTGTTCCTTCAACTCCCGGGCAGAGGCCAGCTTGTCCCGCTCTGCCTGCCACTTGGCCGTCATCTCCGAAGCGCGATCCTGAAGATCCGCCAGATCCCGCTCCAGATGCTCCAGCCGATCGCGGGAGGCGCTGTCGTCTTCCTTCTTCAGGGCCTCCGCCTCGATCTGCATTTGCAGGATCTGGCGGTCGAGCTGGTCCAGCTCTTCCGGCTTGCTGTCGACCTCCATGCGCAGACGGCTGGCGGCTTCGTCCACCAGGTCAATCGCCTTGTCGGGCAGGAACCGGTCGGTGATATAGCGGTTCGACAACGTCGAGGCCGCCACCAGCGCCGCATCCGAGATCCGCACGCCATGGTGCAGCTCGTACTTCTCCTTGATCCCGCGCAGGATGGAAATCGTGTCCTCCACCGTCGGTTCGCTGACCAGCACCGGCTGGAAACGGCGCGCCAGGGCGGCGTCCTTCTCCACATGCTTGCGATATTCGTCCAGCGTGGTGGCGCCGACGCAATGCAACTCACCCCGCGCAAGCGCAGGTTTGATCAGGTTGGCGGCGTCCATGGCGCCATCGGCCTTGCCCGCGCCCACCAGGGTATGCATCTCGTCGATGAACAGGATCACCTCGCCCTCGGCGCTTTCCACTTCCTTCAGGATGGATTTCAGGCGCTCCTCGAATTCGCCGCGATACTTGGCCCCGGCGATCAGCGCGCCCATGTCCAGCGCCAGCAGGCGTTTGTCCCGCAGGCTTTCGGGCACGTCGCCGTTGACGATGCGCAGGGCCAGCCCCTCGGCGATGGCGGTCTTGCCGACGCCCGGATCCCCGATCAGGACCGGGTTGTTCTTGGTCCGGCGGGACAGAACCTGCATGGCGCGGCGGATCTCGTCGTCACGGCCGATGATCGGGTCGATCTTGCCTTCCTCCGCCGCGCGGGTCAGATCGCGGGCATATTTCTCCAGCGCCTCGAACGTGTCTTCGGCGCTGGCGCTATCGGCGGTGCGGCCACGGCGGATGTCGTTGATCGCCTCGTTCAGCTTTTGCGCCGTGACGCCGCCGGTTTCCAGCGCGTCCTTCGCGGCGGAGCGGACCAGCGCCAGCGCGGTCAGCAGCCGTTCGACGGGCACAAAGCTGTCGCGCGCCTTCTGCGCGACCTTCTCCGCCTCCGTCAGAACCTTTACGGTGGCATTGTCCATGTAGGTCTGGCCGGCGTCGCCAGTGACGGCGGGCACCTTGCCCAGGGCCAGATCGACCGCCTGCTGCACGGCGGCGGGATCCCCACCGGCCTTGCGGATCAGGTTCGCGGCCAGGCCTTCGCTGTCATCCATCAGCGCTTTCAAGATATGTTCGGGCACCAGACGTTGGTGATTGTCCCGAATGGCGATCGTCTGCGCCGACTGGATGAAGCCGCGCGACCGCTCCGTGAACTTGCTCAAGTCCATGGGTTTCTCCTTCTGACAAGCGTTCCGCCCGTGGCGCCCTGAACAGGCGCGCCCCTCGGGAACCTCCCTTCAAAGATGGGGAGACTGCCCCTCCGTTCAAGCGGACTTGAGCGCTAAAATGGAACCTGCAAGCTCCGTCATCCGTTTGTCTGACACGCCATCGCGGGGAAATCGCCCCCGTGACAGCGATCAGACAGGCACCAGGTCAGGGAAAGGAACAGAGCATGAAACGCCCCGAGACCCGAATTTCCGACATCCGCTACAATGCGGCGGATCGCGCCTTCGAAGCCCTCGTGACGCTCACCCGGCACGGCGAGACCTTTACCTACCCGATCAGTTTGCGGGCCCCGCTGGACATGGATTACCCCCGCGTCTCCGAGGCCATGACCCGGCTGGCCCTGCGCCGCCACGAGCGCGGCACCACCGCCCTGCGGTCGAATCGCAAGCGTCCCGATCTGCCGCACCTGAGCGAGATTCCCGCCGCGGTCCACAGCGCGACCAATACCCTGTGGGAGCGGATCCTGCGCCGCGCCGCCTGACGTAGGGTCAAAAGACGGCAAGCATCTTGGGCGGATACGCCTGAGTAACCACATATATTGTGGCCTGACAGGCGCTTGACCCCCTCCATGCAAAATTGCGCATGACGTCCTTGCAAATTTTTATTGATGATTTTTGCAAAGCCGTATACTTGTATTTCAACGACGTAAGAGTTTCCTTTCTAACCAGTGCCTTACATAGCAACTCTCTGCTTCGGGCCATAATCCGGGCGGACCTATCGGGACCGGCACTATGACACTGACAGTTACGCTCGCCGCGCTTCGCTATAACGCAGCCTGCGCCTCGTTCGAGGCCATGGCCACAGTCGAAGACGCAGGCGCGACCTATCGTTACCCCGTCTCCGTCATGACGGATCTCGACGCCGATCAGGCGGAAATTTCTGTCCGGTTGTCTGCTGCCGCCCGGATGACACACCATTGCGGCGCGTCCCTGCGCTCCCGGTCCTCCATGGACCAGCCGGTTGATAAAGTCCCCCAGGCTTGTATCGCGTCTGCCCGGCAGGTCTGGACCCCGGAGCTTTACCACGCCGCGTGACTGGGTGCCGGGCTGGCGGTTCATTCTGTCCCGCCGCCAGCCTGGCCCCGTTTTTCCGCTCCCAGCCCCCGCGCATCTGAATCCTGCAAATTTCCTGCAAACCTTTCTGACATTTCCTTGCCTTGAGGCTCTTCCGATTGCCTCACCAACTGCCCCAAGGCTTTAAGCCTTGACTGGGGGCGGAGAGCGCTTCATTCCACGCGACATGAAGAACGCCACCTCCGCCCCCGCTTTTTTTCCTGCTGATGACCGCCTGATCGTCGCGATGGACGTGCCCCATGCCCCGGCCGGGCTGGAACTGGCGACGCGCCTGGGTGATGCCGTGTCCTTCTACAAGATCGGGCTGGGCATGCTGACTGGCGGCGGGCTGGCCCTTGCCAACGAGTTGAAGCAGGAGCAGGGGAAGCGGATCTTCCTGGACATGAAATTGTTCGACATCGGCGCCACGGTGGAGGCCGCCGTGCGCGGGCTGGTGCAATTCGATCTGGATTTCCTGACCGTACATGGTGACCCCCACGTGGTGCGTGCCGCCCGCGAGGGGGCCGGCACCAGCGCCACGCAGATTCTGGCGGTGACCATCCTCACCTCGCTGGATCGCGCCGATCTGGACGACGGCCTGATCCAGCCCGGCGATCTGTCCGAACTGGTGGTCGAGCGGGCCGCGCGCGCGTTCGAAACCGGCGCCCATGGGGTCATCGCCTCCCCCAGGGAGGCCGCCGCCATCCGCGCCCTGCCCCAGGCAGAGGGCCGCCTGATCGTCACCCCCGGCGTGCGCCCAGCAGGCGCGGCCAGCGGTGACCAGAAGCGCATCGCCACCCCAGCCGCCGCCCTGAACGCGGGCGCGGATCATATCGTCGTCGGGCGCCCGGTCTGGCAGGCCGAAGACCCCGCCGCCGCAGCCCGCGCGATTCTCGCCGAAATCCGCTGACGCTCCCCTCCGGGCAGGCGACACCGGACAGGCGACAGGTGCACCGGGGGCGACCACGGCGCCCCGCTTGCCGCCGCCGGTATTCCGCATCTGTTCTCTACCCGCGGGCTGGGATAGATTTGTGGTGTCTCGCCCTGTTTCCCGGTCCCTGTTGCCATGTCCGCGCCGATCCCTGCCCTGTGCCGCGACTGCCTTGCCGAATTCGCCATGGCGCCCGCCTGCCCCACCTGCCGGTCGCGGCGTGTGGTAGCCCATGCGGAGATGGAGCGGCTGAGCATCGCGCATATGGATTGCGACGCGTTCTTTGCCTCGGTCGAGAAACGCGACAATCCCGACCTGGCGGGCAAGCCGGTGATCATCGGCGGCGGGCGGCGCGGCGTTGTCTCCACCGCCTGCTATATCGCGCGGATCCGGGGGGTCCGCTCTGCCATGCCGATGTTCCAGGCGCTAAAGCTCTGCCCCGAGGCGGTGGTGATCAAACCCCGAATGTCCGCCTATGTCGAAGCCTCCCGCGCGATCCGCGCCATGATGGAGGAGCTGACCCCCGCCATCGAACCCCTGTCCCTGGACGAGGCCTTCCTGGATCTGACCGGCACCGCGCGGCTGCACGGCCACTCTCCCGCCTGGATGCTGGCCCGGCTGGTTCGCCGGATGCGCGACGAACTGGGGCTGACCGGCTCCATCGGGTTGTCGCACAACAAGTTCCTGGCCAAGCTTGCCTCCGATCTGGACAAGCCGCACGGGTTCTCCGTCATAGGCGCCGCCGAGACGGAGGATTTTCTGGCCCCCCGGCCGGTGCGCGACATCTGGGGCGTCGGCCCCGCGACCCTCGCCACGCTGGAAACCGCCGGCATCCGCAGCTTCAGTGATCTGCGCCGCTGGGATCGGCGCGACCTGGCCGCACGGTTCGGCAGCATGGGGGACCGGCTGTGGCACCTGGCGCGCGGGCAGGACCGGCGCCGTGTCTCCGCGCATTCGCCGGTCAAGTCGATCTCCAACGAGACGACGTTTTTCGAGGATACCGCCGACCCCGATCTTCTGGATGGACATATCTGGCGCCTGGCAGAAAAGGCTTCTGGCAGGGCCAAGGCGCGCGGGCTGGCCGGACGCGTCGTAACGCTGAAGCTGAAACGCGCGAACCATTCCGCCCTGACCCGCCGCCATGCGCTGCGCGACGCCACGCAGCTGGCCGATGTTCTATACCGGGAGGCGCGGGCGCTGTTTGACCAGGTCGGCGCCCAGGGGCCCTATCGCCTGATCGGGGTGGGGCTGTCGGATCTGGTGCCCGACACCGCCGCCGACCGGCTGGGCGATCTTCTGGACCCTGACGCCGCCCGTCGCAGCCAGGCGGAGCGCGCCACCGACGCGATTCGGGAGAAATTCGGCGCCGATGCCATCATCAAGGGCCGCGCGCTGCGCTGACCTTATTCCGCCGCCAGCGGCAGCGCCGGGCGCCCCAGTTCGGCGACGGCACCGACCACGACGCGCAGCAGCTGGCGCATTTCCGCGAACCCGGCGGTAGGCCTCAAAGTCTGCTCATCCATGTACAATGCCCGATCGAATTCGATCTGAACCGCATGCTGGTTGCGCCCGGGGCGGCCGTAGCGCTGCGTGACATAGGCCCCGGCAAAGGGGGCGTTGCGCACTACATTCAGCCCCGCGCCGGCCAGGATCGTCTCGATCCGATCAACCAGCGCGCCATCGGCCGACGCGCCGAACCGGTCGCCGATCACCACGTCGGGCCGTGGCGCGCCGTTGCGGGCAATACAATCGACCGCCTCGTGGGGCATGGAATGGCAATCCACCAGTATCGCCTCGCCGAACCGGCGTTGCGCGGCGCGCAGCAGATCCTCCAGCGCGTCGTGATAGGGGTGCCATGCGGTACTGAGGCGCCGATGCGCCTCTGCCAGGGGCAGCTTGCCACGATAGATCGGGCGGCCATTGGCGACGACGCGGGGAATCACCCCCAGCCCGGAGGCGATGCGCGGATTGTGTCCGCGTCGGCGGACCCCTTCGATCACGGCCGGGTCCAGTTCGTCCGGGCCACGATTCAGGTCGACATAGGCGCGCGGCGCATGGGCGCACAGCAGCGGGGCCCCGAAATCCGGCACGCAATCGAACAGCTGATCGACAAAGGCATCCTCGGAAGAGCGGATGTCATGGGCGCTGAGAATCGACCGGCTCAGAAACGCCGCCCCGTAATCCCGCCCGCTGTGCGGAGAGGCGAAAACGACCGAGGTCGTGACCTGGTCCGGGCTGAAAATCTCAAAGGGTGTCAGGGTCATGGCTGCTCCGCTCTGGAAAACATGATAGTCCGGGAACAAGTGTGCGGAAAGGCCCTTGATCCCCGCTTCGAACCCTTTTATAGACCACCGAACCGGCGCGGACCTCCCGCGCCCCTTTTATTGGGGGGCAGGAACCGAACGGTATCATGGGCGATTAGCTCAGCGGTAGAGCACTTCGTTGACATCGAAGGGGTCACTGGTTCGATCCCAGTATCGCCCACCATGATTTCATCGGCTCCGGTCCCCGGCGCCACCGCGAAACCAGGCGCGAGCCGCGCCGCGACAGTAGGAGACGACCATGAAGGTACGTAACTCGCTCCGCTCGCTGAAAAGCCGCCACCGCGATTGCCGCGTGGTGCGCCGCAAGGGCCGCGTCTACGTCATCAACAAGACGCAGCGCCGGTTCAAGGCACGCCAGGGCTGATAGCCCGGCGCTTAGCGACGATTTGACGAGAAACCGCCCCCTGGGGCGGTTTTTTGCTGTTGGGGGGTGGGAAATGCCAGGTCGGGACTGCGCGATGCGGCTTGTTCGCGGCGCCGAAGGTCCATCCCCCGGCGCCGCTGAAATCACCGCCCTACCGCCAGCATCAGCACCATGGTCTGCTGGGTGACAAAGCCGGTGGGGTCCACCCCCTGGTCGCGCTGGAACCGACGAATGGCACGGCGGGCCTGCCGGTCCAGGTTGCCGTCAACAGGCCCCGGATCCAGCCCCAGCTGCGACAGCCGACGTTCCACCAGAAGGCGGG
Organism: Pseudooceanicola aestuarii; assembly: GCF_010614805.1. Classification (NCBI taxonomy): domain Bacteria; kingdom Pseudomonadati; phylum Pseudomonadota; class Alphaproteobacteria; order Rhodobacterales; family Paracoccaceae; genus Pseudooceanicola; species Pseudooceanicola aestuarii. Next base: position 809,167 of record NZ_JAAFZC010000001.1, read on the forward strand.
TCACACTATTGCCGACGATCCGCTCCTCCTCCGCTCGGGCCGCGTCCCGCGCACCGGAACCGCGCGCATTGTCCTGCAATTCCTCCAGCCGGGCCTGCGCCGTATCGGCAAAGGGCGAGCGCGGATAAGCCTCCAGAAACTGGCGATAGGCGGGGATCGTGTCGCGGGCGCGGGTGTCTTCCCATGCGCGGCGCAGCTCTGCGTTGGCCTGGCGGCGGCGCTCTGCCTCGATCTCATCCAGCCGAGCCTGCGCCTGATCGGCGAACACCCCGTCGGGATAGCGTTCCAGGTAGGCGCGCAGCGAATCCTCCGACTTGGGATCCCCCAGGTCGGACCAGAACGCCCGGTCCCGCCGTTCTTCGGCGGCGCGGCGGCGGCGGGCCTCCTCCTCCAGCGCGGCGGCCCGGCGGTCGGCCTCCTGCTGCAATTGCGTGACCTGGGCGCGGGTCAGATAGGTGGTCGCGTCAAAGCCGCGATCGGCCTGCCAATCCTTGATCGCGGCACGCGAACCGGGACCAAAGATGCCGTCGATGCCGCGCGGGTTGAAATCCAGCAGCGACAGGTTGCGCTGTACCTGCCGCCGGTCATCACGGCCGAGGTTCAGGGCGGTTTCCGCGCTTTGGGCGTCACGCAGCGGTGCCTCCCGCAGATCGCGGACCTGGCGCCTGGCCTCGGTCACGAACCGCCCCGAGGGGTAGCGCCGCAAATAGGCCTCCAGCGCGTCGATGGTGCCGATATCGCGCACGGCGTTCCAATAGGCCAGCTCCCCGGTATCGATGCCCGACGTCGTGTCATCGTCCTGCGGTGTCCCGCCCGCCCCCGCCAACCCGTAGTGCGGCGAGACGAACCCCGACAGCGCGACCCCGCCGGGCGCCAACCGCGCGGCGGCGGCATAGGTGGCGCCGTCGTCCAGCAGCGTGTCCCGCAGCAGCGACAGCAGGGGCCGCGCCCCGCCGCGCGCCAGCGTCACGCCCTGCGGGGCTGTCACGCCATCGGTGCCGATCTGCAATCCCGCGACCGGGTCCAACGGCCGGTCCGGCTCCGCCATCAGCACCAGCGCCTTGCCCTGCGCGGTTTCCAGAACGGCGGTCAGCGCGCCCAGCGGCAGCCCCTCTGCCGCCAGCCCGAAGGGGCCGTCCAGCAGCGCATCGCGCCCCAGAAGAAACGTATCAGCGGAGCCGCGCACCATGTGCCCGCCCAGCATGATCACCACGCGGTTGGCGGCGTCCTCCTCCAGGGCGCGGGAGAATTCGGCCGCCAGGCGGCGCATCTCCGGGGCGGTGCGGTCCGTGCCTTCGATCACGTCGAATCCGGCGTTTTCCAGGACGCGGGTATAGAACCGGGCGACATCGGGCACGCGCGGATCTTCCAGCTGCCGGTACTGTCCGTTGACCAGCACCAGCGCCACATCGCCGGCGGTCACGGGCAGCGCGGTTGCCCCCAGGGCCAGCACCGGCAGCGCCTTCAACATCCTCAGCAAGCGGACAAGTTTCATTCGCGGTTCCTCCGTTCCGACAACCATCCGGGGCAGGAGGGGGCCGGTCAATCGTAGCTGCGCTGATCCTCGATCACCTTGCCGTCATTGGGAAGGCTGCCGCGCGGCACCACTTCGATCGTGGCTTTCATCTTCAGCGCGTCAACCACCGAAGCGGCATAGCGTTCCCCGCCATCGCCCGCCGCGCCGTCGGCCTCCAGCCGGACGATCATCAGGTCGCGCTCTCCCTCCCGCCGGGCAATGACGCGGGCGCGATGGACCTCGCTGTGGCGGGCGACCAGGGCAGCGACCTGTTCGGGGCGCACGAACATGCCCTTGATCTTGGTCGTCTGGTCGGCGCGGCCCATCCACCCCTTGATCCGCATGTTGGTCCGCCCGCAGGGGCTGTGGCCGGGCATCACGGCCGACAGATCGCCGGTGGCGAACCGGATCAGCGGGTAATCAGGGTTCAGGGAGGTCACGACGACCTCCCCCACCTCCCCCTCGGCCACGGGGGTGCCGGTGCCGGGGGTGACGATCTCCACGATCACACCTTCATCGACGATCATGCCGTCCATCGCGGCGGATTCGTAGGCGATATTTCCCAGATCGGCGGTGGCATAGCTTTGCAGGCAGGTGATACCGCGATCCGCGTATTCCTGCCGCAACGAGGGGAACAGCGCCCCGCCGCCCACCGCCGCACGGGTGATCCGCAACGGCAGGCCCAGATCCTCGGCGCGGTCGAGGATCACCTTCAGGTAATCGGGGGTCCCGGCATAGGCGGTGACACCGACATCATGGGCCGCGCGAGCCTGCAAATCGGTCTGGCCGGTCCCGGCGGGCAGCACCGCAGCGCCAACCGCGCGCGCGCCGTTCTCGAAGATCATGCCGGCCGGCGTCAGGTGGTAGCCAAAGCAGTTCTGCACGATATCGCCCTTGCCGATGCCGCAGGCATGCAGGAACCGGCCCATCCGCCACCAATCATGGCCGCGCCCGCCCGGCTCGTAAATCGGTCCCGGCGACTGAAACACATGGGCAAAGCCGCTGACCGGCAATGTGGTCAGCCCGCCAAACGGCGCGGAAGCCGCCTGTCGCGCCACCAGGTCGGACTTGCGCAGCACCGGCAGGCTGGCCAGCGTCTCCACCCCGGTAATGGCGTCGGGATCGACCTCCGCCAGCGTCGCGGCATAACCGGGCAGCCCGCGTGCCGCCGCCAGTTGACGCGGCAGTTCGCGGCGCATGGTATCGGCGCGTTCATCCGCGCTGCGGGTTTCCAGGGTATCGAAATGTCGCGCCATGCCTCATGCCTCCAGGTGTTCGGGGCGCCCTGTGCGGGCCGGTGTCAGGTCTGCCTGTCGAAACGGGGCCGGGATCAGGCCAGCCACCGTTTCCGACGGCGATAGGACCGCACGTCACGAAAGGACTTGCGCCCCTCCTCCGACATGCCGAGGTAGAATTCCTTGACGTCCGGATTTTCGCGCAGCTGGGCGGCGGGGCCGTCCATCACGATCCGCCCGGATTCCAGGATATAGCCGTAATGCGCGAACCGCAGCGCCACGTTGGTGTTCTGTTCGGCCAGAAGGAAGGTCGCGCCTTCGTTCTCGTTCAGGCTTTTGACGATATTGAAGATCTCTTCGACCAACTGTGGCGCCAGGCCCATCGACGGTTCGTCCAGCAGGATGGTTTCGGGACGTGACATCAGCGCCCGCCCGATCGCCACCATCTGCTGCTCACCGCCTGAGGTATAGCCCGCCTGGCTTTTGCGCCGTTCCTTGAGGCGCGGAAAATAGGTGTAGACCTTCTCAAGATCCGTCTCGATCTCGGCACGGGAGGAACTGCGCGTATAAGCGCCGGTCATCAGGTTTTCCTCGACCGTCAGGTGTTCAAAGCAATGACGCCCCTCCATCACCTGGATCACCCCCTTCTTCACAAGCGCGGCGGGGTCCAGATTGGCCACCCGGTCGCCCCGGTAGGTGATCGTTCCCTTTGTCACCTCCCCCCGTTCAGAGCGCAGCAGGTTCGACACGGCCTTCAGCGTCGTGGTCTTGCCCGCGCCATTGCCGCCCAGCAGGGCCGTGATCCCCCCCTTGGGCACGCTGAGGGACACGCCCTTCAGCACCAGGATGACGGAATTGTAGATCACTTCGATATTGTTGACCTCCAGCAGCGGCGCGCCCTCGGGGGCGGTCTCGGCAGCGGGAGCGGTAAGCGTGTCGGCGTCGGTCATCTGGAACCTCGGAACTGGGGGGTGGGCCCGGTGGTCACGTCGGTGATCCGGGGCGCGCGGCACGTCGCGCACGCCCCGGACCCTTCACATCACTCGCAGCTGCGCGGTTCGATTCCGGCTTCTGCGGCATAGGCCATGGAATCCTCTTCGATCAGCGGGTCGACCACGTCGAAATCGGGTTCCATGAAGTCGGTCAGCAGGTTCCACTCCCCGGCCTCGGCATCCCATTGCTGAACCGCCGCAAGACGAGGCGAGGAATGGACCGCGCAGGTAACGGAGATCGCGGGCGCGAAACCGGGCAGGCCCATTTCGGACCAACGATCTTCGGTGATCTCCAGGCTTTCCATCGCGTCGCGCAGATCCGACGGGGAAATGTCGGATTTCCCGCTGGCTTCCTGTGCCTGGCGGATCGCCTCGGTCGTGACAGCGGCGGCAAAGACGCCACGGTTGTAACCGACTTCCCCGAACTTGGAGCCGTCACCAGCCCCCATGCCAGCGTCGATCACCATCGACTTGATTTCCTGCATGGCCGGGAATTCGGATCCGGTGCCGTGGAAGTTCAGCGATTTATAACCGTTTGCCCCCGCGCCTACCGGAACAACGTCGGCCTCGGACCCGGACCACCAGACGCCGATGAACTTGTCCATCGGGAAGCGGATGTTGGCGGCCTCCTGTATGGCGACCTGGTTCATCACGCCCCAGCCCCACATCAGCACGTAGTCTGGACGCTCCCGACGGATCTGAAGCCATTGCGATTTCTGCTCCTGACCGGGGTGATCCACCGCCAGCGGCAGCAGCTCGAACCCGTGTTTCTCCGACAGCGCCTCCAGCGTGCGGATCGGCTCCTTCCCGTAGGCGGAATTGTGGTAGATCAATGCGATCTTCTTCCCGTCGAGCGATCCGCCCTCCTCCTCCATCGCGTATTTCACCGCGACCGAGGCGCCGTCCCAATAGGTCACGGGCATGTTGAAGATCCATTCGAAGACCTTGCCGTTCACGGCAGAGGTGCGGCCATAGGCAACGGACCAGACGGGGATGTTGTCAGCCGATGCTTTCGGGATCAGCTGATAGGTGATGCCGGTGGATTGCGGGATGTAGATCAGACCGTCAGCCTTGGTCTGTTCATAGCATTCCACACCTTTTTCGGTGTTGTAGCCGGTTTCGCATTCCTTCTCGTCGATCATCTCGCCGCCGATGCCGCCGTCACGTTCGTTCAGCAGCGTCAGGTAATCGCTGAACCCGTCCGCATAAGGGATGCCCGAGGGGGCATAGGGCCCGGTGCGGTAGTTCAGCGTCGGGATCGTCAGGTCGGCCAGGGCCGGCGCCGCGCCCATGATCGTCGCGGTCAATGCCGCAAGCAGTTTCGTTTTCATCGGATATGATCCTCCCTTGGTCTGTGCCGATGGTGTCTTGGCCACGGGTTGTTCCCGCGGTCCGCCCGGTCTGGTCCCTTCCTAATGCGGGAAGGGCCAGAGCCTCAGTTTCTCCTTGGTGATCCGCCAGAGCTGCGCCAGGCCATGCGGCTCCAGCACGAGGAACACGATGATCAGCAGCCCCAGGATCATGATCTCCAGATGCGCCGCCAGGTCCGTGGCCCAGCCGAACTGGCCGACCAGCACGTTTTTCAGGAACACCGGCAGCAGCACGATGAAGGCCGCGCCGGCAAAGCTGCCGAAGATCGACCCCAGCCCGCCGATGATGATCATGAACAGCACCAGGAACGACTTATTGATGCCGTAGACCTCGCCGACCTCGACCGCGCCCAGATAGACGGCGAAGAACAGCGCCCCCGCGATCCCCACGAAGAAGGAGGACACGGCAAAGGCCGACAGTTTCGACGCCAGCGGATTCACCCCGATGATCTCGGCGGCGATGTCCATGTCGCGGATCGCCATCCATTTGCGGCCCAGCGAACCGCGCGTCAGGTTGCGCGCGATCCAGGCGGTGGCGATGACAAAGGCCAGGCAGAACAGGTACTTCACCTCGGCCGAGGCGGTCGGGCCCGTCACTTCGGCCCCGAAGACGGTGCGGGTGGGCGCCGAGATCTGGCCAGAGGCGGAATTGTTGTAGAACCACGGCACCTTGTTGAACAGCCACACCAGGAAGAACTGCGCTGCCAGGGTTGCCACCGCCAGGTAGAACCCCTTGATCCGCAGGCTGGGCAGGCCGAACAGCACCCCCACGCCCGCCGTGATCAGCCCCGACAGGATGACGTGGAAGAAGATGTTCACATCCGGCATCGCCGTCATCAGCTTGTAGCAGGCATAGGCCCCCACGGCCATGAACCCGCCCGTGCCCAGGGACACCTGCCCGCAATAGCCCGTCAGGATGTTCAGCCCGATCGCGGCGATGGCGTAGATCAGGAACGGCAGCAGAACGGCGCTGGCCCAATAGTCGTTGACCACGAAAGGCACCACCAGGATCGCCACGGCCATGACCACGTAGTAGCGGTAGCGGTCGAACCTGATCGGAAAGGTCTGGCTGTCCTTGGCGTAGGTCGTCTTGAAATCACCGGCTTCGCGGTAGAACATCTTCTTATCCCTTCGTCCGGTTTTCGGGGCTGGTCGTGGCACGCGGAGCGCGGCGGATCGGGATCGCGTGCATGGTCAGACCCTTTCGATGATCTTGTCGCCGAACAGGCCCTGAGGCCGGAAGACGAGGAAAAGAAGCGCCAGCACATAGGCAAACCAGTTCTCCGTCGCGCCGCCGACCAGCGGGCCGATGGCGAATTCGAACAGCTTCTCGCCCACGCCGATGATCAGCCCGCCCACGATGGCACCGGGGATGGAGGTAAATCCGCCCAGCATAAGAACCGGCAGCGCCTTCAGCGCGATCAGCGACAGGGAGAACTGGACCCCGGATTTGGTGCCCCACATGATCCCCGCGACCAGCGCGACAAACCCGGCGATGGACCAGACCAGCACCCAGATGAAGTTCAGCGAGATGCCCACAGACAGCGCCGCCTGGTGATCATCGGCCACGGCGCGCATGGCCCGGCCCTGTTTGGTGTATTGGCTGAACAGCATCAGCGCGGCGACGAGGACGATGGCGATCACGGTCGCCCAGATATCCAGATTGTCGATGAAGAACCCGTAGCCGAAGATCTCGAACGTGGCCTCGTCGATCCACAGGTTGATGCCCTGCGGCAGGCCCACATCCATCTTCTTGATGTCCGCGCCCCACATCAGGTCGCCCAGACCTTCCATGAAATAGGCGAGACCGATGGTGGCCATGAACAGGATGATGGGCTCCTGATTGACCAGATGCTTCATGATCAGCGTGTTCACCAGCCAGGCCAGCCCGACCATCACCACCGCCGTCAGCAAGATCCCCAGCAGGGCGGGCACGTGCCAGCCGAAATGGTGGATCTCGGTGCCGAAGATCGCATTGATCAGATGGGCAAAGGGCACCTGCCCCTCCATGATCCCCACCAGGGTCAGCGCGGCGAACAGCGCCATGACCCCCTGGGCGTAGTTGAACACGCCCGAGGCCTTGAAGATCAGGACAAAGCCCAGCGCCACCAGCGAATAGAGCACCCCGGCCATCAGGCCGTTCAGGAAGACCTCCATCGCAAAGACCAATTGTTCAGGCATTGTGCCGCTCCCCCCCTGATTGCGCGTTGTCGGGACGTTGGTCAGTCATGGGCCACCCCCAGGTAGGCGTCGATCACCGCCTGGTTGGCGCGCACCTCGTCGGGGGTGCCGTCGCCGATCTTCTTGCCGTAATCCATCACCACGACGCGGTCGGAGATATCCATGACCACGCCCATGTCGTGTTCGATCAGCGCGATGGTCGTGCCGAATTCGTCGTTCACATCGAGGATAAAGCGGCTCATGTCCTCCTTTTCCTCCACATTCATGCCGGCCATCGGCTCATCCAGAAGCAGAAGGGACGGTTCGGCGGCCAGCGCGCGGGCCAGCTCCACCCGTTTCTTCAACCCGTAGGGCAGGCGCGACACCGGCGTCTTGCGGATGCTTTGGATTTCCAGGAAGTCGATGACCTTTTCCACAACCTCGCGGTTGGCGGTTTCTTCCCGCTCCGCCGCGCCGCGCCACAGCGCCTGTTGCAGAATGTTGGATTTCATGTAGTTCAGTCGCCCGGTCATCACATTGTCCAGAACCGACATGCCCTCGAACAGGGCGATGTTCTGGAACGTACGCGCGATGCCCTGGCGCGCCACTTCATAGGGTTTCATCGGCGGGCGCTTGCTGCCCTTGTAGAGAACCGCGCCCTCCTGCGGGATGTAGAACCCTGAAATGACGTTCAGCATGGACGACTTGCCCGCGCCGTTCGGCCCGATGATGGCGCGGATTTCGCCTTGCCGGATGTCAAAGGAGATATCCTTGATCGCCACCACGCCGCCGAACCGCAGGGTGATGTTCTGCATCTCCATCACCACCGCGCCGATCTTGCGGCCATCGGCGGTCACGTAGCCTTCGCTCTGGTCCGGCATGTCGCCCCCTGTCTGTGCTGCAAGCCCCGTCATTCCGCGGCCACCTGTCCGGGCGCGGACACCGGCACCGTTTTGGCGTCGCGGATCTCCAGCGTGGCGGAGATGTAGCCCTTGCGCCCGTCCTCGTAGGTGACCTCCGTCCGGGTGGAGATCCGATCGGACCCGTCGTAGAGCGCATCGATGATATCGGAATATTTCTCCTCGATGATGCGGCGGCGCACCTTGCGGGTCCGCGTCATCTCGCCGTCGTCGGCGTCCAGTTCCTTGTGCAGGATGACAAAACGGTGCACCTGGCAGCCCGACAGCATCTCGTCCTGCGCGACGGCGGTATTCACTTCCTCCACATGGGCCTGCACCGTGTCCATCACCTGGGGATGGCCCGCCAGCTCCTGATAGGAGGAATAGGCGATGTTGTTCCGCTCCGCCCAGTTGCCCACCGCCGTCAGGTCGATATTGATGAAGGCGCAGCAGCGATCACGGCCATTGCCGAACACCACCGCCTCCAGGATGTTGGGATAGAACTTCAGCTTGTTCTCGACATATTTAGGCGCGAACATCGACCCGTCGGCCATCTTGCCCACGTCCTTGGCCCGGTCGATGATCCGCAGGTGGCCGGTGTCCGTTTCGATGAAGCCGGCATCGCCGGTCGCCACCCAGCCCTCTGCATCCTTGGTGGAGGCGGTGCTGTCCGCGTTCTTGTAGTAATATTCGAACGTCCCCGGAGAGCGGTAGAACACCTCTCCATTGTCGTCGATCCGCAGCTCCACCCCTGGGGAGGCCACGCCCACGGTATCGGAGCGCACCTGCCCGTCGGGCTGCTGGGTGATGAAGACCGAGGCCTCCGTCTGGCCATAAAGCTGTTTCAGGTTGATCCCGAGAGAGCGATAGAAGTCAAAGATCTCGGGCCCGATCGCCTCTCCCGCCGTGTACCCGACGCGCACCCGGCTGAGGCCAAGGGTGTTTTTCAGCGGGCCATAGATGAACATGTCCCCCAGCCAGTATTTCAGCCGGTCCATCGTGCCCACGGATTTCCCGTCCAGAATGTCCCCCCCGACCTTGCGGGCATGGGACATGGAGCGGTCGAACAGCCATTTCTTGAACCGGGTCGCGTCCTCCATGCGGATCATGACGTTGGTCAGCTGCGTCTCGAACACGCGGGGCGGGGCGAAATAATAGGTCGGCCCGATCTCCCGCAGATCGGTTTGCAGGGTGCTTTCGCTTTCGGGGCAATTGACGCAGAAACCCGACCAATAGGCCTGCCCGATCGAAAATATGAAATCCCCGACCCAGGCCATGGGCAGGTAGGCCACGACCTCCTCTCCCGCGCCCAGCGTGTCGAATTCCGACGACGCGCGGGAGGTTTCGATGATGTTGCGGTTCGACAGCACCACGCCCTTGGGCTTGCCCGTCGTGCCCGAGGTATAGAGCATGACGCAGATGTCGTCGCGGGTGACGGCGGATTGGCGGCGGTCCAGTTCGGCGTTCAGCTCCGGCGCGGCTGCGCGTCCGCTGTCCTGCACGGCACGGTAGGCATGAAGCACGGAATGGTCGTATTTGCGCAGCCCGCGAGGATCCAGATAGATCATCTGTTCAATGGCGGGCAGATGGTCCCGCACCTCGGTCACCTTGTCGACCTGCTCCTGATCCTCGGCGATGACGAACCGCGCGCCGCAATGATCCAGCACATAGGCCATCTCCTCGGCCGCGCTGTCGGAATACAGCGGCACGGGCACCGCGCCGATCATCTGCGCCGATACCATCGACCAGTAGAGATGCGGCCTGTTCGCGCCGATGATGGCGATGAAATCGCCCTTGTTCACGCCCAGCTTGATCAGGCCCAGGGCCAGGGCGCGGATTTCCTCGCGGGTTTCGGCCCAGGTCCAGCTTTGCCAGATGCCGAATTCCTTCTCGCGATAGGCGGGTTTGTCCGCGAACTGCCGTGCATTGCGGTCCAGCAGTGCGGGGACGGACGCAAGCCCGCCCGCGTCTTGCGACACAGGTGCCAAATCTGTTTCCTCCCTTTGCGCCGGGGTGCGGGGCGTCCCTCCTCAAAGACAGCCCGCCAGCGATCCCACAGGTGTGGCGCCCGACCTTTTCGGGAAGATTTCCGAAACCTAACGAATTGTAACAGTCGCGGCGGCGGGGCATTCGACCTTTCCTGAACGGCCAGTCCGGGCTAGCCATATCCGACAGGAGGAGACAGACCCGTGCCCGTGACCCGCACCGCGCCGCCCTATTCCCTGGTGACCGCCGGGCTGAACCTGATCCAGCAGGGGATGTCAGTCTATGACGACGACCTGCGGCTGGTGATGTGCAACCGTCCGTTCCGCACCATGTTCCACCTGCCCGCCCCCCTGACCCGCCCCGGCGCCCGGTTCGAAGACACGATCCGCCATCAATGCGAGGTCGGTGAATACGGCCCGATCGATGATATCGAGGCCAGCGTGCGCCTGCGCGTCGAACAGGCCCGCGCCTTTCGGCCGCATTACATGGAGCGCACCCGCGCCAATGGCCGGGTGATCAGCGTCGAGGGCGCGCCGCTGCCGCAGGGCGGATGGGTCACCGTCTATACCGACATCACCGACACCCAACGACAGGAACGCCTGCTGCGCGCACGGTCCGAGGAATTGTCGGACCAGCTGCTGACCCGCGCAGAACAGCTGGCCGCCGCCAACCGCGAGTTGCAGGCCACTAATGCCGCGTTGGAAGAGGCCCGGCAGGAACTGACGGAGATGGAGGCCCGCACCCGCCTGACGACGGAGATGATGCCGGCCCATATCGCCCATATCTCCGGCGCGCTGGTCTATACCTTCTCCAACGGGCGGCTGAACATGATCATGCCGGGGCGGCCGTCGAACATCATCGGGATGCATATCGCCGAGGTTCTGGGCCAGCAGGCATTCCAGGCCGTCCGCCCCTATATCGAGGCGGCGCTGGCCGGGCGCTCCTCCGTGTTCGAATTCTCCGACGAAGCCAGCGGCCGCCGCATCCGCACCGCCAAGACACCGGACAATCACGGCGGCGTCTACATCCTGTCCATGGACGTGACCGAGGAAACCCAGACCCGCGCAGCCCTGCAACAGACCCGCCGCCGGGAACTGGCGGCGCAGGTCACGTCGGGGATGGCGCATGATTTCTCCAACCTGTTGACCATCATCCTGGGTCTGCAATCGCAGCTGGCCAGGATGGACCTGCCGGGCCGGGCCCCGGCGCTGGTCTCGGCCACGCAGGGGGCGGCGAAACGCGGGGGCGTGTTGCTGAACCGGATCGCCGACATGACCAGCGGGCGGGATCACCAGCCCGCGGCCACCGATTGGGTGCAGTTCCTGGACGATATCCGCACCCTTGCGGCCTCTGCGCTTGGTGACAACATCACCCTGCATATCGAGGACGGAATCGGCGCGGCAAAACTGTGGCTGGACGCCGGGATGCTACAGGACAGTTTGCTGAACCTGGTGCTGAACGCCCGTGACGCCATCGGCCCCGCACGCGGCCGGATCACGCTGCGCGCCTCCCCCCGGCGCGACACCTGGATCGAAGTGCAAGTCACCGATACCGGACCGGGATTTTCCGCCGAGGCGCTGGCCCGCGGCCTGGACCCGTTCTTCACCACCAAGGGCGGCGAAGGCTCCGGCCTGGGGCTGTCGATGGTCTACGACATGACGCAGCGCGCCGGGGGGCGGATGCGGCTGGACAATCCGCCGGGCCGGGGCGCGCAGGTGACGCTGCACCTGCCCTGGCGACATGTCCCCGAAGCCATCGCCCAGGGCCTTGTCCTGCTGGTGGAGGACAGCCCCGACCTGCGCCAGTCCATCCGCGACATGCTGCGCGAGATCGGCCACCCGGTGATCGAGGCGACCTCGACCGAGGAGGCCCTGACCCTGACCGCCGAGGTGCCCGGCCTGTCGATGATCCTGTCGGACCTGACGCTGGAGGGCACGCAGACAGGGATCGACCTGTTCGACAACCTGCCCGCCGATGCCCCGCCCTGTTTCATGATGACCTCGCTGCGCCGCGACCATCCGATGCACCGTGACGCCATCGCCCGCGGGCCGGTGCTGCAAAAGCCCTTTGACCTGGCCGCCCTGGCCGCCTTCCTGTCGGCCGAAGATCCATGACCGCCACCGCCCTTGTCACCATCCTGGACGACGAACCGGAGATCCGCGCCATCCTGGCCGCCGCGCTGGAAGATGCCGGCTTCCGCACGCTGGGATTCTCCCGCGCGACGGAATTCGAGGCGGCGCTGAAGAACCTGACGCCGGATGTCTGTCTGGTGGATCTGTCCCTGCCCGACCGCGACGGGCTGACGCTGGTGCACCGGCTGGCGCTGGAGAAAGGCGCGGCGGTAATCATCATCTCGGGGCGGGGCCAGGTGCAGGACCGCGTCACCGGGCTGGAACTGGGAGCGGATGATTACATCATCAAACCCTTCGATCCGGCCGAGGTCGTGGCCCGTGTCCGCGCCCGCCTGCGCCGCGACCGCCCCGCCACCAACGTCGGGATGACCGCGCGGTTCACCGGCTGGACGGCGCATTTCGACCGTTTCGCGCTGGAGGATCCGACCGGCGCGGAAACCCCTTTTTCCCATGCGGAGGGGGAGGTGCTGCGCCTGTTCCTCGAACGGCCCAAGCGCCTGATTTCCCGCCCGATGATGCAGGAGACGCTGGGCGGCGCGGCAGGAGAGAGCTTTGACCGCGCGATGGATGTGCGGATCTCGCGGTTGCGGACCAAGCTGCGCGAAGACCCCAAGAACCCCCGGCTGATCAAGACGATCTACGGCGCGGGCTATATCTTTGTCGGCGATGTGGAGTGGGACTGACCGGCGGCGGGGCTACTCGGTCGGCGCGGCGATGCGCAGCTCCGGGTCGGGCGCATAGCGGGTGACGTGCACCTCCTGCGGGCGGGTCACGCTGGCCAGCGGCGACACAGGCGCCTGAAAACCGCTGCGCGCATGGATCAGCACTTGCCCGGTCTGCGGATCCGTCCATACCGTTTCCTGCTGGGCCAGGGTGCCGCCCGCGCCCGGCAGATCCGATTGCGTGGTAAAGGAAAACCGCAGCAGCTGGCGCCCGCCAATATCCTCGGGCCCGGCGCAGACGGGATTGGCAAGGTTCGCGCGCCGCTCCGCCAGGCGGCCCCGCAAGGCGCGAGGCGACGGCTCCGGCAGGGATTGCACCGCTGGAGTCCAGGGGCCGTCGGGGCTCGGGCCGGTCCAGCGGCGATCGTCATACACCAGCATGTGCAGGCCGCTGCCACGCTCCGTCGTGATCGCGCGCTGCGGCGTCTGGGTGATGGTGTCGAAGACCCGCATCACCTGCCCCTCGCGGGTCATCACCTGGGTCTCGCTGCGGTACGGCCCACGCTGCAACGGATCCAGCGGGCCGTCGAACAGCGCCTGCACCTGGGCCATACAAGGGTCCGCCATGGCGGGCGTGGCGGAAAGCGCGGTCAGAAAGATCAGGATTCGCAGCAACATCGCGTCAATCTTCCCGAAACCCTGGCCCGTGTCGAGCGTCCCGTGCCGCGACCTTCGCCCCGCGCCGATCCTTGCCCTGACGCCACATTCCTGACCCGCGACGTCATCAACCGCGCAATCACTGGAAGTTCGCTCCGAAAACCCCTATTTTCTGCGCCAGCGAGAAAGGAAACGAGCCTTGAACCAGGAACACCGCGGCCGCATGACCCGAGACGGCATTCGCATCCATGACCCGGCGGATTTCGCCGGAATGCACGCAGCCGGGAAACTGGCCGCCGAGATCCTAGACGAGATCGCGCCCCAGGTCTTTCCCGGCCAATCCACGGCCGAGCTGGACCGCTTGATCGAGGCGCATGTCACCCGCGCCGGCGCCACCTCGGCCACGATCGGCTACAAGGGGTACAAGCACGCCTCCTGCATCAGCGTGAACCATGTCGTCTGCCACGGCATCCCCGGCGACAAGAAGCTGAAGGACGGTGATATCCTGAACATCGATGTTACGGTGATCGTGGATGGCTGGTTCGGCGACAGCTCGCGCATGTATGTCGCCGGCAAGCTGCCCCGCAAGGCGGAGCGGCTGATCCAGATCACCCATGATGCTCTCATGGTCGGGATCGAGGCGGTGAAACCCGGCAACACTTTCGGCGACATCGGCCACGCCATCCAGACCTTCGTCGAAGGCCATCGCATGTCCGTGGTGCGCGATTTCTGCGGGCACGGGCTGGGCCGGGTGTTCCACGCGCCGCCCAACGTGCTGCATTATGGCCGCCCCGGCACCGCCTCCGTGCTGGAGGAAGGCATGTTCTTCACGATCGAACCGATGGTGAATCTGGGGCGCCCGGAAACCAAGGTACTGGCAGACGACTGGACCGCCGTGACCCGCGACAAGTCGCTGTCGGCCCAGTTCGAACATTCCATCGGTGTCACCGCCAACGGGTTCGAGATCTTCACGCTGTCGCCCGCCGGCAAGTTCCATCCGACCTACGAGACCTGAAACCACCACTCCGACACGGCGCGGGACCGGGGTCGTGCACTTTCCGCACCGACGACGCGGTGCGCCGCTCTAGGGTGCCGCGCGCAGGAAGTTGATGCGCGTGTCGCCAAATTGGCGGGTATCCAGGATCTGCCACCCCTCCGGCGGGGTGACGGGGGCGCTGTCCTCCCAAACGACAAGGGCGGTGTCGGCGACCCAGCCCTGCCCCAATGCCGAGGCAAGGGCGCGTTCCCCCAGCCCCTTGCCATAGGGCGGATCGAGGAACACCAGATCGGCGGCACCCGGCGCGGTCGGCAGGCGGGTCGCGTTGGCGCGCATCAGGCGGGTCTCCGCCGCGATGTCGAGCAGAGCGATATTCTCCCGCAGCAGGCGCCCCGCAAGGCGCCCGTCATCGACCAGCGTGACATGCGCCGCGCCGCGCGACAGCGCCTCGATCCCAAGAGCACCGGTCCCGGCAAACAGGTCAAGGACGCGGGCGCCCGCAACCGGATCGCCGAACCGGCCACCGGTAAGGATGGAAAACAGGCTTTCGCGGACACGGTCGGTGGTGGGGCGCAGATGCGCGCCCGCGTCGCCCTTTCCCAGCGTGGCCAGCCTGCGCCCGCGAAATCGTCCGGCAACGATGCGCATCAGGCGGTCAACAATTGCTTGACCGGTATCGCAGTGTCGGCGACACGCGCGGCAGCCGGGGATTTCCCTTGCTCGATCAGACGCTTGCCCACCATGTAGGCGCGCGGATCATTCATCGCATCCACCGCGATCAGACGCGGCCCCCGGAAATACCAATGCGACCGGGCCTCCCCCTCGCCGGGGCGGATGACAATGTGATCAGCGCCGGTGTTCAGTCCCGCGATCTGCAATTTCACATCGTATTGATCGGACCAGAACCAAGGCGTCGGCAGATATTGCCGGTCCGCACCCAGGATGTTGTCGGCAACCGTTTCGGCCATGTCGATGGCGTTCTGCACGCTTTCCAGCCGCAGCCGTGCGCCCTGCCACGGGAAGGAGGCGCAATCCCCCGCCGCCCAGATCCCGGGCGCGGAACAGCGCCCCTGCGCGTCGCAGGCGATGCCGTTGTCCAGCGTCAGGCCGGCGGCCTCCGCCAGCGCCGTATCGGGCGCGATCCCTGCGCCGACGATGACGAAATCCACCGCCAGTTCCGTGCCATCCGACAGGACCGCGCCCGACACCTCGCCATCGCCGGTCAGCCGGTCCAGGCCGATGCCCTCCCGCAGGTCGACACCATGGCGGCGGTGCAGATCACGGAAGAAATCCGATGTTTCGGGCGCGGCGACCCGTTGCAGGATGCGGTCCGCCATCTCGACCAGCGTGACATGCAGACCGCGCTGTGCCGCAACCGCCGCGGCCTCCAACCCGATGTAGCCGCCGCCGACGATCAGCACCCGCGCGCCTTTGGCGAAGCGCGGCGCCATGGCATCCACATCGGCCAACCCGCGCACGCAGAACACGCCACCCAACGCCCCGCCGATGGCGGCGGGCAGGCGGCGCGGCACGGATCCGGTGGTCAGCACCAGCTCGTCATAGGACACCGGCGCGCCGTCGACGGTCAGCCGGCGCGCCACCGGGTCGATGGCCCGCACCGCCGCGCCGGTGCGAAGGGTGATCCCCTTTTCGCCGTAGAACTCCGCCGGGCGCAGGTACAGGCGGTCTTCGGCCATCTCTCCCAGCAGGTATTTCTTGGACAAGGGGGGGCGCTGATAGGGGGGCACCGCCTCGGCGCAGAACAGGGTGATTTCCCCGTCAAAGCCGCCCGCGCGCAGCCGCGCCACGACCGATGCCCCGGCCTGCCCGCCGCCCACCACTGCAACATGTGTCATCGCCCGATGCCTCCCGGTCATTGTTCTGCACCGGGCAGACGCTATATCCATCTGCGTGCCAATGGCAATTCAGCGACAGGAAGAGACATGACAATCAATCAAGGCGACAAGCTGCCCGATGCCACCCTTTTACAGATGACGGCCGACGGCCCCGCCCCGGTCAAGCTGGCCGACAAGGTCGCGGGCCGCAAGGTGGTGATCTTCGGGCTTCCGGGCGCCTATACCGGCACTTGCAGCACAGCGCATGTGCCCAGCTTCATCCGCACCAAAGGCGATTTCGACGCCAAGGGCGTGGACGAGATCATCTGCGTTTCCGTCAACGACCCCTTCGTCATGGGCGCCTGGGCGGACAGCACCGGCGCGGGCGAGGCCGGGTTGACGTTCCTGGGCGATCCGCAGGCCGAATTCACCAAGGCCGCCGGGCTGGACTTTTCTGCTCCGCCCGCCGGGCTGATCGACAGGTCGCGCCGTTTCGCCATGCTGGTGGAGGACGGCACCGTGACCGTCCTGAACATCGAGGAAAACCCCGGCATCTGCGAGGTTTCCGCGGGTGAGGGGTTGCTGGCCTCGATGTAGGCACAGGCCTCCATGCAGGATTTGGAAACGGGCCGGAGGCGCAGTCCTTCGGCCCAAGGCCCTTCGCCATCCGCAAACGAAAACCGGGACGCCCAAGGCATCCCGGTTTTTGCGTGTTGTGGACGCGTCTACCCCTTGCATCCCTACCGGGTGGATTCTGTGTCCGAACCTCTCCCCTGTCAAAACGATACCTGTATACGGGTGAGCCGGTCAATCAATTTCATGATACGAAAGTCTGACACCTTACCTTGCGGCAGCCTGGCGGGTGGTCAGCTCCTCGGCATAGGCGATCAGCCAGTCCTCCTGGGCGGAGTTCTCCACCGCTTCGGGAAAATCCTGCCGCAGGCGCGCGATGGCGGCAAGAGCAGGCAGCCCGGCCTCGATCAGGATCATCGCGGTCAGAACGCCGCTGCGCCCGGCGCCGTATTGGCAGGCGCAGGCGAAGGTGCCGCCCTGAGCCAACAGGCTGTGCAGCGCCGGTGACAGATCCCGCCAGCGCGTCATGAACGCCGTCCCCGGAGTGGAGAAATCGGGGATCGACAAGAATTCCAGTGCGACCCCGCGCGATTGGGCGACCCATTGCACATCGGCAAAGGCGCCGGCGGGCAATTCATCTTCTTCCGCCAGGATCACCATCCGCGCAACGCCGCGTTCCGCCAGCGCCGCCATAGTTTCGCCCAATTGCTCTGGGCTGATATAGGCGCTGCCCTCAACACCAATCTCAAGCCCCGGAAATCCGGACATAATACAGGCCCCACCCCCTGGATAGTCTATCGAAGCCCGCAGGGCTGTCCCGTCAATCATGCTCATCTACGTTTTTCCGCTTACAACCGAAGCTCCGAGCGTGGCGGCTTCCCTCACCCGGAGCATGCATATACCTAAACCAGATCAGCCCCGGTTAAAGCGCGCCTGTATACAGGTCAAGAAATAATGGCGACCTATTGAATGAGACGTACCCACGACGAAATGGCTATGCTGATCCGGGAACGGATCTGTATCGCCCAGGACGAATGCGAAATGCTGTTGCACGAGGGCGAATTGGCGCAGAGCTTCGGCGTTTCCCGCACACCGATCCGACAGGTCCTGCAACTTCTGGCCTATGAAGGGCTGGTCGAAACCCGTACCGGCATTGGCACCGTCACCACCCCGCTGCACGAGGAAAACCGCCAGCGGGACGGGCAGGTGCACCAGGCGCTGCTGCTGGCTGCCGCCGCCTGTGCCTGCCCTGTCCACATCCCCGAAGGCGCCCGCGCCTCGCTGCTGACGGCGCGGGACATGCTGACCGACCGGCCATTTTCCCGCGATAGGTTGTTCAGCGCCGAATCGCGGTTGCTGGAAGCGGCGGACAGCCTGATCCCGGATACCATCCTGTCAGCGGCGTTCCGGGCGGCGTCATGGCGGAACCTGCGCTGGACGATGCGCCAGCCGGAACCGGCCTTGATGCAGCGCGCGACCCGCATGGCCGCCATGCTGTCCCGCGCCGCCGACATCGCGCGCAGCGACGATTCCGCCGAAGTGCTGCGCTTTCTCTCCCGACCGCTGGGCTAGCCAGGCCGCCGAAAGGCAGCAGAATGGCGCGCCGCCGGTCAGGCGACGCGTCCCCCGGTCAGCCTCGGGCACCGTCGTCGCCGGCGGTCCCGTCATCCGTTTCCTCGGCACCGTCAAAGCCACGCCGATGGGCCTGCGCTGCGCCACGGGGGGCGGTGGCGGCGGGCGCGGCGCTGTCGTCGTCACCTCGCAGCAGGGTGTGCGTTGGGAAGGGAATATCGACCCCGGCGGCGTCCAGCGCCTCCTTGACCTGGCGCTTCATATCCGCCTGGAACTGGAAGAAATCGCCCGCGTCACACCAGACCCGCACCAGGAAATCGACAGAGAAATCCCCCAGGTTGTTCACCTGGATAAAGGGCGCCGGGTCGGTATGGGCGCGCGGATCGCCGGTGATCGTGTCGCGGATCACCTCCTCGGCGCGCTTTAGATTGGCGCCGTAGCCCACGCCAAAGGTCCATTCCGCACGTCGCGTCGGGTAGATGGAGTAATTGGTGATCGTGTTCCCCCAAACCTCGGAATTGGGGATGATGATCTGCACATTCCCCAAGCTGGCCAGTTCGGTATAGTTCAGCGAGATATCCTTGACCGTGCCCATTTCGCCCGCGATCACGACGAAATCGCCGTTTCGGATCGGACGGAAGAAAATGATCATCACCCCGGCGGCGATATTGGATAGCGTCCCCTGCAACGCCAGGCCGATGGCCAGGCCGGCGGCACCGATGACCGCCACGACCGATGTCGTCTGCACCCCGAAGGTATTGAGCACGAACAGAACCGCGAACCCGATGATCGCATAGCGCAGGATCGAGCCGAGGAAGTTGAACAGCGTGTCATCCAGCCGGGCGTGGCGCTGCGACAGTTTGTTGATCCGGCGTTTCGCCCAACCGGCCAGCAGCAGCCCGATCACCAGAATGACGATCGCCGCCAGCACGGAACCGACGATATCGGCCAGGAATTCCAGGGTCAGCAGATCGGCCAGCGTCTTGCCGTTCCATAATTCGGTGTTCATCAGAGACGTGATATCCATCAGACCAGTTGATCCATCTTTCGTGCAAGTTTCGCATCCAGCGAGGTGATCCCGCCGACATCATGTGTGGTCAGCCGGACGGCGACCGTGTTGTAGCTGTTGGACCAGTCGGGGTGATGGTCCCATTTCTCCGCGTAGATCGCGGCACGGGTCATGAACCCGAAGGCGCAGGGAAAATCGTCGAACCGAAATGTCTTGGCCAGGACCGTGTCCTGCTGTTCCAGCGTCCAGCCGCTGGCCAGCAGCGGTTCGATCAGTGACTTGCGCGCGGTGTCGGATAGTTTTTCGGTCAATCCTGTTCCTCCTGTCTGTCGCGCCGGAACGGGCCATACGCGGTCAGCACTTCGATATCGTCATCCACGGCGGCGGCTTCGGCTTTCAGGAAGTCGCGCACGGCGTTGCCCAGGCCGGGATCCGCCAGCCAGTGCAGGGAATGGGTGCGGGTTGGCAGATAGCCACGGGCCAGCTTGTGTTCTCCCTGCGCGCCGGCCTCGACCCGCGACAGCCCATTGGCGATGGCGTGGTCGATGGCGCGATAATAGCACAGCTCGAAATGCAGGAATTCGTGGTGTTCGATGCAGCCCCAGTAGCGGCCATAGATCACATCCCGGCCCAGCAGGTTCAGAGCGCCCGCGATGTTGCGCCCGTCCCGTTCGGCCAGCACCAGCAGCATGTCGTCGCGCAACGTGTCATGTGCGATCTCGAAGAATTCGCGGCTCAGGTACGGGGTGCCCCATTTGCGTGCGCCGGTGTCCTGGTAGAATTGCCAGACATCGTCCCAATGCTCGGGCCGGATCTCGTCCCCGGTCAGGGCATGGATCTCTCCGCCGAAGGCATTGGCCCGCGCCCGTTCGCGGCGCAGCGTCTTGCGCTTGCGCGAGGACAGCGTGGCCAGAAAATCGTCGAACCCGGCATAGCCATCATTCAGCCAGTGGAATTGCTGACTGGCACGGGACATCAGGCCCATCGCCTCCCCGGCGCGGGCCTCGTCTTCGGTGCAGAAGGTGACATGCACACCCGACAGCCCGTTGTCCGCCGCCAGCTGCACCGCGCCCTGCACCAGAGCAGAGCGGCCTTCGACCTCCCGGCCCGGTGCCGTCAGCAGGCGCCGTCCGGTGGCGGGTGTAAAGGGCACGGCGATCTGCAATTTCGGATAATAGCGCCCACCCGCCTGTTCATAGGCATGGGCCCAGGAGAAATCGAAGATGTATTCGCCCTGGCTGTGACCCTTCGCATAGAGCGGCGCGGCACCGATGATCGTCTCGCCATCCCAGGCGGTCAGGTACAGCGGATCCCAGCCGGTCCCAGGCCCGACAGAGCCACTGTCCTCCAGCGCCTTCAGGAACCTGTGGGTGGTAAAGGGGTCGTCGGGCCGGCCGCCATCCACCGCCTCCGGGCAGGCACATCTGTCCCAGTCACCGGCCGGGATGTCGGACAGCGATTGCAACACGCGGATCTCGATCTGCATGTCGTTCCGTGATGTCGGTTCCATGTTCATCCCGCCACTATCTGCGCCGCCATGCAGCACAATCAAGCATGGCTGACCGAAGGATAGCCCTCAAAAGTCACATTGTCGGCACGGCGCCGTGCCGCAGCCTCTGCCGTGGCGCTGCGGATGGTCCAGCACAGCACCGGCATTCCCGCATCCCGCAGCGCAACGATCCGGGGCATGTCCAGGTCGCGGGCGTCATGGCTTACGAACCCCGCGCCAACCCGGTCAAGATCGGGAATGCCTGCCAGCCGGTCGCGCATGGCGGCGGGCAGCAGCGGCCAATCCACGGCACGATAGGCGCAGGTGGTCAGCCCGCGCGGCAGGTCGGGGGCCAGCGTCGCCATGCGGGCGATGGAATGCGGGTTGAACGACATCACCGCCGCCGGCCCGGCGTAGCCCTTGAGCGCGCGGGCGGTCGCCTCTTCCAGCGGACCGATGGCGGGGCCCATGGCGCCGTCCTGGTCCTTCAGCTCGATCAGCAGCGGCACCCGTCCAGCGACCTGATCCAGAACCTGCGCCAGGGTCGGCACCCCGGTGGCGCCCCCGATCAGGGGCGTCTCCGCCAGTTCTGCCGCGCTGCGCTGGCGGATCGGGCCGGACTGGCCGGTCAGGCGCTTCAGATCGTAGTCGTGAAACACCATCGCCACGCCGTCGGCAGACAATTGCAGATCAATTTCGATGCCGTAGCCTGCGACACAGGCAGCCTCCACCGCCTCCGGGGCGTTCTCCGGCCGGCCCTGTGCCACGTCATGCAAGGCCCGGTGGGCGATCGATGCGTCCAGGAATTCGGGCGGCAGGGAAGGGTGAGACATGGCCGGCGCTCCGGGTATGATTGGGGCGGGAGACGTCTGAAGGCAGGGGTGCCAGGGGGCGTGGAGGCCCGGAAGGGCGGGCGGCCGCTGCCCCTCAGG
Organism: Pseudooceanicola aestuarii; assembly: GCF_010614805.1. Lineage (NCBI taxonomy): Bacteria > Pseudomonadati > Pseudomonadota > Alphaproteobacteria > Rhodobacterales > Paracoccaceae > Pseudooceanicola > Pseudooceanicola aestuarii. The sequence continues at coordinate 831,183 of NZ_JAAFZC010000001.1, forward strand.
CGATCTGAAAGATCCCTTCGATCTCCACCGCGACGCCAAAGGGCAGGGAGGCAGCAGACACCGCCGACCGCGCATGGCGACCGATTTCGCCCAGAGCTTCCACCATGAAATCGGAGGCGCCGTTGACGACCTTGGGCTGGTCCTCGAATTCCGGCGTCGAATTGACAAAGCCGGTCAGCTTGACCACCCGTTGTAGCCGGTCCAGGTCCCCGTCGCAGGCTGCCTTGACCTGGGCAAGCAGGGAAATCGCGCAAAGCCGCGCCGCCGCCGCGCCGTCCTGTGCCGTCAGGGTGTCGCCGCACTTGCCCTTGACCAGGCCGTCGGCATCCATCGACACCTGGCCCGAAACATGCACCAGATTCCCGGCGATCACCCATGGCACGTAATTCGCCGCCGGTGCGGGCGCATCGGGCAAGGTGACGCCCAGGCGGGCGAGGCTGGCTTCGATCGTGCTCATGTCGGTCTCCTGTCTTTTGGGCGACGCTACAGCCCGCGCCGCTCTTTGCAACCGCAAAGCGCCCCGTCCCGCCTGCCCTCCCCCCTGAACAGGGAGGGGGGCAATCCCGCCGGTGCCGGTTCGGGTGACGCAAACCGCTTGCCCCTGACGCGACGCGCGGTAGGTTGGCCACAGCCTGTCGCGCAGGTGCAACACTGGCCCGGCTGCGGCCCGGGGCCCTCTGGTTGTTTCGTGCGCGATACATAGATAGGCGTTCAGGAACCTTGGGGGGTCTTTGAACCGTGATGCGGGTCATGCAAATTAAGGCATCTTTCGTTATGCGCCTTGGCGCCGTGCTGGCGCTTGGGCTGCTGGCCGCCTGCACCACCCCGGACGGGCCCGCGCCCCAGGTCTTCGACCCTTACGAAGGGGCGAACCGCCGGATGCACGCCTTCAACCGCGGGTTGGACCGCGCGCTGCTGCGCCCGGCCGGCACGACCTATGCCAAGGTGGTGCCTGATGACGTCTCCGATGCGGTGGGCAATTTCGCCGGCAACCTGGCGACGCCCTCCTACGTGGTGAACGACATCCTTCAGGCCCGGCTGGACGACGCGCTGGTCAATACCTACCGTTTTGTCGTGAACTCCACCATCGGCATGGCCGGTCTGGTGGATGCCGCCGAAATCTTCGGTGTTCCGGCCCGGCGCTCCGACTTCGGCGAAACGCTGTATGTCTGGGGCCTGCCCGAAGGCGCCTATGTCGAATTGCCCGGCGTCGGCCCCTCGACCGAGCGGCGCGCAGCGGGCATGGCCGTCGATCTGTTCACCAATCCGCTCAGCTATGTTCTGGACGATCCCGAGAAATATGCCGGTCCCGTCGCAGGTGTCGTGAAACGAATTGGCGACCGGGGGCGTTATGCAGGGACGGTGGATTCCCTTTTGTACGACAGCGCCGATTCCTATGCCCAGGCGCGCCTGACCTATCTTCAGAATCGCCGTTTCACCCTTGGCTCCAACCAGGGCGGGTCGGGCAATGACGCGGGCGATCCCTTTGCCGATCCTTACGAGGACCCTTATGCACAAGCTTCCCAAGACCCCTACGCGGACCCATATGCCGACCCCTATGCCGAGTGACGCGCGGCTGTCCCGCCGCGCGGTGACCGGCGGGCTGCTGGCCCTGGGCGTCGCCGCCCTGGCCCTGCCACGCGGTGCCCGCGCCCTGACCAATGACCAGGCAACGACCCTGGTGACCAAGGTCGTGACCGAAATCAACCGCGTGATCGCCTCCGGCGGGTCGACGCAATCCATGATCTCGGATTTCGAACGGATCTTTGCCAATTACGCCGATGTCGACATCATCGCGCGGTCCTGTCTGGGCCCCGATGCCCGTGGGCTGAGCGCCGGTCAGATGGCCGCCTATACCCGCGCCTTCCAGGGGTATATCGCCCGAAAATACGGCAAGCGGTTCCGCGAGTTCATCGGCGGCCGAATCGAGGTCGGCGGCGTACGTCCGGTCAAATCCTGGGTCGAGGTCGTCTCCACCGCCTACCTGCGCGGGCAAAGCCCGTTCGAAGTGAAATTCCTGGTCTCCGACAAGGGCGGGCGGCCGCTGTTCTTCGACATGTTTATCGAAGGAATCTCCATGCGGCTGTCCGAACGGACGGAAATCGGCGCCATGCTGGACCGCAACCGGGGCAGTATCGACGGGCTGATCGCGGATTTGCAAAAAGCGGGCTGATCGCCGGGCGCCGCTGGTCGCGGGTCTGCCAAGGCGGACTGGAAAGACCGGGCGGCGCCTGCGGGCCAGGACTGGACAACCTGCGCGGCCCACCTGAGCGGGCCGGGAACCGGTCGCACGACCCCGTGGCGCGCCCATTTGCGGGCCGCGCTGCCCCGACGTCTCTCCCCGAGGACCGAACGATGCCGCCCGCATGACAAAGCGGGACCGCGGCGGCGGAGATCGCGGCTAGCGAATCCCGAAGATATCCTTCAACGCGCGTTCCAGCGGCGAGACATTGCGCTGCTGTGCCTGGTTGGGATCTTGCACCGGCTGCGGACGCGCGGGCGGTGTGGGTTCGGACATCGGCAGGGGGGTCGGCTCCAAACCGTCATGCACGCGGTCCATCGTCTCCCGGAAGATCTCTGCCGGGAGGCCAGAGCCGGTGACCCCGGTCAGCGGCGTGTTGTCGTCGTAGCCCATCCAGACCCCAGTGACATAATCCGCCGAGAACCCCACGAACCATGCGTCGCGCGCCGATTGGCTGGTGCCGGTCTTGCCTGCGATCTGCCAGCCGTCGATCCCGGCGCGCGACCCGGTGCCCCGCGTCACCACCTGGTGCAGCATCCAGATCAGTTCCCGCGCGGCTTCCTCGCGGATGACGCGTTCGCCGATGCCGCCTTCGCTGTCCATCATGGGTTCGTCATCGCCCATCAACCGGACCTCGACCAAACCGTAAGGCGTAACCGATGACCCGCCGTTGAGGATACCGGCATAGGCGCCGACCATCTCCACCAGCGTAGTCTCCGAGGCGCCAAGGGCGATGGCCGGCCCTTCGGCCAGGTCGGAATAGATCCCGAAATCCGACGCGACCCGGCGCACATTGTCGCGGCCCACGGCCTCGCTGATGCGGATGGCGGGGATGTTCAGCGATTGCATCAGTGCCTGTTCCAACGTGACGGGGCCACGGAACTTGCGGTCGTAATTCTCGGGCGTATAGGCACCGGAACCGGGGATATTGATGGTCAACGGCGTGTCATCGACCATGTCAAAGGCGCTCCACCCCAATTCAAGCGCGGTGGCATAGACAAAGGGTTTGAATGCCGAGCCGGACTGCCGCTTCGCCTGGGTGGCGCGGTTGAACACGCCCGACACGCGCAGCTTGCGCCCGCCGACCATGCCGCGCACGGCGCCGTCGGCGCTCATCACCACGATGGCGGCCTGGGCCTTTGAGCCTTCGCGCACCTTGGTTTCGAAAACGGTCTGCATCGCGTCCTCCGCCGCGCGCTGAATCCGCTGGTCCAGCGTGGTGCGGATGATCACGTCCTCCGTCGTGTCGCGGGTCAGGAAATCCGGTCCCGAAGACATGACCCAATCGGCGAAATAGCCGCCGGCTTCGGCCTCCGCGGCTTCTGACAGCTCGGCCGGGTTGGCGCGGGCCTGCCGCGCCTCGGAGCCGTCCAGATAGCCCTGGTCCTCCATCAGACCGATAATCACCGATGCCCGGCGCTGCGACCGCGACAGGTCGTTGGTGGGGGCGTAGCGCGTCGGCGCGACCAGCAGCCCGGCCAGCATGGCGGATTCGGCCGCCGTCACGTTGGCGGCCGACTTGCCGAAATAGCGCTGGCTGGCCGCTTCGAAACCGCGTGCCCCGGCACCCAGAAAGGCGCGGTTCATGTAGATCGACAGGATCTCGTCCTTGGAATACCGCATCTCCATCGCAACGGAGAACACCGCCTCCTTGGCCTTGCGCCACAGCGTGGTGCGGCGGCAATCGGCCTCGTATTCGCGTTCGTTCTTCCAGACGTCGGGGTCATAGTCGCGCCCCAGGCACAGCAGTTTCGCCGTCTGCTGGGTGATGGTGGAGCCGCCGTGCCCCTGCAACGGGCCCCGCCCTTCGCGCAGGTTGATCCGAATGGCCGAGGCAATGCCGCGCGGCGAGACGCCGAAATGCTTGTAGAACCTCTTGTCCTCCGTCGCGACGATGGCGTTGCGCAGGTAGGGAGAGACGGTGCTGGCCGTAACCTCGCCGCCATATTGATCGCCCCGCCAGGCAAAGACCTGTCCGGTGTCGTCCAGCATGGTGACCGATCCGCGCGACCGGCCGTCCAGCAGCTGATCATATTCCGGCAAGGTCGAGGCGATATAAGCCGAGCTGCCGACAATCAGCAGACCCACGACCATGATCAGCCGCCAGGACAGGTTCCAGACAAGGCGCAGCACCCAGCGGGTGATCCCCGACAGCACGCCCAGCACCGGGTTGCCCCGCCGTTTCGGGCCGCGTCGGGCGGGACCGCGCCCGCGTCCGGGGGGGCGCTTGCCTCCCGATCCGCCGCTGCCGCCCCGGGGACGGGACTTGCCGGTCGCGGGTTTGCGCGTCGCGGGCTTCTTCCTGCCCTGGCTCTGCCCATAGCGCTTTTCCGCCACCAATGGTGGTTTGCGTCGTCCTGAATCACTCATGCTGCCTGCCCGGACTTTCTTGTTTGGGCGCAGACTATCCAGTTTCTGCCGCTTTGTTGAGGGTGGTTCCGCCTGCCGCAGCGTTCACGTTTCGCACAAAATTTATGCGACACTCCACAATTGCCCATATTTTGATCATTCGCCCAGACATTCGCCCCGCAAGGGTCGCCTAATTCTTCACCGATGCAGGTACCGGCGTCTTATCTGCAGGGGTCAAGGACGGGGATACACCCGTGCGAAGGAAGGGGATCGTAGTGAAACTGATCGTTGCAACAATCAAACCGTTCAAGCTGGAGGAGGTCCGCGAAGCGCTGACCGAGATCGGCGTGCGCGGAATGATGGTGACCGAAATCAAGGGGTTCGGATCGCAATCCGGCCATACCGAAATCTATCGCGGCGCGGAATACGCGGTGAATTTCGTTCCCAAGATCAAGCTGGAAATCGCGGTCAACGCGGCGATGGCGGATCAGGTCGTCGAAACCATCACCACCACCGCCAAGACCGGCAAGATCGGCGACGGCAAGATTTTCGTGCTCGACCTCCAGCAGGCGGTCCGCGTGCGCACCGGCGAAACCAACGCCGACGCGCTGTGAGCCACCGGACAGGGAAAGGGAAACAAACATGAACATGCTCTCCAAATTGGGCCTCGCCGCCGCGCTGATCGCGGCCCCGAGCCTTGGCCTTGCGCAGGACGCGGCCGAGGCTGCGGCCCCCGCTGGCGCCGTGCCGGAACATTCGGTCTTCGTCCTCAACTCGCTGTTGTTCCTGATCGGCGGCTTCCTCGTCTTCTTCATGGCCTGCGGTTTTGCCATGCTCGAAGCCGGGCTGGTGCGCGGCAAGAACGTCACCATGCAGCTGACGAAGAACATGGGCCTCTTCGGGCTGGCTTCCATCTTCTACTACCTGATCGGCTACAACCTGATGTACCCGCTGGGCACCTGGTCCGTCGAAGGGGTGCTGTCCGGTGTCTGGGGCCCCGGCGTCCTCGAAGCGGTGGGCGTGGCGCCTGCCGATGCGGATGACCTGGGCTATGCCTCCACCGGTTCGGACTTCTTCTTCCAGCTGATGTTCTGTGCTGCCACCGCCTCCATCGTGTCGGGCGCGCTGGCCGAACGGATCAAGCTGTGGCCCTTCCTGGTCTTCACCATCATCCTGACCGCCATCATCTACCCGCTGCAAGCGTCGTGGAAATGGGGCGGCGGCTTCCTGGACGAAGCGGGCTTCCTGGACTTCGCAGGCTCCACCGTGGTGCACTCCGTGGGCGGCTGGGCCGCGCTGGCCGGTGCGCTGATCCTCGGGCCGCGCCTGGGCCGGTACAAGGACGGTGCTGTCATCCCCTTCCCCGGCTCCAACCTGACGCTGGCAACCCTGGGGACGTTCATCCTGTGGCTGGGTTGGTTCGGCTTCAACGGCGGCTCGCAGCTGGCGATGGGCTCCGTGGGTGATGTGGCCGACGTGTCGCGGATCTTCTCCAACACCAACACCGCAGCCGCAGGCGGCGCCATCGCGGCCCTGATCGTCACGCAGCTGCTGTACAAGAAACCCGACCTGACCATGATCCTGAACGGCGCGCTGGCCGGTCTGGTGTCCATCACCGCCGAACCGCTGACCCCGACGCTGGGCGCGGCCACTCTGATCGGTGCCGTGGGCGGTGTGATCGTCGTCTTCGCCGTGCCGATGCTGGACAAGCTGAAGATCGACGACGTTGTCGGCGCCATCCCGGTGCACCTGTTCTGCGGCATCTGGGGCACTCTGGCCGTCGTCCTGACCAACCCCGATGCAACGCTGGGCGCACAGCTCTACGGCATCATCGTGGTCGGGATCTTCGTTCTGGTCGCCTCCTTCGTGGTCTGGTTCATCATCAAGGCTCTGATGGGGCTGCGTGTCTCGGAAGAAGACGAATTGATGGGCCTCGACAAGGCCGAACTGGGGATGGAAGCCTATCCCGAATTCGCCAAGGGCTAAGCCCGGTCCAGTCGACCACACACCTGACCCGGGCGTCCGCGCCCGGGTTTTTTCGTGCCCCGCTGCCCGGCCCCGTCGGGGACAGGATGGACGCGCGGCAGGCCATTGCCCACTTCAGAGGCGCCCGCGTCAGAGGCGCCGGGGGGCGGAGGCGGGGCGCTCCAACCCGAAGCGCCCCGCCCCGCCTGCCGTCAGGGCGTCACCTTCTTTGGCGCGCCGGTGGCCATGTCTGTGCCGATATGCGGCAGGCGCGCGGCCTTCCAGGCACCGAAACCGCCCTCCATATGGGCGATGCGGTCCAACCCGGCGGCGATGGCGCTGCGGGCCATCTTCTCGGACCGCACGCCCGATCCGCAATGCAGTACGATCCGCTTCTCTCCCTGCCCCGGCAAAGCTTTGGGCGTGAAGCCGGACATCGGCATCAGCATCGCCCCCTCGACATGTTCGAACATGAATTCCTGCGGCGTGCGCACGTCGATCAGCACGATCTCTCCGGCCTCCAGCGCGCTGGCCACTTCCTGTGGCGTCCAGCTTTCCAGCGCCACGCCGTCCACGGTTTCGGTTTTCATCGCTCTCTCCTTGTTCAGAATCGATTGGCAGGGATCTTGAAATAGCTGTGGCCATCCGCCTCCGACGCGGGCAGGCGTCCGGCGCGCAGATTGACCTGCAAGGCGTGCAGCATCCGGTCCGGCAGGCCCAGCGTGGCATCGCGTTCGTCCCGCAGGCGAATGTAGTCCGCCCGCGTCGTGCCCCCGCCGACATGGGGGTTGTGGGCGCGGTGGTCGGCGACGCTGGCCTCCCAGGCCGGACCCTCGCGCCCCTTCACCGGGGGATAATCGTGGCCGATGAACAGCCGCGTCTGGTCTGGCAGATCAAGGATCTGCATCAGGCTGTCATACAACCGGGCCGAGGATCCGCCGGGGAAATCCGCGCGGGAGGTGCCGACATCGACATGCATGAACGTGTCATGCACCAGCGCCGCATCCCCCACTACATAGGTGACAGAGCCCAGCGTATGCCCCGGTGACAGCATCACCTGCACCTCCAGATCGCCCAGCGCGAACCGGGCGCCATCCTCGAACAGGTGGTCAAAGTCGCGCGCGGGCTCGAAGGCCTCGGGTAAATGGTACAGGTCGCGCCACAGCTCCGCGATCTCGGCCACCTTGGCGCCGATGCCGTTGGGCGCGCCGGTCTGCGCACGCAACCAGTCCGACGCCATCAGATGATCCGCATGGGGGTGGGTGTCCAGCACCCAGGCCACGGTCCAGCCCTGCGCGGCGACGAAGTCCAGTACCTCCTGCGCCGAACCCATGTGGCTGCGCGCGGCGGCGGGATCGAAATCCTGCACCACATCCACCAGCGCGCATTGGCCGGTCGCCTCGCAGGTGACCACGTATTGCACCGATCCTGTCGCCGCGTCGTGGAACCCGTCCACCCGGGGTGATCCCGGCCCGCGGGCGGGGGATGTCCTGTGAAACATCTTGCTCTCCTGTGCCTGACATCTGTTCACATGCAGGTAGTGGAATATTTCTTCCTGCCAACCACCTTCGCGCGGAATTGCGAGACGGGCCGATCCATGGTTAGGATTCCGGGAACCACGAAGGGACCGGGACATGTACGATTTTGCCGCGATGGGCGCCTGGCTGGAATTTGCCGTGCGCTGGCTGCACGTGATCACCGCGATCGCCTGGATCGGGTCATCGTTCTATTTCATCGCGCTCGACCTGGGGCTGCACCGCGATCGCAACCTGCCCACCGGCGCGGATGGCGAGGAATGGCAGGTCCATGGCGGCGGCTTCTACCATATCCAGAAATACCTGGTGGCCCCGGCAAACCTGCCCGACCACCTGGTCTGGTTCAAATGGGAAAGCTACGCGACCTGGCTGTCGGGCTTTGCGCTGCTGGCACTGGTCTATTACCTGGGCGCGGAATTCTACCTGATCGACCCCGCCGTCGCCGATCTGGCGCCCTGGCAGGCGATCGCGATTTCCATCGCGTCGCTGGGACTGGGCTGGGTCGCCTATGACCAGATCTGCAAATCCCGCCTTGGCGAGAACAACACCCGCCTGATGATCGGCCTTTACGTGATCCTTGTGGGGCTGGCGTGGTTCTATACCTCTGTCTTTTCCGGGCGGGCGGCACTGCTGCACCTGGGGGCCTTCACCGCCACGCTGATGAGCGCGAATGTCTTCATGATCATCATCCCGAACCAGAAGATCGTGGTGGCGGATCTGAAGGCCGGGCGCAAACCCGACCCGAAATACGGCAAGATCGCCAAGCAGCGATCCACTCACAACAATTACCTGACCCTGCCGGTCATCTTCATGATGCTGTCCAATCACTACCCGCTGGCCTTCTCCACCCAGTACACATGGGTGATTGCCAGCCTGGTGTTCCTGATGGGCGTGACGATCCGGCATTTCTTCAACTCCATGCATGCGCGGCAGGGGCGACCGTACTGGACCTGGCTGGTGACGGCTCTGATCTTCCTGGCGGTGATGTGGCTCTCCACCGCGCCGATGTTCCGCAGCGCCGAACCGGAGGAGGCGACCGGCCCCGCGCTGCGGTTCGCGCAGGCCGAGGGGTTCGACCGCGTGCATGATATCGTGCTGGGCCGCTGCTCCATGTGCCATGCCGCCGAACCGGGCTGGGAAGGGCTGCATTGGCCGCCCAAGGGGATCCGGCTGGAGACCGAAGCGCAGATCGCGCGGCAGGCGCGCGCGATCTACCTTCAGGCCGGATTGGGCCACGCGATGCCGCCCGCCAACCTGTCCTTCATGGAGGAGGAGGAGCGCCAGGCGATCACCGCCTGGTACCGCGCCGCGACCCGCTGAACGGGGGGTTGCCCACAGCTTTCCGCCGCGCGCCCCATTTCCGACTCGGCCCGCCCATGCTACACCTAGTTGGATGAGCCAAGCCGCCCCCAAGATACGCCCCGACGCCCCGGTCATCCGCCAGTTGGACGATGCCGCGATCAACCGCATCGCGGCCGGGGAGGTCGTGGAACGCCCCGCCTCCGCGGTGAAGGAGCTGGTGGAAAACGCGCTGGATGCCGGCGCCACCAGGGTAGAGATCACCATTGCCGATGGCGGCAAGACATTGATCCGCGTGCGCGACGATGGCTGCGGCATCGCGGCTGACGCGTTGCCCCTGGCCCTGTCGCGCCACGCCACGTCCAAGATCGATGGCTCAGACCTGTTGAACATCCACACCTTCGGCTTCCGCGGAGAGGCGCTGCCCTCGCTGGCCGCCGTGGGGCGGCTGACCCTGACCTCCCGCGTGGCGGGCGCGGAGGCCGCCGAAATCCGCGTCTCCGGCGGCCGGGCGGACCCGGTGCGCCCCGCCGCGCTGAATTCCGGCACGGTGGCGGACCTGCGCGATCTGTTCTTTGCCACCCCCGCGCGGCTGAAATTTCTGCGCAGCGACCGCGCAGAGACGCAGGCCGTGACCGATATCATCAAGCGGCTGGCGATGGCGGAACCCTTTGTCGGGTTCACCCTGCGCGACACGTCGGGCGGCGGCGACGGGCGGGTGCTGTTCCGCGCCGACCCCGAATCGGGTGACCTGTTCGATGCGCTGCACGGGCGGCTGGCTACGATCCTGGGCCGCGACTTTGCCGAGAACGCCCTGGCCATCGACGCCACCCGCGAGGGGCTGCGCATGACCGGCTATGCCGCACTGCCGACCTATTCGCGCGGCGCGGCGGTGGCGCAATTCCTGTTCGTCAACGGCCGCCCGGTGCGGGACAAACTGCTGACCGGCGCGCTGCGAGCGGCCTATTTCGACTTTCTCAGCCGCGACCGCCACCCGGCCGCCGCGCTGTTCCTGACCTGCGATCCCACGCTGGTGGATGTGAACGTGCATCCCGCGAAATCCGAGGTTCGGTTCCGCGATCCGGGCACCGCGCGGGGGCTGATCGTCACCGGGTTGCGCCATGCGCTGGCAGAGGCCGGGCACCGCGCCTCCACCACCGTGGCGGGGGCGACACTGGGCGCCTTTCGTCCCGAACCCGGCGCCGCCGAGGCACCGCACGCCCCCGTCTACCAGGCACCGGAACGTGGCACGCGGCCGCTGTCCGACACGCCGCTGGCCCAGGCGCAGCCCGCACCCGGCCTGTCCGAAGGCCCGGCCTCCCTGCCTGCCTTCGACACCGCGCCCTCGGCCCGGCACGAGATCGTCGAAGACCCCCGGCCCGACCTGCCGCCGGCCGAGGATCACCCCCTGGGTGCCGCCCGCGCGCAGGTGCACGAGAATTACATCGTCGCACAGACCCGCACCGGCATGATCCTGGTGGATCAGCACGCCGCCCATGAACGGCTGGTCTACGAGAAGCTCAAAGCGCAGATGGCCGCCAATGGTGTCGCCTCCCAGGCGCTTCTGATCCCCGAAATCGTTGAGCTGTCCGCAGGGGAATGCGCCCGCCTGCTGGAAGCCGCCGAGGATCTGGCGCGCCTGGGCCTGCACCTCGAAGCTTTCGGCGGCAGCGCCATCGCCATTCGCGAGACCCCCGCCATCCTGGGCGAGATCAACGCCGAGGCGATGCTGCGCGACGTGCTGGATGAATTGGCCGATCAGGACGACAGTCAGACCCTGCAAGCCCGGATCGAGGCGATCCTCTCCCGCGTGGCCTGCCATGGCTCCATCCGGTCGGGACGCCGGATGCAGGTGGCGGAGATGAACGAACTCCTCCGCCAGATGGAGGCAACGCCCCATTCCGGCCAATGCAACCACGGCCGTCCCACCTATGTGGAGCTGAAGCTGGCCGATATCGAACGGCTGTTCGGACGCACATGACCCCCCTGTCCCAGATCCTGGCCGACCCGCTTATCCTGGCCGCGGGGCTGGGCGGGCTGCTGCTGCTGGTCGTGGGGCTGCTGATCGCGGTGCTGCGCGGCAATGCCCGTGCGAACGAACCGGTGATCTGGCAGATGACCCAGTTGTCGCGCGCCGTGGAAGGGCTGTCGCGCGGGCAGGAGCAGCTGGCCGGCGGCCTGACCTCGGTGTCCAACGCTCAGGCCAGCACCCAGGCGCAGGTGATCCAGACCATGGAAACCCGGATGGCCCATGTTCAGGCGCAGATGAATGACCGCCTGCATGAAAACGCCCTGCGCTCGGCCCGCAGCTTGGCGGAGATGCAGGAGAAGATGAACGAACAACTGCGCGGCGGGTCGGAACGGACAACGAAATCCCTGACCGCCCTGCAAGAGCGGCTGAAGACGATCGACCGCGCGCAGGAAAATATCACCCGCCTGTCCGGCGACGTGCTGTCGTTGCAGGACATCCTGTCGAACAAGCAGACACGCGGCGCCTTTGGCGAGATCCAGTTGAACGACATCGTGTCCAAGGCGCTGCCCTCGGACAGCTACACGGTGCAGGCCACCCTGTCGAACGGGCGCCGCGCCGATTGCCTGATCCACCTGCCCAACCCACCTGGCCCCATCGTGATCGACGCAAAATTCCCGCTGGAGTCCTACGAGGCCCTGCGCAACGCCCGCAGTCCGGAACACGTCGCCCGCGCCGCGCAATTGCTGCGCCAGGCGGTACGCACCCATATCCGCGCGATCTCCGACCGCTATATCCTCGACGGCGAGACGGCGGATGGCGCGCTGATGTTCCTGCCCTCCGAGGCCGTCTATGCCGAACTGCACGCCAATTTCACCGACGTGGTGCGGGAGGGGTTCGACGCCCGCGTCTGGATCGTCTCCCCCACCACCTGCATGGCAACGCTGAACACCATGCGCGCCATCCTCAAGGACGCGCGGATGCGCGAACAGGCGGGCGCGATCCGCAAGACCCTGCGCCAGCTGCACCGCGACGTCGAACTGGTGGTGGAACGGGTGGGGAAGCTGGACAATCACTTCCGTCAGGCACGCGAAGATCTGGACGGAATCGGCACCGCCGCCGAACGTGCGGGCAAGCGCGCCGCCCGGCTGGACAATTTCGATTTCGAGGAAATATCCGATGACGCGCCCAGCCTGGACCGCCTGACGTCCAGCCGTCCGCGCGGCGAATAGCACCGCCCGGCGCGGCGTTACGCGCGACGGGGCGATCCGGTTCACTTTCAGTTCTCACATTATTGGCAGAGCGCGTGTTCGAACTTTTTCGCCTGTCGCGGTGTTGTCTCCTCGAACCGCAGGCAACACGGCCTGCACCGAGAGAAAAAGAAAAAGGAGATTACCATGAAACGCCTTATCGCTCTGAGCACCGCAGCCCTGATGACCGGCACCGCAGCCATCGCTGCCACCCCGGCCGAGCTGCAGACGCAACGCGACATGACGCAGAATGACACGGTCATCGTGACCGACGGCACCACCAAGATCGTGCCGGGCGAAGAAGTCTACAAGGACGAATCCCGTCAGCTGCTGCGCATGGAACAGGCCGAAGTGTCTGTCTTCAGCGAAGACGGTGACGACGAATTGTCGGCCTATGAAATTCAATAAGACCTGACACGTCAGGCAATTCGGATGCATCGGTGATGATTGGACTGACAGAACATACAGTCTGAACTGAAAATCCAGTCTGAATCGAAGCATCGAAAAACCCCGGGCCATGCGGCCCGGGGTTTTTATCGTGCGGCGCCCGGTTTGGCACCAGATCGCGGCTGGCGGGGCCGGGTCAACCGACGCGCTGGATGATTTCCAGATGGGTGTTGGCCCCGGCGATCTGACCCAGCCAGCTGCCCGTGATCTCCGGGTCGCTGGGCGCGGCGCTGACACCGGGCGCGATTTCGCCGGCGATCACCGCCTGAACCGCCAGCCGCACGGTCTGCGACACCAGCCGCCCCATGGCCGAGGTTTCCGCCGTGCCGCGCGCATCCATGGCCCAAGTCTGGTCGAACAGCACCTTGTCGTCCTGCTTGGCCGTCAGGGTGACGAACAGGACAACCCGGTCGGCCTCCCCCTCCCCATAGGCGTGGCGGGACCAGAAATCGTCCGACATCTCCGCCAGGCGAGCATCGCCCTCGGGACCGTCCAGCGTCTCGATCTCGCGGAACACGTCGGCCCAGGCCTCCGACCAGCCGTCCAGCCGCAGGGTGCCGCGCACGAAATTGCGGACGTTCCAGTCCTTTCCGAACTCGTATTCCGCGATGAACGGCACCGAATCCCGGTTGGGATAAGCCTCGAAGGTCTCTCCCAGTTCGCGCGGATCCTCGTAGCGGGTGATGGCCTGCCAGGGGCGATCGACCTCCAGCACCTCCCAATCCCGGATCGACCGGGAGGGGGAGCGCAGCGCCTTCAGAACACCCAGCGGCGACCAGCTGAACTTGTAGCGGAACTCGTTGGGAATTTTCGGGAATCCACCGCAATAGGAGGTAAAGGACAGCTCCGCCGAGCTGTCGAAATCATCGCTTGACCGCCACTTCCCGACCAGCTCATGGGCCATCAGATGGTCGATCCCCGGGTCCAGCCCGACCTCGTTCACCAGGCAAAGTCCCTTGTCCCGTGCCGCGCCGTCCAACGCCCGCATCTCAGGAGAGATATAGGAAGAGGAAACGAAATGCGCACCCGCCTCCAGCGCCGCCTGTGCCAATGGCACATGCCAATCCGCCGGCAGCATCGACACAACGACATCGCCCGCCGCCAGCGCACCCGACAGGGTCGCCAGATCGAAGGCACGAATATCGTCGGTCAGATCGCCGACCGCCTCCGCAGCCTTGGCCGTGGTGCGGTTCCAGACGACGACATCGGCGCCCGAAGTCAGAAGGGTCCGCAGGCCGGGCACGGCGGACAACCCGGTTCCACACCAGTGAATTGTCATTGCAACGCCTCCATGTTGGTTTTGAATATCTTCTCCGCCCGGCCCCAGACGGTGCCGTCCAGCGTACCGACCTCTTTCAGGAACGGAAGGAGTTGCCGGGCGAAATCCTCGCTGCTTTCCAGCGGCAGCAGCGAGGGCAGATTGTCGATGGCCATCACGTCCAGCACCGGATCGGTGCGCACGCGCAATGCCGGATCGCCCCAGTCCGTAGCCTGATCATAGATCTTGATCGGCGAAAAATCGGACGTCGGATCACAGGCGATATCGCCAATCACCGATAGCGCGCGCGGGGCGTCGGCCATCTCTCGGGGCACGAAAACCGGGGTGTGCGACCCGGCCAGAATACAGTTGAGAAAGACCTCATGCGCCGCGATCTCGGGGAAAGGGCCGCCATGGGCTGTCTCTGCCATGTCCCAACTGGTGACGGGCACGCCCACCGCCGTGCAGAAATCCCGCGCCCCGGTGCCGACCCGGCCCAGAGCCCCGATGACGATGGCGCGCGGCGGGGTGCCGGTGCCGTCCAGATTGGCGCGGATCTCGTCGATCAGGTCGTCCTTGCCAGCAAAGGCGGAGACCGGACCGCAGATCCCGCCGCGCCGCTGTGCCGCCCAGCATTTCAGGCTGACCGCCGCACCAACATAGCCCGCCCAGTAGCCAAAAGCCGCCACCCGGCGCCCGTCCGCATCCAGCAGGTATTCCAGATCATGCAATGTCCCCCCCCCGGCGCGGAACCGGCGCAGCAGGATCTGCCCGGCGGGCTGGCCCTTGTAGGCATGGCCGAACATGATGTGGCGGTGATGCAGAGGGGTGCCGTCCTCGGGCAGTTCCTTCAGCCCGAAGATGATCGCATCGTCCGGTGCCTCTGGCCAACTGCCTTCCTCGGCCAGCTCCGCTCCGGCGGCGGCATAGCCGTCGATCGGCAGGATGCGGGTGCGGCTGTGTTCCACGGTGACGCGGATCCCCCGGTCCGTCAGCTGCGCGACCCCCTCGGGGGTCAGACCGGCGCGTTCCTCGAAGGGGCGCGTCTCCGCGCGCATCCACAGATGGGTCATCGTCGTCTCCTTTCGCCCCGGCCTAAGGGAGCCTGCCCTGCGGCGCAAACGGAACTCCGTGCCCCGGCGGGCAATTGCGTGATTGCACGAAGGACGGTCCGCGCGGCGCGATTTGACATCACGCGGGGGCTGTGGCCCCTTGGCCCCGGTTACCACCGGTCCCGCCCCGCAGTCACGCCCGCAGTGAAGGAGATGCAGATGATCCCCGTCGATCCCCAGAGGTTCCTGAACGATCTGCACGAATTGCGCCGGTTCGGCGCGGCAGGCGTTTCCAAGGGGGTGATCCGTCCCGCCTATTCAGACCCCGACATCGCCGCCCGTGACTGGCTGGCCCAGAAGTATCGCGATGCCGGGCTGGAGGCCCGGTTCGACGCGACCGGCACCGTCTGGGGGCTGGCCGATGGCCCCTCCCTGCTGGTCGGGTCGCATTCCGACAGCCAGCCCGAAGGCGGCTGGCTGGACGGCGCCCTGGGGGTGATCTGCGGGCTGGAACTGGCGCGGGCCGGTCAGGCCGCCGGTGTGCCGATCTCTGCCGTGTCCTTCCAGGACGAGGAAGGGCGCTTTGGCGTCACCACCGGCAGTCGCATCTGGGCCGGGCACACCACGCTGGCCGAGGCCGACACCCTGACCGACAGCACCGGCGTCACCTTCGCGCAGGCGCGCGCCCGGATGGCGGACCGGGCGGGCGAGCCGGTGGACCCGGCGCGGTTCACCGGGTTCATCGAATGCCATATCGAGCAGGGCCCCTGGCTGGACGAGGCCGGAGAGGCCGCCGGCATCGTCACCGATATCGTCGGCATCCGCGACATGCGCATCACCTTTACCGGAGAGCAGAACCACGCCGGCACCACGCCCATGCACCGCCGCCGCGACGCGTTGCAGGGGATGCTGGCGTTTCAGGCGCTGATTGCCGAACGTTTCCGCAACGTGGTCACGCCGCAGACTGTCTGGACCACCGGCCACGTGGATCTGCATCCCGGCGCGCATTCCATCGTGCCGGGGCGCTGCACTTTCTCCATGCAATGGCGCGACGGCGAAGGCGACCGGCTGGCCCGGATGGAAGAGATCATTCGCACCGCCGCCACCGAGGTCGCACAGGCGCGTGGGCTGGAGTTGCAATTCTCCGATATGCTGGGGCTGGAGCCGGTGCCGATGGACCCCCGCTTTCAGGAGGCGCTGGCCAGCGCGGCCCAGGTTCAGGCGCCGGGCCGCTGGCGCCGGATGCAATCGGGCGCCCTGCATGACGCGGCCAGTGTGGCGGCGAAAATGCCGGTTGCGATGCTGTTCGTGCCCTCGATCAACGGGATCAGCCACGCCTTCGAAGAAGACACGGCGGAGGCCGACCTGACCGCCGGGCTGAATGTGCTGGCCGATGCCGTGGCGCGGCTCGCGGGCTGAGGCCGCTACAACGCCAGCGGCAGGGGATCGGCGGGCCAGACCCCTTCGGGCGAGATGCGGGTGCCCAGGGCCAGAACTTCCACCCCGTTGGCGCGGGCGGCGGCCAGGCCCTGGGCATAGGCCGGGTCGATATCCGCCGCCACGCCGACTCTGGCCGCATCGGTGCGCTGCACCAGGAACAGCAGTACAGCCCGCGCGCCCTGATCCGCCATCGCCTGCAAATCGCCAAGGTGTTTCAACCCGCGCGCGGTCACGCTGTCGGGGAATTCGGCCAGGCCGGGCTGGCGGCACAGGGTCACGGATTTCACCTCGACCCAGGCATCGCGACGGCCGGGCGACCGCAGCAGGAAATCCACCCGGCTGCCCTGGCCGTATTTCTGTTCGGGCCGCACCTCGGCATAGCTGTCCAGCCCCGGCACCTCGCCGGCGATCAGCGCCGCCCGCAGCGCCCGATTGGGGGCCGATGTATCGACCCCGGTGAAATGGCCGTTCTCGTGATCGACCAGCCGCCAGCCATAACGCAGCTTTTTCCTCGGGTCGTCATTGGGTTCGACCCAGATCCGCATCCCCGGCTCTGCCAGCCCCAGCATGGAGCCGGGGTTGCCGATATGGGCCACCGCCTCGGTCCCGTCCTCCAGACGGACATCGGCCAGAAATCGCTTGTAGCGGCGGATCAGCCGGGCGGGCAGAAGGGGGGTTTGAAAGCGCATGAGCCGGGCCTATACCGTTGCGAAAGCGCAAGTTTAGGGGCGAACGAACCAATGGCCAATCCCACAGCCGCGATGCTTGTCATCGGTGATGAAATCCTCTCCGGCCGCACCCGCGACGCCAATATGCACCACCTCGCGCAGGAGCTGGTGAAGATCGGGATCGACCTGCGGGAGGTCCGTATCGTCAGCGATGACGCCGACGCCATCGTCACCGCCGTACAGGCGCTGGCAGCCGCGCATGACACGGTGTTCACGTCCGGCGGGATCGGACCCACACATGACGACATCACCGCCGATTGCATTGCCCAGGCCTTTGACCGCACGATTGACGTCCGCGACGATGCCCGCGCCCTTCTGGTTGCCAATTGGGAGGCGCGCGGCGTCGAAATCACCGAGGCGCGGTTGCGCATGGCCCGTATCCCCGCAGGTGCCACGCTGATCGAAAACCCGGTTTCCATCGCGCCCGGTTTCACCGTCGACAACGTGCATGTCATGGCCGGCGTGCCGGACGTTTTCCGCGCCATGGTGGCCACCGTCCTGCCCACCCTGACCGGCGGCCAGCCGCTGCTGTCCCAATCCCTGCGGATCGAGCGCGGCGAGGGTGAGATCGCCGGCCCCCTGCGTGACCTCGCGGCGGAATTCGCCGACCTGTCCTTTGGTTCCTATCCCTACCAGCACAACGGCGTCTACGGCGCCAATGTCGTGGTGCGCGGCAGCGATGCGGCGCGGGTGGATGCGGCGATGACCCGCCTGGCCGAGATTTTCCCCGCGTGAGCGTCATCGCGCGCCATCTTGACGCCACCGACGCGACATGGCCAGCCGCCGAACGCCAGCTTATCGGCCCCTGGGCGATCCGGCGCGGGCTGGGGGGCGGCAAGCGCGTGTCCGCCGCTCTGCCCCTGGGCCCCGCAACGGTCGGCGAGATCACGGAGGGAGAGGTCACCCTGGCCGAAAGCGCGATGGCGGCCATCGACCAGCAGCCCCTGTTTCGGCTGACGGCGGCGGATGCCAGGCTGGACGCGTTGCTGGCGGCGCGGGGCTATGCGCTGATCGATCCCACGAACATCTATTCCGCCCCGGCTGCACGGGTCGCCGCGCAGCCGGTGCCGGGCGAATATTCCGCCGTCCTGGGCTGGTCCCCGCTGGCCATTCAGCGCGAGATCTGGGCCGCGGGCGGCATCGGCCCCGACCGCCTGGCGGTGATGGCGCGCGCCGCCGGGCCGCGCATCTCCGCTGTCCTGCAACTGGACAACAGCGTCGGCGGCACCGTCTTTGCCGCGATCCACCACGGCATCGCCATGCTGCACGCGCTGGAAATCACGCCCCCCGCGCGGCGGCAGGGCATGGGCCGCTATGGCACCGTGCGGATCGCCCGATGGGCGGTGGCCCAGGGCGCGGCGGATTTCGCGCTGCTGTGCACCCGGGCGAACGATGCGGCCAACCGGCTCTATTCTTCCCTCGGGATGGAGATCGTGGGACACTATCACTACCGCCAGAAACCGGCGCCAGAAACCGACGCCTGAGGAGAGCCGAGGACAGATGACCAAGACCGACAACATGCCCACCGCCCTGAACCTGCCGATGGTCGACCCGCTGCCCGAGAAGACGCAGAAATATTTCGACATCTGCCAGGACAAGCTGGGCATGGTGCCCAACGTGCTGAAGGCCCACGCCTTTGACATCGACAAGCTGAACGCCTTTACCGCGATCTACAACGACCTGATGCTGGCCGACAGCGGCCTGACCAAGCTGGAGCGGGAGATGATCGCGGTGGTCGTCTCCTCCATCAACCATTGCTTCTACTGCCTGACCGCCCATGGCGCCGCCGTGCGCGAATTGTCCGGCGATCCGAAGCTGGGAGAGATGATGGTGATGAATTACCGCGTCGCCGACCTGACCCCGAAGCAGCGCGGAATGCTGGATTTCGCCGCTCAGATCACCCGCGAAAGCGCCGCGATCGCGGAATCCGACCGGCAGGCGCTGCGCGATCTGGGTTTTTCCGACCGTGATATCTGGGACATCGCCAACGTGGCGGCCTTTTTCAACATGACCAACCGCGTGGCCTCTGCCACCAACATGAAACCGAATGACGAATACCACGCCCAGGCGCGGTAGGGCGGTCGCGGGGCTGGCGGTCGCGCTGGCCCTGGTGCTGCCCCAGCCCGGTCGGGCCTTGGACCTGACCTTGCCGGGGCGCGCCGCGCCGCTTTTCACGGGGCCACGCGCCGCCGACAGCTTCACCCTGCCCCTTGCCCCCCATGACGGCACGCAGTTGCCCAGCCGCCTGGTGGACGGCGAGGTGACGCGGCGCAGCTGGCGCATTGGTTCGGCGATGACCACTTTGCAACTGATGACGGCGCTGAAACGCCAGGTGACGGCGGCGGGCTTCGACATCGTTCTGGATTGTCAGGCGCAGGATTGCGGCGGTTTCGACTTCCGGTTCGCCGCCGATATCCTCAGCGCGCCGGACATGTATGTCGATCTGTTCGATTTCCGCGCCCTCTCGGCCCTGCGGGACGGCGGCGATGGCACGTCGGCGATCTTCCTGGTGGTCAGCCGCTCCTCCGGGGCGGGCTATGTCCAACTGGTGCATGTCGTCCCGCCCGGCAGCGCCGAGGGGGTAACCACCACCGACGGAGCCCCGGCCCCGGCCCCCGCATCTGACCGTCCGGCCACCGGACGGCTGGACCTGGTGGCACGGTTGGAAACACGCGGCCACGCGGTGCTGCGCGATCTGGATTTCGGCGTCGGGTCGGCGGAACTGGCGGACAGCGCCTATGCCTCTCTCGACACGTTGGCAGGCTACCTGCGCGCCGATACCGGGCGGCGCGTCGTGCTGGTGGGCCATACCGACAGCCTGGGCGCGTTGGACGGCAACATCGCCCTGTCCCGGCGCCGCGCGCAGGCCGTCGCCCGGCGCCTGATCGACCGCCACGGCGTTCCCGCCGTCCAGGTCAGCGCCGAGGGGGTCGGATACCTCTCCCCCCTATTGGGCAACCTCTCCGCCGAGGGCCGCGAGGCCAACCGGCGGGTCGAGGCGGTGCTGCTGAATACTGAGTGAGACAAAGAAAAACCCCGGCCTGGGCCGGGGTGAAGTTTGCCTTGGGTGGCGGGGGAAAATCGGAAATTACCAGTCCAGCGGACCTTTTTCGGAGAACGCATCGACCAGGAAGTCGATGAAGGCGCGGACCTTGGGCTGCGTGAACCGGCCCGGCGGGTAGACCGCGTAGATGCCCTGAAGCTCGACCGGAAGATCGGGGATCGCGTCCTCCACCAGCCCCTTTTCCATCGCATCGGAATAGAGAAAGCTGGGCAGATAGGCGATGCCAAGCCCGGAAATCGCTGCGTTCAGAAGGGATTGCCCGTCATTCACGCTCAGCCAGCCAGCAGTGCGAACCTGGCGTTTCTCCCCCGATGGCGCGGTCAGTTTCCAGACGTTGCCCGAGGATTGGCTGGAATAATGCAGCAGCTTGTGATCGTTCAGATCGTCGATCTTCTGCGGGCGGCCGTATTTCTCGAAATAGGCGGGCGAGGCGATCATCCGTTTCGCCGTCTCCGTCAGCTTGCGGGCGCGCAGGGTGCTGTCTTCCAGCTCTCCGATGCGGATCGCCATGTCGAACCCTTCCGAGATCAGTTCGACGTAGCGGTTGTTCAGGACCATGTTCACGGTGATTTCCGGAAATTCCGCAAGGAATTCGCCCAGCACCGGCGACAGGTGGTTCACCCCGAAATCGGTCGCGACGGAGATCCGCAACAGGCCGGAAGGCGCGGATTGCATCGAGGTGACAAGCGCGTCGGCCTCTCCCGCGTCGTTCAGCACCCGGCGGGCCCGATCGTAATAGGCCAGGCCGATTTCCGTGGGCGAGACACGGCGCGTGGTGCGGTTCAGCAACCGCGCCCCCAGCCGTGCCTCAAGGGAGGAAACATGCTTGGAAACAGCCGACTTGGATATGCCCATCTTCTTTGCGGCGTCGGTAAACCCACCTTGGTCTACCACCGTCGCGAATGCTTCCATCTCTGTCAGCCGGTCCATTGAAACCACCTATCCCACGTCTCGTTCCGTTTCGTTATCAGCACCAATTCAGGCAGGATCGGGGCGCGGGACCGGCATTAACGGGGTGGTTTCTGGCTGCGTTGATGACAAGATAGCGACAATCGCGCGCGTCCCGGAAACGGGCCATTCACGCGAACCGAGGCGGGAAAGTTTCAAATGCCGTAAGGTCAGGTCGGGTGACGTCGGGTCGAACGCCCCTGGGCGCTGCTCAGGCGGTTTCGACGCAATGCCGGCGGAAGGCACGTTTCAGCATATCCAGTTCCGACCGCAGCAGATCGACCTCGGCCTGAAGGCTGCCGGCGGCGCTGTCCCCGGCCAGCACCGCAAAGGAATTCAGCACCGCGCCGCTTCCGGCCTCCGTGATCAGGACGGTCTGAATCCCGTCGCGAATGGCCGCCACCGGCACCGCAACCCGCACCAGCCATTCACCGGGCGCGTCGGCGGCGGTGATTTCGACCCCCGCCAGGGGATCGCCGTCCAGCGTGACCGCCAGATCGGGCGCATGATCGCCCTGCGGTCCTTCCAGAACACCTTCCCAGACGCCTTCGAACAGGCGGGTCTTGGTCAGGCGCGGTTCGGTCGAAAAGGTGGCGGCGGTCATGTCGGGCCCTCCGGGGGATCAAAGTTCGGCGCGCGGGCGGCGGCTGAAGGTGACGTCGCGCAGGACAATCTGGTTCATCTCCGGCGAATCGAAGATCAGGTCCAGCCAGGCGCCTTCGATCCGTTTTTCGTTCAACTTGGAATAGGCCAGATCGAATTCCACCACCATGTCGCGGCCGTTCAATTCGACCTCCCGCACCAATTGTTCGGTATTCGGGCCATGGCGGATGTTCAGCCGGGCGAACAGCTCCAGCGGTTTTTCCAGCTCCACGATGGCTTCCATGCGGATCAGGTGGCGGCGTTTCAGCCCGGCGACGGCCTCTGGCGGCATTTGCAACACCAGCGACAGGAACGTGCCGTCAAAGGTGAAAACGTCCAGCCGCAGGCCAAACGGGGCGAGGTCGCTTTCCCGTCGGTTGCGGACCTGACGCATCGACAATTCGGAGCGGTCGCAATCGTGGAACAGCGACGCCTCTGCCCCCAGCATGGATTTCGACCGGACCGAAGCCATGCCGCGCGGCGTCAGAGGTTCGCGCCACAGCTGCGGGCGCCATGACCAATCGGCATCATGCGGCACGGGAAAGGCGTTGGAGCCGACATAGGGCAGCGTCAGGCGATATTCAGCGGTGCGGATCACCCGGTCCAGCAGTTCGCGCAGGCCACGCGCCTGGTTGCGATGATCGCGCAGGATGTGCATCGGTGCACGGGGGGCGCCGCGCGCGATGCGCCGCCAGCGCCGCATTTCGCGCCGCAGCCTGATCCTGTCCACCAGGGATTGTCCCGTCCTTGCCATGCCATGCCCTGCCGTCAGTCGCGCGTTGACCGCCCGTTGTTGCCGTCCCGGACGGGCGCCGCCATCGGCCTGCCCGTTCGTCCACCTGCGGCACCATAGACGATTTCGCGGCTACGGGAACAGGCCTCCCGACAGCCCGCCCGGCGCGGGGCCGTCGGCGGATGCGGCAGCGCCCGGCCCGTCAGCTTCGGCGCTTCTAGCGCTGGTGGCCGCGGCGGGGGTTGCAGGTGCCTCCGCAGCGCCGGCGGGGCGGCCCGCATCGGCCAGGGCTGGCACAGTCTCTGCCGCTTCGGGGTTGGCGGAGGGCGCGCCTTCGGGGCTGGCGCTGCGCATTCGGCGGGCCATGGCCAGCAGCAGCGCCTGCCCGCCATCGGCCACCACCGAACTGTCACGCGGCCCATAGGCGGCCAGCCCGACGACATAGCCATTCAGCAGGAAGGCGCCGCGCCAATGCCGGGGATCGACCGCAGGCACATGGTCGTTGCCGCCGGTTTCCAGGTGCAGCATGTGCACGCCCTGGCCATCCACCATGTCCAATACGCCAAGATAGGTGAAATCGCGCGCCATGTCAGCGGCGGAGGGCAGCACCGTGACGTCACCGGCCGGCGCGATCGTTACGGTCAGCAGAGCCAGCGCCACCGGGGCCCCGATATCTCCACCCGACAGGATGTCACAACGCGCCAGCACCGCGAACCCGCCGCGCTGCCGGGTCTTCAGCGACCGGCCTTCGACGCAATACCCCTCGGGGCCGGCGATAACGACGGCGCCGCCCGCCGTGCGCGCCTGTTGCAGGACGGGGCCGATGGGCCGTTTCAGACTGGAGAGGAAGCCCAACCCTCCCTCCGTCGTCTTGATCTCGCTCAGCCGCTTGGGGCGGTCGGCGGGAACCGCGTCCGGCCCCGCCCCTTCAAGGCAGCCGGACAGCGCCAGCGGCAGCAACACTACAGAGGCCAGGCGCCAGGGGCCGCGCCTGGCGCGAATCCCGTCAGAGATCCGCGTAAACATGCTTTTCGGCCTTGCCGCCCGGATGCGTCACCGCCCCCAGATAGGTGGAACCGACCTGCTCCGCATATTTCCACAGCGCGCCGGAGGCATAGATCGTGGGCCGGGGGCCGGGCCAGTCGGCCTTGCGCGCCTCCAGCTCCGCATCCGTCAGGTCCACGGAAATCTCGCCCTTCACCGCGTCGATGGTGATGTGATCGCCGTTGCGCACCAGCGCGATGGGGCCGCAATGCGCCGCCTCCGGTCCCACATGGCCCACGCAGAACCCCCGCGTCGCGCCGGAGAACCGGCCATCGGTGATCAACGCGACTTTCTTGCCCATGCCCTGACCGGACAGGGCCGCCGTGGTGGCCAGCATTTCCCGCATCCCGGGGCCGCCTGCGGGGCCTTCGTTGCGGATCACGATCACTTCGCCTTCGGCATATTCGCGGTTCTGCACGGCGGCAAAGGCATCTTCCTCGCATTCGAAGACGCGCGCCGGACCGGAGAAGACCTGTTCTTCCGCGCTCATCCCCGCGACCTTCACGATGGCGCCTTCCGGGGCCAGGTTGCCCTTCAGCCCGACAACCCCGCCAGTGGCGGAGATCGGCGTTTCCACCGGGTGGATGACGCGGCCATCGGCCTCCCGCGTGATCTGGTCCAGCTCCTCCCCGATGCTGCGGCCCGAGGCAGTCATGCAATCCTCGTGCAGCAGGCCGGCCTTGCGCAGTTCCTTAAGCACCACGGGCACGCCGCCGACCTCGTAGAGATCCTTGGCCACGTATTCCCCGCCCGGCTTGAGGTTCACGAAATAGGGCGTGTCGCGGAAGATGTCGCAGACATCGAACAGGTTGAAATCAATCCCCGCCTCGTGGGCGATTGCCGGCAGGTGCAGCCCGCCGTTGGTGGACCCGCCGGTGCAGGCCACGACGCGGGCGGCGTTCTCCAGGCTTTGCCGGGTGACGACGTCACGGGCGCGGATATTCCGGGCGATCAGGTTCATCACCGCCTCGCCCGAGGCCGCGCCATATTGGTCACGCGATTCATAGGGCGCGGGCATCCCGGAGGAATTCATCAGCGCCAGGCCGATCGCCTCGGAGACGCAAGCCATGGTGTTGGCGGTATATTGCCCGCCACAGGCCCCCGAGGACGGGCAGGCCACGCGCTCCAGGATCGCCAGTTCGGCATCCGACATCTCGCCCGCCTGATGCTGGCCGACCGCTTCGAACACGTCCTGCACCACGACATCCTTGCCGTTCAGGCGCCCCGGCAGGATCGACCCACCATAGATGAAGACGGAGGGCACGTTCAGGCGTACCATCGCCATCATCATCCCCGGCAGCGACTTGTCACACCCCGCCAGACCCACGATGGCGTCGTAGCAATGGCCGCGCATCGTCAGCTCCACCGTGTCGGCGATCGCCTCCCGCGACGCGAGAGATGAGCGCATCCCCTCGTGCCCCATGGCGATGCCGTCGGTCACGGTGATGGTGGTGAATTCGCGCGGCGTCCCGGCGGCGGCCTTCACCCCCTGCTTCACCGCCTGCGCCTGACGGTTCAGGGCGATGTTGCAGGGCGCGGCCTCGTTCCAGCAGGTGGCGACACCGACCAGCGGCTGGTGGATCTCCTCCTCCGTGATGCCCATCGCATATAGGTAGGAGCGGTGTGGCGCCCGTTCCGGCCCTTCGGTCACATGTCGGCTGGGAAGTTTGGATTTGTCGAATTTCGTCATGTCTGGCCTCCCCGATTGGTCCTGTTCGGGGATACTGAAGGGTCGTGCATCGCACAAGTCCGTTTGCGGAACACCCCTGGCGCGGGCCGATGCCCGGTGCGGCGCAGCTGCCGCATTGCGGGCGCCCGCCACCGGCGATAGCGTGCCGCACAACCGCCCCGAGGCGGCAAGGCAAGGGGCGCGGCGTGACAGCAGGAACGAACAGGACTGGACTGGGATGGCTGGCACTGGCAGTGCTGGTCTTCGCCGGGCTGACCGCGCTGCTGACGGCGGCGGGGTTCGTCGCGCTGGCCCGGTTGGCGCCGGCAATGCTGCGCGGCGCCGGGCTGGGGGCCGAACCGGCGCAG
The DNA here is from genome assembly GCF_010614805.1 of Pseudooceanicola aestuarii. Classification (NCBI taxonomy): domain Bacteria; kingdom Pseudomonadati; phylum Pseudomonadota; class Alphaproteobacteria; order Rhodobacterales; family Paracoccaceae; genus Pseudooceanicola; species Pseudooceanicola aestuarii. Next base: position 857,185 of record NZ_JAAFZC010000001.1, read on the forward strand.
GTTGTGCTGATGCTGGGCAGCTTTGCCCTGCCGGGCGCGGCGCTGCTGCTGGTCTGGCGTCTGATCTACGGACAGGGGCCGGGGGCATTGACCGGACCGCCGCGACGCGCCTTGCGGCAATTCGGCACGGTGCTGGCGGTCGCGGCGCCGCTGGCCGTGTTTGCGCTGGTCCTGCCCAACCCCGACCTGGGCCAGCCGGTGCCTAACCTGGCGCCCGCGATCTGGCTGGCCTGGCTGGTGCCGGGGCTGGTCGCGCTGCTGGTGCAGGTCAGCGTGGAGGAGGCCGTCTTTCGCGGATTCCTGCAAAATCGGATGGCGGCCCGGTTCCGGTCGCGCGTGCTGTGGCTGGGCCTGCCGGCGCTGATCTTCGGCGTGATGCATTTCGACCCGCGCACCGTGGAAACCGCGCCCTTCCTGATCGGAATCGCCACTCTGTTCGGGCTGATCGCAGGGGATCTGACGGCGCGCAGCGGCACCCTGGGCCCGGCCATCGCGCTGCACCTGGTGAACAATTTCCTGGCGATCTTCTGCGTCTCGCTGGGCGGAGGCCTGTCTGGCCTGGCGCTCTACCTCTATCCCGAGGCGCCGGATGGCGGCGCCCTGGCCGCGCAGGCCCCGGCCGAGGCGCTGATGCTGGCGATCCTGTGGCTGGCCGCACGGATCGCCCTGCGCCGATGACCGCGCAATGACACCCCCCTGCGTGAGCCGACGATGATCCTGCATCCCCCACCCGCCTATGCGCCGCAGATGGCGCTGGCCGCGCCTGCGCGCCGCGATCACCGGATCTGGAAATGCGTCCTGGGCGTGGTGCTGGTGGAAATGCTGTTCTCCGGTCTCTACGGGATGTTCGGGCTGGGGCTAGGACGCATCGCGCCACAGCTGGGCCAGGCGATGCGGCAAGGCGACAGCGCAGCCGGGCTGCTGATCCAGCTGGGAGCTTTCGGACTGATGGGGCTGGCGGTGATCCTGGTGGCACGGGCGCTGCACGGGCTGGCACCGGGGGCGCTGATGGGTCCGGCGCGGATCGCCTGGCGCGACGGGCTGCGGGCGCTGATCGGCGGGCTGGCGCTGCTGCTGACCCTGCAACTGCTGCCGCCTTGGCTGGCACCCGGGGAGGTCTGGAGCACCGGGCTGGCCCGCTGGCTGCTGTTGCTGGCGCCCGCGCTGCTGGTCCTGCTGGTGCAGACCGGATCGGAGGAGCTGCTGTACCGCGGCTATGTGCAGCAACAGCTGGCGGCGCGCTTCCCCGCACCGCTGGTCTGGATGGTGCTGCCCAACCTGCTGTTCGCCGCCGCCCATTGGCAGAACGGCGCCACCCCCGGCGATGGCGCGCAATACGTGATCTGGGCCTTTGCCTTCGGCCTTGCCGCCTCGGACCTGACGGCGCGCAGTGGCACGCTGGGCCCGGCGATCGGGTTCCACCTGGCCAACAACGCCTATGCCACCCTGCTGTTCGGCGAGGCGGGCGGACCGGATTCCGGGCTGGCCCTGCTGTTGCTGCCCGGCTGGACGGGAGACGGCGCGCGCCCCGGCCACGCGCCCGTTCTGACCCTGTCACTGGGAATCGAGGTGCTGGTGATCGGCCTGTGCTGGCTGGCGGTGCGGTTGGCGATCCGTCGCTGATTGCATTCACCGGCCCGGCGCCTTATCTCCGGGGCAACGCCAATGGCAAAGGCAGGACGATGAACTGGATCACGAATTACGTGCGCCCGCGGATCAATTCGATCTTCTCGCGGCGCGAGGTACCTGAAAACCTCTGGTCCAAATGCGACGCGTGCGGAACCATGCTGTTCCACCGGGAGCTGACGGACAATTTGAACGTTTGCACCAATTGCGGGCACCACATGGCGATCACGCCCCGCGCCCGGTTCGAGGCGCTGTTCGACGGCGGCGTCTTTACCGAGGTGAAAGTGCCGGAACCGATCGCCGACCCGCTGCATTTCCGCGACCAGAAACGCTATCCCGACCGGATGAAGGCGGCGCAGAAACAGACTGGCGAGGCCGAGGCCATGCTGGTCGCCGAAGGCGAGATCGGGCGCACCCCCGTGGTCGCCGCCGGTCAGGATTTCGGCTTCATGGGCGGGTCCATGGGGATGTATGTCGGAAATGCCTTCATCGCCGCCGCCGAACGCGCGGTGCAGCGCAAGGCGCCGCTGATCGTCTTTTCCGCCGCCGGCGGCGCCCGGATGCAGGAGGGGATCCTGTCCCTGATGCAGATGCCGCGCACCACCGTCGCCGTGCAGATGCTGAAAGAGGCCGGACTGCCCTATATCGTGGTTCTGACCCATCCGACCAGCGGTGGCGTGACCGCTTCCTACGCGATGCTGGGGGATGTGCAGATCGCCGAACCCAATGCGCTGATCTGCTTTGCCGGGCCACGCGTGATCCAGCAGACCATCGGCGAAAAGCTGCCCGAAGGGTTCCAGCGCGCCGAATACCTTCTCGATCACGGGATGCTGGACCGGGTCACCGTGCGGACCCGGATGCGGGACGAGTTGATCGGTATCGTGCGGATGCTGATGGGCCTGCCGCCGGCGATCAAGGGCGACCTGCCCCCGCCCAGCGAGGCCCCCGCCCTGCCCGAACCCACCGCCCCTGAGAAAGCCCCCGAGGCCGAGGTCAAGGACACGCCCAAGGCCGCGCCCGAGACCCCGAAAAAGGCCGAAAAGGCAGGCAAACCCGCCAAGGACGCCAAGAAAACGTGAGCCAGCCGCATTCCGATCTCCTGCTCGACAGGATGATGCGGCTGCATCCCAAGGTCATCGACCTGGTGATGGATCGCGTTCTGCGCCTTCTCGATGCGCTGGACCGGCCGCAGGACCGGCTGCCCCCGGTGATCCATATCGCCGGCACCAATGGCAAGGGCTCCACCCAGGCGATGATCCGCGCCGGGATCGAGGGGGCCGGCAAGACTGCCCATGCCTATACCTCGCCCCATCTGGTGCGCTTTCACGAACGCATCCGCCTTGCCGGCACCGTGATCGGCGAGGACGCGCTGGCCGCTCTGCTGGACGAATGCCTGGCCGCCAACGGCCCCGACGCCATCACCTATTTCGAGATCACGACCTGCGCCGCGCTGCTGGCCTTTGCCCGGACGCACGCGGATTTCACCCTGCTGGAGGTCGGGCTGGGCGGACGGCTGGACGCGACCAACGTGGTGGACCGCCCGGCGCTGACCGTGATCACCCCGGTGTCGATGGATCACGAAGGCTACCTGGGCAGCGACATCCGCATGATCGCCGCCGAAAAGGCCGGCATCCTGAAACGCGGCGTGCCCTGCATCGTCGCCCGCCAGTCCGATCCCGCGCTGGAGGTGATCGAGGCGCGCGCCGAACGGCTGGGCGCGCCGCTGCTGGTCCATGGCCAGCACTGGCACGTCGGGACAGAGCGTGACCGCCTGGTCTACCAGGACGAAACCGGGCTGCTGGACCTGCCTCTGCCCGCCCTGCCGGGCGCCCACCAGATCGACAACGCCGGCACCGCGCTGGCCGCCCTGCGGCACCTCGCCCTGGGTGAGACCGCGGCCGAGGCCGCGATGACCGACGTGCACTGGCCCGCCCGGATGCAACGCCTGCGTCACGGCCCGCTGGTGGATGCCGCCCCCAATGCGGAACTGTGGCTGGACGGCGGTCACAACCCCGCCGCCGGGACTGCGCTGGCCACCCACCTGGCGACCTTGCCGCCGCGCCCGTTGCACCTGGTCTGCGGAATGCTGAACACCAAGGATGTCGCCGGTTACATGACCCCACTGGCCGCCCACGCCGAGGGGCTGACCGCCATCGCCATCCCCGGCGAGGCCAACACCCTGCCTGCCGACCGGACCGCCGCCGCAGCCCGCGCCGCCGGGATGACCGCCACCACCGCCGACAATGCAGTGGCCGCCGTGCAGCAGATCGCCGCCGCCACGCCCAAGGCCCGAATCCTGATCTGCGGATCGCTCTACCTGGCCGGGAACGTGCTGCGGGACAACGGGTAGGGCGGTTGCGGCCTGTCCGACGGCAGCGATGCCAATTTTTTTCGCACCAGTAAGCCGCTGATCCGAATCAGAAAACCGAATCAATCGCGCGAATCGGCTCGCTCGCGACCCCGAAGCGATTCGGTTTCAGTTGACCGATTCGCCTGGCTGGGGCTATTCTGCCCTTAGCTTACAGGCATTTTAAGCATTTCGACCGGGCCAAGACGACCTCCTCCGTTCGGGAAAGATGCGGCAGGCGTGGAACGCGGGCAGAACAAGGGGGCCGGGCAACGGCCCCCGACCCGCCTTCAATCCCGCCCGCGCTGATTATGCCTTTGGCCGCTCTTCCATCTTTGCTACCCCTGTCGCGGACTTGCAGGGGAATTGACGGTGCAGATCGAGAAAACGCAGCTACCCGGTGTGCTGATCCTGACGCCGCGCCGGTTCGGCGATGCGCGCGGCTGGTTCAGCGAAAGCTGGAACCGCGCCCGCATGGCCGAGGCCGGGCTGGATCTTGACTTCGTGCAGGACAATCATTCCCTGTCGCAGCAGACAGGCACGCTGCGCGGGCTGCATTACCAGCGTCCGCCCCATGCGCAGGCAAAACTGGTGCGCTGCGGACGCGGGCGTCTGTGGGACGTGGCGGTGGACATCCGCGCCGGATCGCCCAGCTACGGCCAGTGGATCGGGGTAGAGCTGAGCGCGGAGAACAGCCGCCAATTGCTGATCCCGGCAGGCTTCCTGCATGGCTTCGTCACGCGAGAGCCCGAGACCGAAATCATCTACAAATGCACCGATTTCTACACGCCGGATTGTGACGGCGCGGTGCGGTGGGACGATCCCGCCCTGGCCATCGACTGGGGCGTCACTGCCCCCCACCTGTCCGAAAAGGACGCCGCCGCCCCACTTCTGGCCGAAATCGGCACCCCCTTCGGTCCGGCGGAGAGCACGGCGTGAAGCTGCTGGTGACCGGCGGGGCGGGTTTCATCGGGTCGGCGGTGGTGCGGCAAGCCATCGTGGACGGGCATCAGGTGGTGACACTGGACGCGCTGACCTATGCCGCCTGTCTCGACAACCTCGCCGCTGTGGCTGATCACCCGGCGCATCACTTCGAACGCGCCGACATCCGCGACCGCGCCACGCTGGACCGGGTGCTGACGGCCCATGCCCCCGATGCCGTGATGCATCTTGCCGCCGAAAGCCACGTGGACCGCTCCATCGACGGGCCCGGCGTCTTCATGGACACCAACGTCATGGGCACCTTTCATCTGCTGGAGGCCTGCCGCGCCTTTTGGATCGTCCGCGGGCGCCCGGCGGAGTTCCGGTTTCACCATGTCTCGACGGATGAGGTTTACGGCAGCCTCGGCCCCACCGGCCTGTTCACCGAGGCCACGGGCTATGACCCCCGCTCCCCCTATTCGGCATCCAAGGCCGCGTCGGACCACCTGGTGCGCGCCTGGGGAGAGACCTACGGCCTGCCTGTCGTGCTGTCCAATTGCTCCAACAATTACGGGCCGTATCACTTCCCGGAAAAGCTGATCCCGGTGGTGATTCTGAACGCCTTGCATGGCCGACCGATCCCGATCTACGGCGATGGATCCAATGTCCGCGACTGGTTGTTCGTGGAGGATCACGCCCGCGCCCTGCTGCGTGTCGTGCAGGCGGGCGCGGTGGGCCGCAGCTACAACATCGGCGGCAACGCGGAACGCAGCAACCTGGCGCTGGTGCGCAGCCTTTGCGCGATCCTGGACCGGCTGCATCCCACAGGCGCGCCGCATGGCGATCTGATCACCCATGTGACCGACCGTCCGGGCCATGACGCACGCTATGCCATCGACGCCACGCGAATCCGCGAGGAACTGGGCTGGCGTCCGTCCGTCACCCTGGACGAAGGGCTGGAGAGAACGGTGCGCTGGTATCTCGACAACCCCGCCTGGTGGCAGGCCCTGCTGGCGCGCGACGGCGTGGGGCAGCGGCTGGGAACCCGGACCGGGATGGAGACGGGGACAAACGGATGATCCTGGTCTTTGGCGCGCAGGGGCAGGTGGCCCGCGAACTCGACCGTCGAGGTCAGGTCACGCCGCTGGGCCGCGCGGCCTGCGATCTGATGACACCCGGCAAAGCCGCCGAGGCTATCGCCGCCCACACGCCCGAGCTGGTGATCAACGCCGCCGCCTATACCGCCGTGGACGCGGCAGAGGACGCGCCCGACGCCGCCCATCGCCTGAACGCCGAAGCGCCGGCGGAAATCGCCCGCGCCTGCGTTCGTCGCGATATCCCGCTGGTGCATTTCTCCACCGATTACGTCTATGACGGCAGCGGCACGCCCCCCCGGACCGAAGACGCACCCACCGCCCCGCTGAACACCTACGGCCGGACCAAGCTGGCCGGAGAGGACGCGATCCGGGCCAGCGGCGCGCGGGCGGCGATTCTGCGCACCTCCTGGGTGTTTTCCGCCCACGGCACCAATTTCGTGAAGACCATGCTGCGCCTGTCGCAAACCCGCGACGCGCTGGACGTGGTGGCCGATCAGCACGGCGGGCCGACCCCGGCCGCCGCCATCGCCGATGCGGCCCTGACCCTGGGTCAGGCGCTGCGAAACGGGGCGGCGGGGGGCACCTGGCATTTCGCGGGCCAGCCCGCCATCAGCTGGGCCGGGTTCGCCCGCGCGATCTTTGACCGGGCGGGGCTGGATGTCACCGTGCGCGATATCGCAACCGCCGATTGGCCCACCCCGGCGCGGCGGCCGCTGAACTCCCGTCTCGACTGCGGCGCGCTGTTGCGCGACCATGGCATCGCGGCGCCGGATTGGCGCGCGGGGCTGGACGACGTGCTGAAGGAGCTGGGCGCGACATGACCGATCGCAAGGGCATCATCCTGGCCGGGGGATCGGGCACGCGTCTTTATCCCATCACTCTGGGCGTATCGAAACAGCTGCTGCCGATCTATGACAAACCGATGATCTTCTACGCGCTGTCGGCGCTGATGCTGACCGGCATCCGCGAGATCTGCGTGATCACCACCCCACAGGACCGGGCGCAGTTCGAACGCACGCTGGGCGATGGCAGGCAATGGGGGCTGCGGCTGGTCTATGTCGAACAGCCCTCTCCCGATGGGCTGGCGCAGGCCTATCTGTTGGCGGAAGATTTTCTGAATGGCGCCCCCTCTGCCATGGTGCTGGGCGACAACATCTTCTTTGGCCACGGCCTGCCCCGGATCCTGCGCGCCGCCGATATGCAGACCACGGGCGGCACCGTCTTCGGCTACCGGGTGGCTGACCCCGAACGCTATGGCGTGGTGGATTTCGCCGCCGATGGCACCGTCCGCGCGATTGTCGAGAAACCCGCCGTGCCGCCCTCCCCCTTCGCGGTGACGGGGCTCTATTTCCTGGATGGTACCGCGCCGGAGCGGGCGCGTCATGTCACCCCCTCGGCCCGGGGAGAGCTGGAGATCACCTCCCTGCTGGAAAGCTACCTGGCAGATGGCGCGCTGTCGGTGACGCAGATGGGGCGCGGCTTTGCCTGGCTGGACACCGGCACCCATGCCTCCCTGCTGGATGCGGGAAATTTCGTGCGCACCCTCTCGGACCGACAAAGCCAACAGGTCGGCTGCCCCGAGGAGATCGCCTTTGAACAGGGGTGGATCGACCGCGACGCCCTGCTGGCCCAGGCCGCGTTGTTCGGAAAGACGCAATATGGCCGCTACCTGAAACGGCTGGCGGGAGAGACCGGCACATAGCCGCCGCCGGGATACCGGAACCGGCCCCTGCGGCCATGTATACCAAAGCATACTATAGACCATTCCGCCCGCTTCGCCTATGGAGGGGCCAAGTTGAGGAAAGGGATTCACGATGTCTGACCAGAACGCCCCCGATATCATTTACACCAAGGTTGACGAAGCGCCGGAACTTGCTTCCGCGTCCTTCCTGCCGATCATCCAGAAGTTCGCCGCTGCCGCCGGCGTGTCCGTCGGTACGAAGGACATCAGCCTGGCCGGTCGCATCATCGCGACCTTCCCCGAAAGCCTGACCGAGGCGCAGCGCCAGTCCGATGACCTGGCCGAGTTGGGCCGCCTGGTGAAAACGCCCGAGGCGAACGTGATCAAGCTGCCGAATATCTCGGCATCCGTGCCGCAGCTGGTGGCCGCTGTGCGCGAGCTTCAGGCACAGGGCTTTGCCCTGCCCGATTACCCCGAAGCGCCGGAAACGGACGCGGAAAAGGCCGTGCGCGCCAAGTATGACGGGATCAAGGGCTCTGCCGTGAACCCGGTCCTGCGCGAGGGCAATTCCGACCGCCGCGCCGCCGTGGCGGTGAAGAAATTCGCCCAATCCAACCCGCACCGCATGGGCGAATGGACCGCCGAAAGCAAAACGCGCGTTGCCTCGATGCAATCCGGCGACTTCCGCTCCAACGAGGTGTCCGCCACGCTGAAGGCCGACGCCAACGCGAAGATCGTGCTGGAAACCGCCGAGGGCGAAACCGTGCTGAAAGACGGCGTGGCCTTCCCCGCCGGGACGGTGGTTGACGCCAGCTTCATGTCCGCCAAGGCGCTGGACGCCTTCCTGGCTGAGGAAATCGCGAAGACCAAGGAAGAGGGCACCCTGTTCTCCCTGCACATGAAGGCCACGATGATGAAGGTTTCGGACCCGATCATCTTTGGTCACGCGGTCAAGGAATGGCTGAAGCCGGTGTTCGACACCTATGGCGACCGCATGGCAGAGCTAGGCGTGAACCCCAATTCCGGCCTGGGCGACCTGCTGGAGCGGGTAAAGGACGACGCCGAGATCATGAAGGCCATCGCGGATGTGCGCGACCACCGCCCGCCGATGTACATGGTGAATTCCGACAAGGGCATCACCAACCTGCATGTCCCGTCCGACGTGATCATCGACGCCTCCATGCCGGCGCTGATCCGCGATGGCGGCAAAGGCTGGGGCCCGGACAACGCGCAGCATGACACCAATTGCGTGATCCCCGACAATTCCTATGCCCCCGTCTATGACGAGGCGATCAAGTTCTTCAAGGAGAACGGGAAACTGGACCCGGCAACCGCTGGCACCGTTCAGAACATCGGCTTGATGGCACAGAAGGCCGAGGAATACGGCTCTCACCCCACCACGTTCGAGATCCCGGCCGACGGCACCGTGAAAATGGTGTTGGACGATGGCAGCGTGCTGCATTCCCACGAAGTCGAGGCCGGGGATATCTGGCGCGCCGCATCCGCCCGCAAGGCCCCGATCGAGGATTGGGTGAACCTGGCCATCGACCGCCAGAAGGCCGAGGGTTGCGAAGCGATCTTCTGGCTGGACGAGACCCGCGCCCATGACGCGGAGCTGATCGCCTATGTCAAACCGATCCTCGAAGCGCGCGGTGTCGCGGACAAGTTCAGCATCCTCGCCCCCCGCGAGGCGACGCGCCAAAGCCTTGAGACGATCACGGCGGGCAAGACCTCCATCGCGATCACCGGCAACGTGCTGCGCGACTACCTGACCGACCTGTTCCCGATCCTGGAACTGGCGACCAGCGCCAAGATGCTGTCCATCGTCAAGCTGATGAACGGCGGCGGCCTGTTCGAAACGGGCGCCGGTGGCTCGGCCCCGAAACACGTTCAGCAGCTGGTCGAAGAAGGCCATCTGCGGTGGGATTCGCTGGGTGAATTCTGCGCCCTGGGCGAAAGCCTGAAGTTCCTGGCCGATGCCCGTGGCAATGAAAAGGCCCGCGTGCTGGGCCTGGCCGTGGAGGCCGCGACGCAGGGCATTCTGGACAACGACCGCTCCCCCTCCCGCAAGGTTGGAGAGCCGGACAACCGCGACAGCCATTACTGGTTCGCCCGCTACTGGGCCGAAGCACTGGCCGCGCAGACCGACGATGCGGAACTGGCCGCCCATTTCGCCCCCATCGCCCAGGCCCTGGCCGAGGGCGAGACCGCGATCACCGGCGAGCTGGCCGGCGCACAGGGGCAGGCGGTGGATCTGGGCGGGTATTACCACACCGATCCGGCGAAAACGGCGGCGGCCATGCGCCCCTCTCCGACGCTGAACGCCATCATCGGCTGATCCGTCCAGACCGGACGAAGACAGGACCGCCGCCCCTTCCCCGGGGCGGCGGTTCGCGTTTCCGGGATGCCCTGCCCGGTTGACCCTGCCGCGCGCTCTGCGATGATCCGCGAAAAGGGAGGACACCATGTATCAAAAGGGCACGATCGGTTACAAACCGCTGCCCCTGCCGGACCGGCGGGATCTGACGGATGACGCGGCACGTGTCGCGGCGGCCGAACATCTGGCACTGATGCGTACCCGGCATTCGGTGCGCGACTTCTCCGACCGGCCAGTCCCGCGCGAGATCATCGCCGATTGCGTGCAGACCGCCGGGCTCGCGCCCTCCGGGGCCAATCACCAGCCCTGGCATTTCTCCGCCATTTCCGACCCGGCGATGAAGGCCCGAATTCGCGCCGCCGCCGAGGCGGAGGAGGAGAAGTTCTATGCCGGGGGCGCGGGCGACGAATGGCTGGCCGCGCTGGAGCCCATCGGCACCGGCGCGTCGAAACCGCATCTGGACATCGCCCCCTGGCTGATCGTGGTCTTCGCCCAACGCTACGGCCTGACCGCCGAAGGGGAGCGGTACAAGCATTACTACGTCCCCGAAAGCGTCGGCATCGCCACCGGCTTCCTGATCGGGGCGCTGCACAATGCCGGGCTGTCCTGCCTGACCCACACGCCCAACCCGATGAAGTTCCTGACCGACCTCTGCGGCCGTCCCGAACAGGAGAAACCCGTGATGATCCTGGCCGTGGGTCATCCCGCGGCGGATGCCACCATCCCTGCCGTGGCGAAGATCAAGAAACCCCTGGACCAGATCCTGACCCTGCACGAGGCGGGATAGCCCCTCACGCCCCCCGAAAGGAGGCCCCATGAAGACCCAATCGGAAAACCGCTGCTTTGACGGAGTGCAGGGTGTCTATACCCATGCGTCCAAGGTGACGGGCTGCGACATGACCTTTGGCCTGTTCCTGCCGGAGGAAGCGCAGATCGGCCCGGTTCCGGTGCTGTGGTACCTGTCGGGTCTGACCTGCACCCACGAGAACGCGATGGTCAAGGCCGGCGCCCAGCAATGGGCCGCCGAACAGGGCATAGCCCTGGTCTTTCCCGACACCTCGCCGCGCGGCGACGCGGTGGCCGATCACGACGATTACGACATGGGCAAAGGCGCGGGTTTTTACGTCAACGCGACGCAGAATCCCTGGTCGCCGCACTACCAGATGTGGGATTACCTGGCGCAGGAGCTTCCTGACCTGATCACAGCCAACTTTGCCGTGGACGGTGACCGGCAGGCGATCACCGGGCATTCCATGGGCGGGCATGGCGCGCTGACGCTGGCGATGGCGCATCCGGGGCGCTATGCCTCCGTTTCGGCCTTCGCGCCGATCTGCAATCCCACCGGCGCCGATTGGGGGCGCAAGCAATTGCAGGCCTACCTGGGCGAGGATGAAACCACCTGGGCCCGGCACGATGCTTCCCGCGTGATGGCGGAACGCGGCTTTGACGGTCCGGTGCTGGTGGATACCGGCACGGCGGACCAGTTCATCGACCTGCTGCGCCCCGAAACCCTGATGCAGGCCGCCGCCGCGCGGCGTCAGCAGGGGGCGTTCCGAATGCAGCACGGGTATGACCACAGCTATTTCTTCGTCTCCACCTTCATGGAGGAACACGTCGCGTTCCATGCGCAGGCGCTTTACGCGTGACGCGGATCTACGTCGATGCCGATGCCTGCCCCGTGAAGGCCGAGGTCGAGAAGGTCGCCACCCGCCACCGCCTGACGGCCGTCATGGTGTCCAACGGCGGGCTGCGGCCTTCGGCCAACCCATTTGTGACCCATGAAATCGTGCCGGACGGGCCGGACGTGGCGGATATGTGGATCGCCGACCGCGCCGGCCCCGGCGACGTGGTGATCACCGGCGACATCCCCCTGGCCGCGAAATGCGTCGAAGCCGGGGCCGAGGTGCTGCGCCACAACGGCGAACGCTTTACCCAGGCCAATATCGGCCAGCAGCTGGCGATGCGTGACCTGATGGCCGATCTGCGCGCCTCCGACCCGTTCCGCCAGGGCGGCGGCAAAGGGTTTACAAAGGCGGACCGGTCCCGTTTCCTTGACGCGCTGGAACGTGCGCTGCGGGCCGCAACGTCAAGGAGATAGCACGATGGGGCAGGTGCAGGCGGTCGTCTTCGACATCGGCAACGTATTGATCGGCTGGGATCCCGAAGGGTTCTATGACGCCCGCATCGGCCCTGAGAACCGGCGCGCCCTGTTTGCCGCCGTGGACCTGCACGGCATGAACGAACGCGTCGACCGCGGGGCGGACATGCAGATCGCCGTCGCTGCCCTGGCCACCGCTCATCCCGACCATGCGACCGCGATTCACCATTGGCACGACCATTGGCTGGAGATGGCATCACCCGACATCCCGCACTCCGCTCGCCTGCTGCGGGCGCTGCGCAGGCGCGGGGTGCCGGTTTTCGCGCTGTCGAATTTCGGCGCCAGCACCTTCGAAATCGCGCAGCAGGCCTACCCGGTGCTGCGCGAATTCGACGATATGGTGATTTCCGCCCACCACGGTCTGATGAAGCCCGAGGCCGGGATCTACGCCCTGCTGGAGACCCGCACGGGCCTGTCCGGCGACGCGCTGCTGTTCGCCGATGACCGCGCCGACAACATCGCCGCCGCCCGCGCGCGCGGCTGGCGCGGACACCTGTTCACCACGCCCGACCTTTGGGCCGCCCGCCTGGTGGACGAAGGATTGCTGACCAAGGAGGAAGCCGCATGACCGCCCCGTTCATCACCTTCGAACAGGGGGAATCCGTTCTGGACTGGATCGCCCTGTCCGATGCCATCGCCGCCGGCCATGATCTGCCGAAGGCCGAGATCGGGGATACGTTTCTCTATCGCGGGGAAGATACGCTTCTGTCGAGGTCGGCCTGGATCACCGGGCTGGGTGTGGCGGTGAAGACGGCAACGATCTTTCCCGGCAACAAGGCCCAGGGCCGCCCGGCGGTGAACGGGGCGACGAACCTGTTCTCCGACGAAACCGGGATGCTGGACGCCAGTATCGATTTTCACCTGATCACCAAGTGGAAGACCGCCGGCGACAGCCTGCTGGCCGCGCGCCGCCTGGCCCGGCCCGACAGCCGCCGCATCCTGCTGATCGGCGCGGGCACCGTGGCCACCAACATGCGTGCCGCCTATGCCACCGCTTTTCCCGACGCGGAATTCACCGTCTGGAACCGCAGCCCCGCCGGGGCGGAGGCAATGGCCAGCGCACATCCCGGCATGCAGATCGCCACCAGCCTGGAACAGGCCGTGGCGCGGGCCGACATCATCTGCTGCGCCACCATGGCGACCGAACCGGTGCTGCGCGGCGCCTGGCTGCAACCGGGCCAGCATGTCGATCTGATCGGCGCCTACCACGCCGGCATGCGGGAGGCCGATGACGACGCCCTGCGCCGGGCCAGCCTGTTCGTCGACAGCCGCGACACCACGCTGGACCACATCGGAGAGCTGAAGACGCCGCTGGCCGACGGGGTGATCACCCCCGACGACATCCGCGCCGATTATTACCAGCTGGGCACCTTTGCCCGGCAATCGGAGGACGAGATCACCCTGGCAAAGAACGGCGGCGGCGCGCATCTGGACCTGATGGTCGCGCGCCATATCCTGACCGCCTGGACCGCGCGGCACACGGCGGAATGAATATCTTTCTCCTTTCAATTTTGCTGCTGATCGCGCTGGCGCTGCTGATCGGCCTGGGCCCCTACCTGCGGGAGGCACGGCGCCGCCCGGTGACAGAAGCCGACCGCGCCGCCGCGCCGGGCCAGTTCGCCGATCTGTCGCAGGGTCGCACGCATTATCGCTGGTACGACCGGTCGCGCGGGCCGGTGGCGGTGCTGGTCCACGGGCTGACCTCCCCCTCCATCGTCTGGCAGGACATCGCGCCCGCCCTTCAGGCGCAGGGCTACCGGGTGCTGGTCTACGATCTTTACGGGCGCGGCCTGTCGGACCGCCCCAAAGGCCCCCAGGACGAGGCGTTCTTTGTCACCCAGCTGGAGGACCTGCTGGCCGATCAGAAGATCGCCGATGACATCACCTTTTTCGGCTATTCGATGGGCGGCGCGATCACCGCCGCCTATGCCGCGCGCCATCCCGATCAGGTGCTGCGCCTGGTGCTGGTCGCCCCGGCCGGGATGGGGCGATTTCCCGGTGGGCTGATGCAACGGATGCGCGATGCCGAGCTGATCGGCGGCTGGATGGTGCGGGCGCTTTATCCGCGCGCGTTTCGCCGCGCCTGCGAGCATGGCCGGCGCAAGCTGGGCGTCCCGGCCCAGGCGGCGGTGGAACAGGAGGCCCAGTTGCGCTATCGCGGGTTCCTGCCTGCGGTTCTGTCCTCCCTGCGCGGCATTCTGCGGCACCCGATGGAACAGCCGCATCGCAAGCTCTCGCGGGAGGACGTGCCCGTCCTGGCCATCTGGGCCGAGGCCGATCGGACCATTCCGCTGGAATGCCTGGGCACGCTGGCGCAATGGAACCGCATGGCGGTCCATCATCAGGTGCCCGGTGCCAGCCATTGGATACCGCTGACCCATCCCGACGCGGTGATCGACGCCTATCGCCAATTTCTGGCCACGCCCGACGCGCATTGATGCCGGAGGCGGGAACAGCCGGTCGGGCAGCGGGCCGACCGGCCCCGCGCCTGTCCCCTCCGCTCAGGCGGCGGCGGCCACCGGGCCGCGCCTTTCCCGCACCGGCAGGTGCACCAGCGCACTGAACGCGCCGACCCCGACGCCGAACCACCACACCAGATCATAGCTGCCGTAGACGTCATACATCCGCCCCCCCAGCCAGACACCCAGGAACCCGCCCAGCTGGTGACTGAAGAAGACGATGCCATACAGCGTGCCCATATAGCGCAGCCCGTAGATATGCGCGATCAACCCCGAGGTCAGCGGCACGGTCGCCAGCCACAGCCCGCCCATCAGGACCGAAAAGATCAGCACCGTCGCAGGCGTCATCGGATACAGGATGAAGGCGGCCGCGACGATGGTGCGCAGGGTGTAGATCCCCGCCAGCAGGTATTTTCGCTGGAACCTGTTGCCCAGCCACCCGGCCAGCAGCGTGCCGCAGATATTGGCCAGCCCGATCAGCGATATCGCCACCGCCCCCAGGGCGGAGGTCGTGGTGATGCCGATGTTGTGCAACACGCCGCCGGGCAGGATCGGGCCGCACATTTCGGTCACGAAGGCGGGAAAATGCGCGGTGATGAAGGCCAGTTGGTAGCCGCAGGAGAAAAACCCCAGGAAAATCAGCGCAAAGCTGGGATCGCGCGCCGCCTTCAGAAGGATCTGGCCCATGCTCTCCTCCAGCTCCGCCTTGGTGGCGGGCGGTGTCGGCGAGCGCATGAACGGCAGCAGCAGCAGCACGCCCAGGATCATCGCCGCAAAGGTGAGAAACACCTGCTGCCACGCCATCTGCGTCAGCAGGAATTCGGCCAGCGGCGCACCAAAGACCTGTCCCGCCGACCCTGCCGCCGTGGCAATGGCCAGCGACATGGACCGGTTGGCATCCGACGACGCCCGGCCCACCACCGCCAGGATCACGCCGAACCCGGTGCCCGCGATGCCGAAACCGACCAGAATTTCCAGCATCTGGTGCGCTTCCGGCGTGACCGCCACGGAACTCAGCACCAGCCCCGCCGCATAGATCACAGCGCCCAGAATGATCGCCACCCGGTCGCCCAGCTTTTCCGCGAAGGCCGCGAACAGCGGCTGGCCGATCCCCCAGGCCAGATTTTGCAGCGCGATGGCCAGCGAGAATTCAGCGCGCAGCCAGCCGAAATCCTCGGCGATCGGGATCTGGAAGACACCGAAGGACGCGCGGATGGCAAAGCTGACCAGAATGATGGCACAGCCTACGATCAGCACGGGGGTGAACAGGCGGGGGGTTGTGGACATCGGGAGCTCCTCGTTGCCGGGGACGTTACCCATGCATCTGCAAGGGTCAAGCGCACATCCGTGATGCGTCTCATTCCGGTTGGTGACGGATCGGCGCTGGCGCCTCTTCCCCCCGGCGCGGCTTGGCGCTAGGTCAGGGGCATGTCCCAGTCGATGACCCAGATCTATGCCGATGCGGTGGCCGATGACCACCTGACCGCCGACCCCGCGCAGGAGGCCGTGCTGCCCGAATTCGACCGCATCCGCGAGGCCCTGAACGCCCCGCGCAAACGCGGCCTGTTCCGCCGCGCGCCGGAACCGCCCAGGGGGCTGTATATCTGGGGCGGTGTCGGACGCGGAAAATCCATGCTGATGGACCTGTTCGCGCAAAGCCTGGACGTGCCGCATCGCCGGGTGCATTTCCATGCCTTCATGCAGGAAATCCACGAGGGGATGCACGCCGCCCGCGCCAGCAACACCGCCGACAGTCTGGCACCCGTGGCCGCCCGCGTGGCCGAAGAGGTGCGCGTCCTGGCCTTTGACGAGATGCAGATCAGCGATATCGCCGACGCGATGATCGTCGGGCGCCTGTTCGAGGCGCTGTTCGCCGCCGGGGTCGTCGTGGTCACCACCTCGAACCGCCATCCCGATGATCTGTACAAGGACGGCCTCCAGCGAGAGCGGTTCGTGCCCTTCATCGCGTTGGTGAAGGAAAAGATGGTCGTGCACGAACTGGCCAGCCCGCGCGATTACCGCCAGAATCGCCTGTCCGGCAGCCCGGTCTATTTCACCCCTGCCAATGCGGAGGCCCGTGCCGCCATCGCCGCCATTTGGGAGGATCTGACCGGCGGCGAGGGTGCGCCATTGGTGCTGAAGGTCAAGGGCCGCGACGTGACCCTGCCCGCCTATCGCAATGGCGTGGCGCGGGCGAAATTCCACGATCTCTGCGGGCGGATGCTGGGACCGGGGGATTATCTGGCCATCGCCGATGCCGTTCGCGTGCTGATCCTGGAGGACATTCCCCGTCTGGGCCGCTCCAATTTCAACGAGGCCAAGCGGTTTGTCACCCTGATCGACGCGCTCTACGAGGCGCGGGTGCGGTTCATCTGTTCGGCCGCCGATGCGCCGGAATCGCTCTATCTCGAAGGCGAAGGCGCGTTTGAATTCGAACGTACCGCCAGCCGGTTGCGCGAAATGCAGGCCGAGGACTGGGCGCGCGACTGACCCCCGCGCCCTATCCCGATCCGATCAGCACCCCGGCAGCAAAGACCAGCGCCCCGCCCAGCACCACCTGGAACGCCGCGCGCAGCATCGGCGTTTGCATGAACCGGTTCTGGATCCAGGCGATCGCCCACAATTCGACAAAGACGACGATGATGGCGATCACCGTGGCGGTCCAGAAATCCGCGATCAGATAGGGCAGCGCGTGGCCCAGCCCGCCCAACGTCGTCATCACGCCCGAGGCCACGCCGCGTTTCACCGGCGATCCCCGGCCCGAAATCTGGCCATCGTCGCTGGCCGCTTCGGTAAAGCCCATGGAGATCCCGGCCCCGATGGAGGCCGCCAGCCCGACCAGAAACGTGGTCCAGGGATCGCGCGTCGCAAAGGCGGTGGCGAAGATCGGCGCCAGCGTGGAGACAGAGCCATCCATCAGCCCCGCCAGCCCCGGCTGCACCCAGGTCAGGATGAACTGGCGATGGGCGGCCTGACCTTCCTCGGTGCGGGCAGGATCGTCCAGGTGGGTGGCTTCCAGCCCCTCGGCGCTGCGCTGGTGGCCGGCCTCGTCGGCGGCCAGATCGCCCAGCAGGCGCCGGGTGGCGGCGTCCTGGGTGCGCGCGGCGGCGGTCAGGTAGAACCGTTCGGCGTCCCGTTCCATCTGGGCGGCTTCGGCGCGGATGCGGTCGATCCCCAGGTTCTCGATCAGCCAGACGGGACGGCGGGTGTGGAAACCCGCCACATGTTCGCGCCGGATCAGGGGAATGACGGCGCCGAACCGGGCTTCGTGCAGGGCGATCAGGCGGCTACGGTGTTCGTCTTCTTCGGCGGCCATGCCGTCGAACACCTGCGCGGTACCGGGATAATCGGTGCGCAGGCGTTCGGCATAGTTGCGAAAGATCCGGGCGTCGTCCTCCTCCGACGAAATGGCAAGGGCCAGGATCTCCTGTTCGCTCAGGTCATTGAAACGTCGTCTGTTCAGGAACCGCATCGCCTGTCTCCGGTGGAAATGGGGGTCAGTCCAGCCGCCGCACCATCAGCTGATTGCCCGGCCCGCGCTTTGTCTCGAACCGTTTCAACTCCCCGATCAGGTCCGAGAACTTCCGCTTGCCATAGCTGCGGGTGTCGAAATCCGGGTTCTCGGCGGCGACATACTGGCCCAGCTGACCCATGGGATACCAATCGTCATCCGTCTCGATCTTGTCCATGGCGCGGATGATCAGCTCCACCGCCTCCTGCGGCTGGCGTTTGCCGGTGGGCTTGGCGCCGGTGGGGGCCGTGGCCTCGTCGGCGATGTTCTCGATCAGGATGAACCGGTTGCAGACATTGCGCAGGGCCTCGGGCGCCTTGGCCTCTCCGATGCCGATCACGTCCAGCCCCTGTTCGCGGATGCGGTTGGCCAGCGCGGTGAAATCGCTGTCCGAGGAGACAAGGACAAAGCCGTCGAACCGTCCCGTATGCAGGATGTCCATCGCGTCGATCACCAACCCGATGTCGCTGGCGTTCTTGCCCTTGGTATTGGCTGTTTCCTGATGCGCCACCAGCCCCAGAGACCGGGTCTGTTCGGCCCATGGGCGCAGGCGCTCCGCGCTCCAGTCGCCATAGACGCGGCGCAGGGCCGGCTCCCCGAAGGAGGTGATTTCCTTGAGGATCGGCTGGGCAAAGCGGGCGGGAATGTTGTCCGCGTCGATCAATACGGCATAAAGCGGGCGCTGCTCGGGCATGTCATCTCCGTGTCGGGGACGGCGCCCCGGTTTTCGCGCCGGACCGGGGCCGGACGCCTTCGCGTCAAGGGTAGTCGCCCCCCCCGGGATTGCAATGCGTCACGCGCGTTCCCTCGTGTCAGCGCGGGCGGCACCGGGGTTGCCGCCAGGGGCGGAGCGGGTTGGGGGCGGAGCGGGGCCGGACTGGGGGCGAACAGGGGCCGGACGCCCTGCCCCGGTCATCCGCCGGCGGCCATATGGGCGGATAGCGCGTCGGCCAGGTGGTCGAAGACGATGCGGATGCGGCGGCTGGTGTGCAATTCGCGATGCGTGACCAGCCAGACGGGGTAGGCGAACGTGACTTCCGGGAGCACGGCCTCCACCTCCGGGGTAATGCGGGCGACGTCCTCGGTCATCACGGCCAGACCCAGCCCATGTTTGACCATCTCCCACAGGGTCAGCCCGTTGTCGGTGGTCAGGCGGATGTTCTCCCGCGTCAGGGGCAGGCCGCGTTGATGCATATAATGCAGCGTCTCATCGGTATTGGTGAACGCGACATAAGCATGGCGGGCCAGATCCGCCGCCACGGCGGGCCGCCCCGTCCGGTCAAGGTAGCGCGTCGCGCCATACAACCGTCCGACCCCCTCCCCCACCAGCCGGGCGGTCAGCTCGGGCTGGGTGGGGCGGACGTGGCGCACGGCGATATCGGCCTCCCTCCGGGGAATGTCGGCCAGGGTGTTCTGGGCCAGCACCGTCACTTCCACCTCCGGCGCGATGCGCGACAGTCGCGCCAGGATCGGCGGCAACACCAACGCCGACAACACGTCGCTGGCAGAAATGCTGACATGACCCTTCACCGCTTGCGCCTGCCCGGTGGCGGTCAGGGCCATGCGGGTTGCCGCCTCCTCCATCGCGCGCAGGTGGGGCAGCAGCGCCTGCCCCGAGGGCGTCAGCACCAATGTGCGCCCCACCCGGTCAAACAGGGTCACGCCCAGCTTCTCCTCCAGCGCGGTGATCTGGCGGCCCAGCGTCGGCTGTGTCTGACCCAGCAGGCGCGCGGCCGCGGACAGCGATCCCGTCTCTGCCGTGGCAAGGAAGGCGCGGGCCTGGTTCCAGTCAAAGCTCGCCGATGGGTGGGTCATACGTATTCGTATAAGGCAACACCGGATTTGGGCAATTCCCCATGAGCCACACACGGGGCACAAAGGCCGCGATACTTGAGCATGAAGGGATTTTCACATGAAAGACGCCACCGCATTCTGGGACGGCATGGCCCGCAGCTACGCCGACCGCCCGATTTCCGACCCCGCGGCCTATGACCGTACGCTTGACCGGGTGCGCAGCTACCTTGCCCCCTCCGACCGGGTGCTGGAAGTCGGCGCCGGCACCGGTACCACCGCCATCCGCCTGCGGCCGCATGTCGGAAGCTACGAGGCGACGGACCTGTCGGACAACCTGATACAGATCGCCCGCCAGCGCGCGGCGGAGGCCGACGCCGCCCCGATCACCTTTCGCACCGCCGACCTGATGGAGCGTCCCGAAGGCGCCCCCTATGACGTGGTGATGGCGTTCAACCTGCTCCACCTGGTGGAGGATATCGACACCGCGCTGGCGCATCTGGCCGGGCTGGTGAAGCCCGGCGGCTACGTGATCACAAAATCCGCCTGCCTGGGCAGCGGGCTGCATTGGATGCGCCCGATGATCTGGGTGATGCAGCAACTGGGCCGCGCGCCCTATGTCGCCTTTCGCAACGTGGAGGAGTTGCAGAACGCGGTGGAGCGGCAGGGGCTGAAGATCCTGGAGACGGGAAATTATCCCGCCCGCCCGATCAACCGCTTCATCGTCGCGCAAAAGGTCTGACCCCCGCGCCCGGGCCATGGCACCGCCGCCTGCCCCGCGCGGGATCTTGCCCGGCCCCGCCGCCCGTGGCATTGGCCGCACATGGAAAGCGCCGCCCGCCCCCCGTTCCGATTGAGCCGCCAGGAAGTGGCGATGATCCTTGTCACCATGGTCTGGGGGGCAACCTTCCTGACCGTGCAGATCGCCATGACGGCCTCCGGCCCGCTGTTCTTCGTCGGCGTGCGGTTCTGTCTGGCAGGGCTGCTGTCGGCGCTGATCTTTCACCGCGTCCTGCGGGGCCTGACCGGCAAGGAGGTCTTTGCCGGTACCGCCATCGGGGTGATGATCTTCCTGGGCTACGCGCTTCAGACCGAGGGGCTGCGCGATGTGCCCAGTTCCAAGGTCGCCTTCATCACCGCCTTCTACGTGCCGCTGGTGCCGCTGCTGCAATGGCTGGTCTGGCGCCGGGCGCCCCGGCTGATGGCCTGGATCGGGATCGCGCTGGCCTTTGCCGGGCTGGTGATGATCTCGGCCCCCGGCGCCCGCGGCCTGCTGTTCAGCTGGGGGGAGGTTGTCACCATCCTGTCGGCCATCGCCATCGCGGCGGAGGTGATCCTGATCAGCTATTTCGCCCAGGGGGTGGACAGTCGCCGCGTCACGCTGGTGCAGCTATGGGCGGCCGGGTTGATGTCCTTTGCGCTGATGCCCCTGGCCGGAGAGAGCGTGCCGGCCTTCTCCTGGGTGTGGGTTCTGGCGGCGCTGGCCCTGGGGTTTGCCAGCGCGGTAATCCAGCTGGTGATGAATTGGGGCCAGAAGACCGTCAGCCCGACACGCGCGACGATCATCTACGCCGGCGAACCGGTCTGGGCCGGGCTGGTCGGACGGCTGGCGGGGGAACGGCTGGGCCCGCTGGCGTTGATCGGCGGGGTGCTGATCGTGGCCGGGATGGTGGTCAGCGAGCTGCGCCCCCGTCGCCGCACCCCGCGCACCGACCGGCCCGAACGGCCGTTGTAAGACCATTGTCCCCCTGCGCGCCGGACCCTCCGGCGCGCAGGGGGCCGGATCAGTAGACCACGACGGAGCGGATGCTTTCGCCCGCATGCATCAGGTCGAACCCCTTGTTGATGTCCGACAGCGCCAGCTGGTGGGTGATCATCGGGTCGATCTCGATCTTGCCGTCCATGTACCAATCCACGATCCGGGGCACATCGGTCCGGCCCCGCGCGCCGCCAAAGGCAGTGCCTTTCCAGACCCGCCCCGTGACCAGCTGGAAGGGCCGGGTCGCGATTTCGGCCCCGGCCGGGGCCACGCCGATGACGATGGATTCGCCCCAGCCGCGATGCGCGCATTCCAGCGCCTGGCGCATGACCTTTACGTTGCCGGTGCAGTCGAATGTGTAATCGGCACCGCCGATCAGATCGCCGCGCCGCTTCGTCAGGTTGACGATATAAGGCACGATGTCCTCGTCCAGATCCGCCGGATTGACGAAATGGGTCATGCCGAACCTTTCGGCCATTTCCTTCTTCGCCGGATTCAGATCGACCCCGATGATCATATCGGCCCCGGCCAGGCGCAGGCCCTGGATCACGTTCAGCCCGATACCACCCAGTCCAAAGACCACGGCGGTGGCGCCGATCTCGACCTTGGCGGTGTTGATCACCGCGCCGATGCCCGTGGTGACGCCGCAGCCGATATAGCAGATCTTGTCGAACGGCGCGTCTTCGCGAACCTTGGCCAGCGCGATTTCCGGCAGGACGGTATGGTTGGAGAAGGTGGAGCAGCCCATGTAATGCAGGATCGGATCGCCCTCCAGCGTGGTAAATCGGGAGGTGCCGTCCGGCATCACCCCCTGGCCCTGCGTCGCCCGGATGGAGGTGCAGAGATTGGTTTTCTGCGAGGTGCAGGAATAGCATTCGCGGCATTCGGGCGTATACAGCGGGATGACGTGATCGCCGGGTTTCAGGCTGGTCACGCCCTCGCCGACCTCCATCACCACGCCGGCGCCTTCGTGGCCCAGAATGGCAGGGAACAGACCTTCGGGGTCGGCCCCGGACAGGGTGAATTCATCGGTGTGGCAGATGCCGGTGGCCTTGATTTCCACAAGGACTTCGCCCGGCTTGGGCCCGTCAAGGTTGACATCCATGACTTCCAGCGGTTTGCCCGCCTGGACGGCGACGGCAGCTTTGGTGCGCATGGCATTCCCTCCATTCCAGATTTACCGCCAAATTGGGCGAAACCCTGCGCAAAGGCAACCACCCCCCTTTCACTTGGCCGTGGGAAGGCGCAGTAGGCGGCCAGAGATGCAAACGGAGGTTCGCCATGCCCCTCACCCCCCTTGCCCTGTTGGCCCGTATCACCCCGCCGGCGCGCCTTGCGTTGCTGGGCGGGCCGTGCCTTGCCCTTGCCGCCTGTGACATCAGCGGCGGCAGTTCCGGCACCTTGGACTCCTGCCAGGGCAACGGCGCGGCGGCCCTGATCGGCCAGCCCCTCGAAGCGGAGGCGATCGCCAACCGCGCCGGCGCCGTGCGCGTGATCGAACCGGACACGGTGGTGACCATGGATCACGTGCCCAGCCGTCTGAACCTGTATATCGACGGCAACGACCGCATCACCCGCGTGACCTGCGGCTGAGGGCCGGGCAGGCGGGGCGGCGATGGTCGACCATGCCTGAATTGACAGTTCTTTCCGAAGTGACTGTTCTTTCCGAAATGACGGGCAATTCCGAAACGCCTGTCATGCGCGAAAGGTCTGAACCGACTGTCCGAACAGAACCATTCGGTATCGCAGACAGCAAGAAGGGGGCCGGTGGCCCCCTTCGTCGTTTCTGTCCCGGCGCCGCCCTCGTGGGCCGCGCGCGATACCGGATCAGGCGGCCATCACCTGCGACAGGTGGTAATCGGTATCGCCCAGCTGCGCGTCGATCATGATCAGGCGCTTGCCGTAATGGGAGCCGGGATATTCCCAGGTCATGGCGATCCCGCCATGCATCTGGATCGCCTCTTCAGCGACCAGACGCCCGGCGCGGCCGATCAGGTTCTTGGCCATGGAGGCATAGCGCGCCGCGTCCGGGCCGCCCAGCTCTGCGGCGGCCTTGATCACGATGGAGCGGCTCTGCTCGATCTCGGTCAGCATGTCCACGGCACGGTGCTGCAACACCTGGAAGGTGCCGATGGGACGGCCGAACTGCTTGCGCTGTTTCAGGTAATCCACCGTCATCGCGTGCAGCACGTCCATTGCGCCGACCGCTTCGGAACACAGGCCGACGATCCCGGCGTTGACCGCATCCGCGATCGCGGCTTCTGCATTGTCGAGGATCAGCGTGCCGGGCGTGTTCTCCAGCACGACTTCGGCGGCGCCCGCCCCGTCCATCAGCGCATAGCCGGTGACGGAGGCATCGGCTGCCGCAACCTCGTAGATGGCCAGACCGTCACCGGATTTCGCCGCGATCAGGAAGGCATCCGCCGCCTGCCCGCCATAGACGATGGATTTCCGGCCGGACAGCTTGCCGTCCGTTGCGGTGGTGGTCATCTGCGACAGGTCATAGGGCGCGTCCAGCTCGCCCAGACCCACGGCATAGCGTTTCGTACCGGACAGCAGGGCCTCCTGATCGGCACCTGCCGCGGCCAGAAGGCGCGAGGCCATCAGCGCGCCCAGCACCGGCTCGGGGTTCAGGGCGCGGCCCAGCTCCTCGAACACGACGGAGATGTCGAAGCCGGTGCCGCCCATGCCGCCCGCCTCTTCGCTGGCCAGCGCAAAGAGCGCGCCCAGCTCCGTCAGCTCCGTCCACTTGGCCGGATCATGGAACGGCGCGGTATAGGCAACCTCGTTGCGGTGCTCGATGCCGTATTTGTCCTTCAGGAAACGCCGCAGGCTGTCCTGAAGCATCTGGCGGTCTTCGGTCAGATCAAAGTTCATGGATTACAGCCCCAGCATGGTCTTGGTCAGGATGTTGCGCTGGATCTCGTTCGATCCACCGAAGATGGAGGTCTTGCGGTTGTTGAAATAGCGCGCGGCATTGTTGGCATTGCCCTGCGGGGCAACGTCGAGATTGGTATCGGCCAGGCTGCCGGGGAAAGGCGCGGCATTGGGGCCCAACGCACGACGGCGCAGGTCCTTGAACTCCTGGTTGATCACCGTACCCTTGATCTTGAGGATCGAGGTCTCCGGCCCCGGCGCGCCCTGTTTCTGCGCGGTGAACAGCATCCGCAGGTTGGTGATCTTCATCGCTTCCAGGTCGATTTCGGCCTGCGCGATGCGGGCGGCGAACAGCGGATCCTGCGACAGCGGCTTGCCATTGCGCATGACACGTTGGGCCAGTGCCTTGACCTCCTCCAGCTCCTGCATTGAGAAGCCGACGCCGGCGATGCCGGTGCGTTCGTGGGTCAGCAGGTACTTGGCGATGGTCCAGCCCTTGTTTTCCTCGCCCACGAGGTTGCCATAGGGCACGCGCACGTCGGTAAAGAAGACTTCGTTCACCTCGTGGCCGCCTTCGATCAGCTTGATCGGGCGCACTTCGACGCCGGGCGTGGACATGTCGACGAGGATGAAGGAGATGCCCTCCTGCTGCTTCACATCCGGATCGGTCCGGCACAGGCAGAAGATCCAGTCGGCGTGCTGACCGAGCGTGGTCCAGGTCTTCTGGCCGTTGATCACCCATTCGTCGCCATCTCGCACGGCACGGGTTTTCAGGGAGGCCAGATCGGACCCGGCGCCCGGTTCGGAATAGCCCTGACACCACCAGTCGTCACCGTTCAGGATGCGCGGCAGGTAGTAGTCCTGCTGTTCCTTGCTGCCGAACTTCTGCAACACCGGACCCAGCATCGACAGCCCGAAGGGCACGATGCGCGGGGCATGGGCGCGGGCGCCTTCCTCTTCGAAGATATGGCGTTCGACGGGGCCCCAGCCGGGGCCGCCGAATTCCTTGGGCCAGATCGTGGCCAGCCAGCCTTTCTTGTTCAGGATCGCGTGATAGCGCTCCATGATATCCTTCGTCAGTTCCTTGCCGTCGCGCACCGCGTCGCGGATGTCATCGGGAAGGTTCTCCTTGAAGAAATCGCGGACTTCCTGGCGGAAGGCCTCTTCTTCGGGGGTGAAATTCAGGTCCATGTCGGGCCTCCTGTGACTTAACCGTTCAGATCCGCGAAGGTGGTGCCCTCGTCGGCCATCTTGCGCAGGATCGCGGGAACCTGCCAGTAATGGGCGTCTTCCTTGGCGTAGGTTTCGATCCGCTTCACCAGCTCTGCCGCGCCGATCGTATCCGCGTAATGCAGCGGCCCGCCCCGGAACCGGGGGAAGCCGTAGCCGAACAGGAAGACCATATCGACGTCCAGCGGGCGTTTGGCGGTGCCGTCTTCCACCACGCGGGCGGCTTCGACGATCATCGCGGTCATGTAGCGGTCAACGATCTCCTGGTCGGAAAAATCCTTGGCCGTGATGCCGTTCTCCTGGCGGACCTTGGCAATGATGTCTTCGACGGCCTCGTTGGGGACCGGCGCGCCGGCATCGTAGACGTAGTACCCCTTGCCGGTCTTGCGACCTTTCCAGCCTTCTTCGACGATCAGGTCGGCGACGCGCCCGGCATAGCGTTCGTTGGGGTCCATCCCCTCTTCGCGCTTGCGCTGGCGGGTCATGTACCCGATGTCCAACCCGGCCAGGTCACCGACCTTGTGCGGCCCCATGGCAAAGCCGAAGGCTTCCAGCGCGTCATCCACCTGTTGCGGGGTCGCGCCGTCCAGCACCAGGTAGCTGGCCGTCTTGGAATAGTGACCAAGAATGCGGTTGCCGATGAAGCCGTCGCAGACCTGCGCCAGCACGCCGACCTTCTTCAACTTCTTCGCCAGGGCAAAGCCGGTGGCCAGCACGTCATCGGCGGTCTTGGCGCCCTGCACGATCTCCAGCAGGCGCATCACATGCGCGGGGGAGAAGAAGTGCAGGCCCAGAACGTCCTGCGGACGGTCAGTGGATTCCGCGATCTCGTTCACGTCCAGATAGGAGGTGTTGGAAGCCAGAATCGCACCGTCCTTGCAGATGGTGTTGAGCTTGCCGAAGATCTCCTTCTTGATCTCCATCTTCTCGAACACCGCCTCGATCACCAGATCGACATCGGCCAGGTCTTCCATCGCCAGGCTGGGTTCCAGCATGGCCAGCGCGGCATCGCGTTTCTCCGCCGACATCTTGCCCCGGCTGACGGCGCCATCGAGGTTCTTGGTGATGGTCTGCACGCCCCGGTCCAGCCCGTCCTGCGCAACCTCGACCAGACGCACGGGAATGCCCGCCATCAGGCAGGAGGTGGAGATGCCCGACCCCATGGTGCCGCCGCCGATCACGCCGATCTTCTTCAGGTCGCGGGTCGCCCCCTTGGCTTCGGGGATATTGGACACGGCGCGCTCGCCAAAGAACGCATGGATCATGCCGGAGCGTTGCGGGGTCTCCATGCATTCCATGAATTTCTGCCGCTCCACCGCCAGGCCATCGGCCAGCGGCAGGGTGGATGCGGCGATGGATTCGACGCATTTTTGCAGGTTCACCAGGTGCGGGTTCTTCTTCGTCACCATCGCCAGCGTGGCAGAGACGGCGTCATCCGCCGCGTCCGTCGTCAGGTCGCGGGTGCGGCGCGTGGCCAAGGTGCCGTCCAGGACCTCCTGCGCCGCCTTCAGCGCGACGTCACGCGGCGCGCCCTCCATGATGCGGTCGATGGCGCCTTTTTCCTGCGCCTCGGCCACGGGGACGTGGCGGCCCGACACGGCCAGATCCAGCGCAAAGGGGATGCCCGCCAACCGCGGCAGACGCTGCGTGCCACCGGCGCCGGGCAGGATGCCCAGCAACACTTCGGGCAGGCCGATCCTGGCGCCCGGAATGGCGATGCGAGCGTGTGTGCCCATCGCAACTTCGAACCCGCCGCCCAGCGCGGTGCCGTGAATGACGGAGATGACAGGCAGGGGGCTGTCCTCGATCGCGTCGATCACGTCGGGCAGGCTGGGGGCCTGGGGCGGTTTCCCGAATTCGCGGATATCGGCACCTGCGATGAAGGTACGACCGGCGCAATACAGCGCGATGACCTTGGCGCTGCCTTCGGCATTCAGTTGCGCCAGGGCCTTCTGCAAGCCCTCGCGGACCGCAAGGCCGGTGGCGTTGACCGGCGGATTGTCGATGCAGATCAGCGCGATATCGCCCTGTTGTTCGATCGTGGTTACGTCGTTCACCTGAATGGTCTCGCCCATGGCGGCTGTGCCCCTTTCATCCGTGTTGCGGGTCGGGAAATCTGCCCGGTCCCGGATTCGCACCCGGTCCGCCTCCTCCCCTCTCGGCCGGCAGGTTAGGCCGCGCCGCGCCGGGGGTCAACGCGCGGAATTTCGTTTTGCATTGCAGAATAGTGCGCGGCGAGGCCCATGACGCAGGGTTTTCAACCGGGAATGATCTCGAAGCTTGTGACGTCCACCATGCCGCGATCGGTGATCTTCAGCGCCGGGATCACCGGCAGCGCAAGGAAAGCGAGTTGCAGGAACGGTTCTTCCAGGGTGACATCCAGGTCGCGGGCTGCGGCGCGCAGGGCGATCAGCCGTTCATGCACCGCCTCGAACGGGTCCAGGCTCATCAACCCGGCGACGGGCAGGGCCAGTTCGGCGGTGACCTGCCCGTCCCGCACCACGACGAACCCGCCCTCGATCTTGCCCAGACGATTGGCGGCCAGCGCCATGTCGTCGTAATCCACCCCCACAACGGCTATGTTGTGGTGATCATGACAGACGGTCGAGGCGATGGCCCCGCGCGCGATACCGAAACCGCGCACAAAGCCGGTGGCGATGTTGCCATTCTGCCCGTGCCGTTCGATCACCGCGATGCGTGCCAGATCGCGCGCCGGGTCGGGGCGCTTGTCGCCATCGGTGAGGGCGATCTCTTCCCGCAGATGTTCGGTGATGATCTTGCCGGGCAGGATCCCGATCACGTCGGTGGCGCTGCGGTTGGCGACGGTCCGGAACTGCGCCGCCGAGACATGCGGCGCGTTGACGGAGGCACGGGCGATCGGCGCGGTGGTGGCGCGCGCGGCAAAGGCGGCATCCCCCACCACCTGCCCGCCCGCGATCACCGCGCTGGCTCGGCAATCCTCCAGGTCCGGCAGGGCGACGATATCGGCGCGTTTGCCCGGCGCGATCAGCCCACGATCCTTGAGGCCAAAAGCCTCCGCCGCCGAAAGGCTGGCGGCGCGGTAGACGGCCAGCGGCGGGCAGCCGCGCGCGATCAGGGTCCGTATCATGTGATCCAGATGGCCGTGTTCGGCGATATCCAGCGGATTGCGGTCATCCGTGCACAGGCACATGTAGGGCGCCGTCAGATCGGTCAGCAGCGGGTGCAGCGCCTCCAGATCCTTGCTGACCGAGCCTTCGCGGATCAGCACGCGCATCCCCTTCTGCAACTTTTCCCGCGCTTCTTCGGCAGTGGTTGCCTCGTGCTCCGTCCTGATCCCTGCGGCGACATAGGCGTTCAGGTCGCGCCCCGAAAGCTGTGGGCAATGGCCATCCATATGCCGCCCCTCGAACAGCGCCAGTTTCGCCATGATGCCGGGATCGCGGTGGATCACGCCCGGGTAGTTCATCACCTCGGCCAGGCCGATGACCTGCGGATGATCCATCAGGGGGGACAGATCCGCCGCCTCGATCCGGGCACCGGCGGTTTCCATATGCGAGGACGGCACGCAGGAGGACAGGTTCACCCGGATGTCCATCACCGTCTGCACCGCGCAGGCCAGGAAGTATTCCAGCCCCGGCACCCCCGCCACATTGGCGATCTCATGCGGGTCGCAGATCGCGGTGGTCACCCCGCGCGGGGCAACGCAGCGGTCGAATTCATGCGGCGTGACCATCGAGCTTTCGATATGCAGATGCGTGTCGATGAAACCGGGGACCAGGATCTGCCCGGTCATGTCGATGATCTGCCGCCCCTCGTAGCTGTCACAGGTGCCGACGATCATGTCACCGCAGATCGCCACGTCGCCCTCCATCAGCGCGCCGGTGATCAGGTCCAGCACCCGCCCCCCGCGCAAGACCAGATCGGCAGGCGCATCCCCGCGCCCCTGTGCGATACGATCGGAAAGCGGTCTGCGGGTCATTGGCCTGTCTCCCATGGCTTGCATCCTGTCGCCAAGAAGCCGATGCGCACCGCCCATGTCCACCCCTCTCCGCCCTTCCCGTGACGTTGACGGGTCATCGAATTGCCCCGATGCTGGGCCATTCAGCGGCCAGGCGGACAAGGAAACACCCATGCTGAGAGACCACACCAAGGGCAGAGCCATGAACATCGACCCGACCCGGATGCGCGTCGCCTATCTGACGCGGTTCCATTACTTCGGCATCTCCGGCTGGCGGTCGGATGCCAGCCGCGACATCGCGCTGTTGCTGGACCCCGCCCGGCTGGAACAGCGGCTGGAGATGATGGGCGACATCACCGTGCCCTCCCTGCGGGGGCAGACCGATATGGCGTTCGACTGGTTCGTCCTGTCCTCCGCCCAGATGACGGACAGCTACAAGGACAAGCTGCGGGCGCTGGTCAAATCCGTCAGCTGCAACATTTGCCGTGCGCGGTTCATCGGACCGGACAGCGCCAATACCGTGTTCCGCCGCATCCTGATGAACAATTACGACCATGATCAGGTGATCTCGACCGTGGTGCTGGACGATGACGACGCGGTCAGCGCCGATTTCACCGCCACGGTGAAGGAGGTCGCCAGCCGGGGCTGGAACCACCGGCAGGTCGGGGCGGAGATGCTGTTCACCAGCTTCCCGCAAGGCCATTCCGTGGTGCTGCGCCCCGACGGCTGCGAGGTGATCGACCGGCACACCCCCTGGAACAACCAGGGCCTGACACTGACCGCGCGGGCCGACAATCGCAAGACGGTCTACGGCATCAGCCACCGCAAGGTCGGCCAGCGCCATCCCAGCCAGCTGCATGACGACGGGCGCAGCTATTACCTGCGCGCGGTACATGACAGCAACGACAGCCGCGCCATCGTCGCCGATCATTTCGGCCCCTCGGACATGGACAGCGCGCGCGCCCGGTTCCCGCTGGTGGATTTCGCCCGTCTGCATCTGCCCGCGCTGACGCCGCAATAGGCGCCGCGCCGCACCCGGCGGCCCCGGCCCGCACCACATCTCTGCCGCGGCCTTCCCCAGCCTGCGGTTCTCTGGCATCACATCGCCAGCCCGACCTTCCAAGGAGCCGTCGATGACCCTGTTTCAGATTCCGCCCAGCCCGCAAGTCCCCGTCACCGGAACGCAGGACACCTATCCGGTGCACCGGATTTTCTGCGTCGGCCGCAACTACGCCGCCCATGCGCGGGAAATGGGCACCGAACCCGATCGGGAGGCGCCGTTCTATTTCACCAAGTCTCCCTCGGCCATCACCCTGTCGGGCAGCACGATCCCCTACCCGCCCGGCACCGCGAACTACCATCACGAAATGGAACTGGTCGTGGCCCTGGGCGCGCCGCTGTTCCGCGCCACGGCGGCGCAGGCGGAACAGGCGATCTATGGCTATGCCTGCGGGTTGGACATGACGCGCCGTGACCGGCAACAGGACGGCAAGGATCAGCGCCGCCCCTGGGATCTGGGCAAGGATTTCGAGCAATCGGCCATCATCGCCCCGCTGACCCCGGTGGCCGAGGCCGGGGCCCTGGCCGGCAAGCGGATCGAACTGGCCGTGGATGGCGCGGTGGTGCAACAGGCGGTTCTGGACGACCTGATCCATTCCGTGCCCGAGGTTCTGGCCCATCTGTCGGGCTACTACCACCTGGCGCCGGGCGATCTGATCTACACCGGAACGCCCGCCGGCGTCGGCCCAGTCACCGCCGGGCAGCGGCTGGAAGGACGGATCGACGGCCTGTCCCCTCTGGCGCTGAGCATCGCGGAGCCGGAGTAATCGCTACCCGGTCAGGGTGCGGCGCACCGCATCCTGCCACGCGGCATAGCGGGCATCGCGACGATCTTCGCCCATCGCGGGGGTGAACCGGGCCTGGCGGCGCCACATTTCGGCGAACCCGTCCTGGTCGGGATAGATCCCGGCGCGCATTCCGGCCAGCCAGGCAGCGCCCAGGGCGGTTGTTTCCGTCATCTCGGGCCGGTCCACGGGCAGGCCGGTGATGTCGGACAGGAATTGCATCGTCCAGTCACTGGCCACCATGCCGCCATCCACGCGCAGTGTCTGCGCGCCGCCGGGGCGGTCGCGCTGCATCGCCTCGATCAGGTCGCGGGTCTGGTAGCCGACGCTTTCCAGCGCGGCGCGGGCCAGTTCCGCCGGGCCGGTGCGGCGGGTCAGCCCATAGATCGCACCCCGGCAATCGGCATCCCAATAGGGCGCGCCCAACCCGGTGAAGGCGGGGACAAGGATCACCTGCTGTTCCTCATCCGCTTGCACGGCCAGCGCCTGCGTCTGGCCCGCGTCGTCGATGATCCGCAGCCCGTCGCGCAGCCATTGCACCACCGCCCCCGCCACGAAAATCGACCCCTCCAGCGCATAGGTCATCCGCCCGTCCAGCCGGGAGGCCACCGTGCCCAGCAGCCGGTTGGAGGATCGCACCAGATCCTCCCCGGTGTTCAGCAGGGCAAAGCAGCCGGTGCCGTAGGTCGCCTTCATCATGCCGGGGGTGAAACAGGCCTGCCCCATCGCGGCGGCCTGCTGATCGCCCGCGACACCCAGGATGGGGATCGGCGCGCCGAACAGATCGGGCCGCGTGGTGCCGAAATCATCGGCGCAATCGCGGACCTCGGGCAGCATCGACATCGGCACGCCGAACAGCGCGCACAGATCCGCATCCCACGCTCCGCGCCGGATGTCATACAGCATCGTCCGGCTGGCATTGGTGGCGTCCGTGGCATGGACCGCGCCGCCCGTCAGCTTCCAGATCAGCCAGCAATCCACGGTGCCGAACCGCAGGTGCCCCGCTTCTGCCAGCGCGCGGGCGCCATCGACGTGATCCAGCAGCCAGGCGATCTTCGTGGCGGAGAAATAGGGATCGAGCAACAGCCCGGTGGCCTCCGTCACCTGATCCTCGGCGCCGTCGCGGCGCAGCCGCGCACAGGTGTCGGCGGTGCGCCGGTCCTGCCAGACGATGGCGTTGTGCAAGGGTCGACCGTCGCGCGCATCCCAGATCACCACCGTTTCACGCTGGTTGGTGATGCCGATCCCGGCCAGTTCGCGCGGACCCAGCCCGGCCTTCTCCACCGCCGCGCGGCAGGTGGCGGCAGTACTGGTCCACAGATCGCCGGGATCATGCTCCACCCAGCCGGAGCGGGGGAAATGCTGGGGAAATTCCTGTTGCGCCACGGCGGTGACGCGCATCTGCCCGTCCAGTATCATCGCGCGGCTGGATGTCGTGCCCTGGTCGATGGCCAGAATATGGGTCATGGCGCTGCTCCTGCGTTTGGCGCGATCCTCGCCCGCCCGCGACCCTGTCGCAAGCCCCGTTGGCCTGACGCCCGCCGCCTGTCCGGCCGGCCCCCGCCCAGCCCCTCGCGGCGCGGGTCCAGATGGCGCATTGCTGCAATGCAGAAACGTGCTAGACTTGCCCTCATGTCACGCAAGCCACGCCTTTCCCCCGACGACTGGTTGCAGGCCGGTCTGGATGCGCTCTCCTCCGCCGGGCCTGAGGCCCTCAAGGCCGAGGCGCTGGCCCGCGCGCTCGACACCACGAAAGGGTCGTTCTACTGGCATTTCCCCGATGTCCCCGCCTATCGCCGGGCGCTGCTGGAGTTCTGGGGGCAGACCGCCGAGGCCGATCTGGCCCCCGCCGCCGACCGCCGCGCCGCCGTGGCGCAGTTGCACCAGTTGATGACCGAGGGCGACAGCCCCGATCACCGCGCCGAGGCGGCGATGCGCGCCTGGGCCCGCACCGATGCGGCCGCGGCGGCCGCCCTGACGCGGATCGACGCGCAGCGACTGGACCATCTGCGGGCGCTGCTGCGGGTGCTGGGCGTGCGCAACCCCGATATCGCACGCATCCTTTATGCGGCGCGCATCGGCACCGCCCAGATCGGCGAGGCCGAGGACGGGCAGAATGCCGCCGCGCTGGCGACCCTGGTGGATCTGGTGCTGGCGCTGCGATAGAATGGCGCCATGCGCGCATTGATCCTACTTCTTGCCTTGGCCGCCTGTCGCGAGACGCCCTTGGTGGCGCCCGACCGGACCTGGCAACTGATCCGGTTGGACGGCCAGCCCTTCGCCGCCCGCGCGACCCTGCGGATCGGCGCGCAGGACGCGTTTGACGGCCAGACGCCATGCAATTCCTACGGTGGCGGCTGGACGGGCGGCGGCGGTGCCTTTGCCGCCGGGCCGATCCGCGCCACCCGCCGCGCCTGTCCCGAGCTGGCGGCCGAGCAGAGCTATCTGGCTGCGCTGTCACGGATCACCGCCTACGATATTGCCGACGACCTGCTTACGTTGTCCGGCCCCGAGACGACATTGGTCTTCACCCCCGCGCCACCCGCCTGAGGAACGCGGTTACAAACCTGTCCCGTGCGTCGGGCAGGGGTTTTGCCCCGAGCGCAGGCGCGACCTTGGTTTGCAGGAAATGTCCCGTGACATGCAGGGCTTGCGCGACCTCCGCATCTGGGGCGGCGCCCTCGCCGCGCAGGCAGGGCGGCAGGGGCAGCAGACGGTCGGCATAGTCTCCCGCGCCCGCTTCCGTCACCGCGCGCCCGGTGCGCGGGGAGACATAGCACAGCCCCTCCTCTGCGCCGGTGACGGCACAGCTGGACAGGTCCAGCCCGTAGCCCATGTCCTCCAGCAGCACCTGTTCCCACCGCAGGTAGGCCAGTGGCCAGACATCGTCCTGCCCCATCAGGTCCAAAAGCTGCTCCGTAAGGTGATAGAGACGGGGATGAGCCTCCCGCTCGGGCAGGCAGAACATCAACAGCGCCGTGACCGCGTTCAGCCCGGCCAGCGACAAACGCCCCTCCAGCGCGCCGGCACGGGAACGAACGGGTTCAACGGTAAAGGTGCCCAGGTGATCTTCCAGCCGCGCGCGCCAACTGATATCCAGCTGCGCGCCCGGTTGCAGCACCGGCGCGATCCGGCGTGACGCCCCGCCGCGCACCACCCCGGCATGACGACCCCGCGCGGCGGTAAAGACCTCGGCGATGGCCGAGGTTTCGCCGTGGCGCCGCACGGCCAGCAAGATCCCCTGATCGCGCCAATCCATGCCGATGTTATCCGCCCCGATGCGAACCGGGGCAAGCCCCTGCCACCCGCATCACCGGATCACTCCGACAGGCCGGGCTGGTCCAGCATGTGGCGCCCGGCGCGGTCCTCGACCTCGACCACCCACAGATCGGGATCGGCCTGCCGGGCGCGTCCCAGCGCCGCGTCGACATCGCGTTCCGTTCCCTGTGCCATGACCTCCCACGCGCGGCGATCGGCCATCAGGTCGAACCGGCGTTCATACAGGCATGCCTGACCGTCCAGGGTGTTCAACTTGACCAGCACCGCACCGGAGGTGTCATCACCATGCGCCACGACAAAGGCAGGGATATCGCCCAGCCGCAGCCGGGTCAGATAGGCATCGACCCACATTCGCGCGGTCAGACGCATGGCGGCGCCCCGGCCGGGATCAACCGCAGGGCGCGCAGGCGCAAGGGGATCAATTCCCGTCCTTGAAATTCAGGCCCATCTCGGAATAGCGGGCGGATTCCTCCAGCCAGTTGGGCCGCACCTTGACCTGAAGGAACAGGTGGCACTTTCGGCCCAGAAATTCCTCCAGCTCTTCGCGCGCGGCCTTGGAGACGGCCTTGATCGTCTCGCCCTTGTGGCCCAGCAGAATGCCCTTGTGCCCGTCGCGCGCGACATAGATCACCTGATCGATCCGGGCCGATCCGTCGTCGCGTTCCTCCCAATGCTCCGTCTCGACGGTCAGTTGGTAGGGCAGTTCCTGGTGCAGGCGCAGGGTCAGTTTCTCGCGCGTCATCTCCGCCGCGATCATCCGCATCGGAAGGTCGGCGATCTGGTCCTCGGGGTAAAGCCACGGTCCTTCGGGGACTTCACCGGCCAGCCACTGGCGCAGATCATCGACGCCGTGCCCTTTCTCGGCGGAGATCATGAACGTCTCCACGAAAGGGAACAGCGCGTTCAGCTCCTGCGCCAGGCCCAGCAGCACCCGCGCCTCCACCCGGTCGATCTTGTTGATCGCCAGGGCGACGCGCCGTCCCTTGCCGATATCGGCAAGCGCCTCGGTGATGCGGGTAACGCCCTCGGTGATGCCGCGATGCGCCTCGATCAGCAGGACGACGACATCGGCATCGGCCGCCCCGCCCCAGGCGGCGGCGACCATGGCGCGATCCAGCCGGCGGCGCGGTTTGAACAGGCCCGGCGTATCGACAAAGACGATCTGGCTGTCCCCTTCCAGCGCGACGCCACGGATGCGGGCGCGGGTGGTCTGGACCTTGTGGGTCACGATCGACACCTTCGCCCCCACCATCCGGTTGAGCAGCGTGGATTTGCCCGCGTTGGGCTCTCCGATCAGGGCGACGAATCCGGCGCGGGTGGTCATGGGAGGCTCCTTGAAACTGGCCGGAGACATAAGCGATGCATGGCCAAAGGGGAAGGGCGCAGCGCGCGGCGCCCCCGACGGGGCCGCGTTGCGGGACGTACATGGGATCGGGTGCGGGACGCGGCGTTCACCCCCCCGCGACGAGATCCAGCAGGCCGCGGGCGGCCATCTGCTGGGCCTCGCGTTTGGAACCGGCGGTGGCTTGGGCGGCCTCTCCGGTTTGCAGCCGGGCCTCGATGGTGAAGACGGGGGCGTGATCGGGGCCGGTGCGGGCGGTTTCCACATAGGCGGGCGGAGGCAGGCCCCGGCCCTGCGCCCATTCCTGCAACGCCGTCTTGGCGTCGCGGGCGTCCTGATCGACGGTTTCGACCCGCGCGCCCCAAAGCCGCAGGATCAGCGCCTTGGCGGCATCGAACCCGGCATCGACATAGACGGCGGCGATCACCGCCTCCATCGCGTCGCCCAGCAGCGCCTGCTTGCGCCGACCGCCGGACAGCTGTTCTGAGCGGCCCAGCTTCAGCACGTCGCCCAAGGCGATCTCGCGGGCGACGTCGGCGCAGGTTTCCTTGCGCACCAGTGCATTGAAGCGCGGGGCCAACTGGCCCTCGCTGGCGCCACGGTCGATCATCAACAGCGCCTCGGCCATCACCAGGCCCAACACCCGGTCGCCCAGGAACTCCAGCCGCTGATTGTCATCACGGCCCGGGCTGGACATCGACGGGTGGGTGACCGCGCGCACCAGCAGTTCGGGCCGGGCAAAGTCATGGCCGATCCGGGTCTGGAACCTGCGCAGCTCGGCCGACAGCTTCATCTGCGCCTCAATCAATCGCCTTGAAGAACCGGTCGCCGCGCCAGGTCCAGAAGAACAGCATGGACCGCCCGGCGGAGGAGAACATGATGCGATCCGCACGCCCGATGATGTTCTCGTAAGGCACGAAGCCCACGCCACCCGCCGTCTTGGCAAAGCGGCTGTCGGTGGAATTGTCGCGGTTGTCGCCCATCATGAAATAATGACCCTCGGGCACGGTAAAGACGCCGGTGTCGTCCGACCGCCGCTGGTAGGCGATGTTCAGGATATCGTGGGACGTGCCACCGGGCAGCGTTTCGGTCTGGCGCGTCTTGACGCATTCGGCGCCCTGGCCCACCGGCCCGTTCTCGCACAGCGGGTAGCGGCCCAGCGGCCCCTGACGTTCGAACGTCTCCACGAAGGTGCCGGCATCTTCAAGGCCGACGGCCGCGCCATTGATATGCAGCACGCTGTCGATCATCTGGATCTTGTCGCCGGGCAGGCCGATCAGGCGCTTGATGTAATCCTCCCCCGTGGCGGGGTGGCGGAAGACGACGACATCGCCGCGATCGGGTTCCCCGCCCAGAAGGCGGGTGTTGTCCCCGTCCAGGAAACCGCAGAGATCCTTGGCATCCACGTCCAGCCCCACGGCACCGATGCGGATGGAAGGGCAGGAGGCGTAGGAATAGCCGTAGACCATCTTGTTCACGAACAGGAAGTCGCCGATCAGCAGCGTGTCCTTCATCGACCCGGAAGGGATCCAGAAGGGCTGAAAGAACAGGGTGCGGAACACCCCGGCGATCAGCAGCGCATAGACGATGGTCTTGATGGTTTCCCAGATGGCATTGCCACCCTTTTCGGCCTTGTCCGCCATGCGTGTGTCCCCTGTTCCCGACCGGCGCGCGGCCCAGTCTGTCCGTGGCTACATGCGGGCCGGTGCGCCCGGTGTCAAGGCGCGCGGCCCGGCCCGGCGGAGGCCGGCCCGCCGCTGGGAAAGGGCGTGTCGGGCATGTCCAGCGG
Source organism: Pseudooceanicola aestuarii (assembly GCF_010614805.1). Taxonomy (NCBI): domain Bacteria; kingdom Pseudomonadati; phylum Pseudomonadota; class Alphaproteobacteria; order Rhodobacterales; family Paracoccaceae; genus Pseudooceanicola; species Pseudooceanicola aestuarii. Next base: position 895,213 of record NZ_JAAFZC010000001.1, read on the forward strand.
CCGGGCCTCGATCACCACGAAGGCCTGTGCCCAGGGGTGGTCGTCGGTCAGGGTGACGTGGATGATGGCGCGGTGGCCGGGCGGGGTCATCGCCTCCAGTCGCCGGGCGGCCCAGCCGGTGACGGCCATCTGCGGCTGGCCGCTGCGCAGGTTGGTGACGGCCATGTCCTTCCAGGCGATGCCCATGCGCAGCCCGGTGCCCAGCGCCTTGGAGCAGGCTTCCTTGGCCGCCCATCGCTTGGCATAGGTGCCGACCACATCGGCCCGGCGATTGGCGCGGGCCTGTTCGGCATCGGTGAAGACCCGGTTGCGGAACCGGTCGCCGAAACGATCCAGAGTGCCGGCGATGCGGTCGATATTGGCCAGGTCGGTGCCGATGCCCAGGATCATGACGGGCCCCTTCTTTCAGGCGTCAGGCGCGGGCCTCATCCATCAGGCGGCGCATTTCGGCGATGGCCGGAGCCAGCCCGCGAAACATCGCTTCGCCAATCAGGAAATGCCCGATGTTCAGCTCCTGCACCTCGGGAAAGGCGGCGATGGGTTGCACGGTGTCATAGGTCAGCCCGTGGCCGGCATGCACCTCCAGCCCCAGCGAATGGGCGAAAGTCGCCATCTCCCGCAGACTTTCCAGTTCGGCATCGCGGGGGTCAAAGCGGCCTTCGGCATGGGCGTCGCAATAGGCGCCGGTGTGCAGTTCCACCACCTCTGCCCCGATGCGATGCGCCGCCTCGATCTGGCGGCGGTCGGCGGCGATGAAGATCGAAACGCGGCTGCCCGCCTCCCGCAGGGGAGCGATGAAATGGGCCAGGCGATTTTCCTCCCGCGCGACTTCCAGCCCGCCCTCGGTGGTGCGTTCCTCCCGCTTTTCCGGGACGATGCAGACGGCGTGAGGGCGGTGACGCAGGGCGATGGCCTGCATCTCGTCGGTCGCCGCCATTTCGAAGTTCAGGGGCACGGTCAGCACCTCCATCAGCCCTTCGATATCGGCGTCCGAGATGTGGCGGCGGTCCTCCCGCAGGTGCGCGGTGATGCCGTCGGCCCCTGCCTCCTGCGCGACCTGCGCGGCGCGCAGCGGATCGGGATAGGCCCCGCCACGTGCGTTGCGCACCGTGGCGACGTGGTCGATATTCACGCCCAGGCGCAGCTTTTGAACTTCGGTCATCTTGCGTTATTTCCCCTGTTCCAATCGGGCCTGCCGCGCCTTGGCCGCCGCGACCTTCCTGGCCAGCGCGACGCGCCGCCGGGCCTGGTAGGCCCGGATCAGCGGCACCGAGACGTAATAGGCAACAAGCCCGGAAACCACCCCGGGAATCAACCCGCCCACCAGGTAGGGAAAGAAGATTTCGTGGTAAAAGACTGACAGCCCGTGCCAATCGGCGTCCCGGTCGGTGACCAGCGCCAGCAGGTTGTCCCTGAGATCGCGCGCGGCATCCAGGAATTTCCCCCCGAAGGAGCGTTTGACCTCGCCGTCCGGAGGTTTCGGCCGGCCCAGCAGGAAATACCCGGTCTGGATCGACAGCAGCCCGATCGGCACATAGGTCAGCGGATTGCCCACAAAGGTCGCCAGCAGAGAGGCTAGGATATTGCCGCGCAACACCTTGGCGATGATCGCGGCGGTCAGGAAATGCAGCCCGTAGAACGGCGTGAAGACCGTGACCACCCCGGCAAAGATCCCGCGCGCGATGGTTTCGGGGGTATCGGGCAGGCGGCGCAGGCGGTGTTTGACGTAGTGGAACGCGCGCGCCCAGCCGCCCACCGGCCAGAAGAAATCTACGGCGATCTTCCAGTACGGCCGCCTGTCCCGGCGCTTAAAGACCAACGGCCTCTCCTTCCCGCGGGGCGCCTGGCGCGCCTGGCGGCGATTCCTCGATGGTTCTGCGGCGCGTCAGGGCGGCCACGTCGGCCTCTGCCTCCAGCGCCGAGGTCAGGGTGTGCAGGTGCTCCGCGTCCCGCAGCTCCGCATCCACCCAGATCCTGTAGAAATCCGGTTTCCGGTCCATGAAGTTCAGATCCGAGATATTGGCCTTCTGTTCCCCGATCAGGGTACAGATCCGGCCCAGTACACCGGGATCGTTGGCCAGAGTGATGTCCAGCGTAACAGGGTAAATTGCCGCATGGCGCCCGGAATGCCAGTGCAGGTCGACCCAGCGTTCCGGCTGATCGTCGAAATGGCTGAGCGAGGCACAGTCGATCGCGTGGACCACGACACCGCGCCCGCGCCAGGTGATGCCGACGATGCGTTCGCCGGGCAGCGGCTGACAGCAGGTGGCGCGGTTGAAACTCTGGCCTTGTTCCAGGCCGATGACCGCGCGGTCGCGGCGCACGGCCTCTCCTTCGGGCGTGTCGACCAGCTCGGGGTAAAGGGCCTCCACCACGCTGGCGACGCGCAGCTGGGCAGAGCCGAGGCGGGCCAGAACCTCGTCACCATCGGGCAGGCTGAGTTTCCGCGCGGCGGTTTCCAGCGCCTTGTCGGTGGCCTTCTTGCCGACATGTTCGAACCCCGACCGCGCCAGTTCACGCCCCAGCCGGATGAAACGTTCGCGATCCATCTCCCGCAGGGCGCGGCGGATCGCGGTCTTGGCCTTCCCGGTGGTGGCGATGTCCAGCCAGGTGGCCTGAGGATCCTGCCCCTCGGCGGTGATGATCTCCACCGATTGGCCATTCTTGATCCGGGTCCACAGCGGCACCCGCATGCCGTCGACCTTCGCCCCCACGCAGGCCGAGCCGATGCGGGTGTGGATGGCAAAGGCGAAATCGATCGGCGTGGCGCCGCGCGGCAGTTTCACCACGTCCCCCTTGGGGGTAAAGCAGAACACCTTGTCGGCGTACATTTCCAGCTTTACCGCTTCCAGGAAATCCTCGTGGTCTTCCTCCGACTGGAACTGTTCGGACAGGGTTGCGATCCAGCGCGCCGGATCGACGGCAAAGCGATTTTCCGCAGGTTCTCCATCGCGGTAGGACCAATGCGCGGCAACGCCGGCCTCTGCGACCTCGTGCATCTCGCGGGTGCGGATCTGCACCTCCACCCGCTTGCCGTCGCGGCCCGAAACGGTGGTGTGGATCGACCGGTAGCCGTTGGATTTCGGCTGGCTGATGTAATCCTTGAACCGGCCCGGCACGGATCGCCAGCGGCGGTGGATCACGCCCAGAACCCGATAGCACTCATCCTCGGCCCCGGCGATGACGCGGAACCCGTAGATATCCGACAAGCGGGAGAAGCCCTGACCCTTTTCCTCCATCTTGCGCCAGATGGAATAGGGCTTCTTGGCCCGGCCCAGAACCTGCGCGTTCAACCCGGCGGCGTCCAGCTCCTTGCGCATGTCGCCGGTGATGCGTTCGATCACGTCACCGGTTTCGCCGCGCAGGGTGACAAAGCGGCGGATGATGGAATTGCGTGCCTCGGGGTTCAGGACCTTGAACGCAAGGTCTTCCAGTTCCTCCCGCATCCATTGCATCCCCATGCGCCCGGCCAGCGGCGCATAGATGTCCATTGTCTCCCGCGCCTTCTGCACCTGTTTCTCCGGGCGCATCGCCTTGATCGTGCGCATGTTGTGCAGACGGTCGGCAAGCTTCACCAGGATGACGCGCAGATCCTTGGACATCGCCATGAACAGCTTGCGGAAATTCTCCGCCTGCTTCGTCTCGGTAGAGGAAAGCTGAAGGTTGGTCAGCTTGGTCACGCCATCGACCAGATCGGCGATATCGGCGCCGAACCGGGTGGTGATCTCGTTGTAGCTGGCCTTGGTGTCCTCGATCGTGTCGTGGAGCAGGGCGGTGACGATCGTGGCGTCGTCCAGATTCTGCTGGGTGAGAATCGCGGCGACGGACACGGGATGGGAGAAATACGCCTCTCCCGAGCGGCGGAACTGGCCCTCGTGCATCTCGCGGCCGAAATCATAGGCTGCGCGGATCAGTGCCTCGTTCGTCTGGGGATTGTAGGCGCGGACAAGAGCAATCAGATCGTCTACGGGGATCATCTGAAACTATGCCTTTCCCCGCGCCCGGACCGGTTCAGCCCTGGCCGCCCTGCGCCTCCATGAGCGCACGAAGAAGTTTCTCCTCGCTCATGTCGTCTTCGGCGGGTTTGTCCGCAGGCTCGCCGCCCATCAGCAGGGCCATGCTGTCTTCCTCGGGTTCGTCGACCTCGATCTGGGACTGGTTCGCCTCGATCAGGCGTTCGCGCAGATCGTCGGCCGATTGCGTCTCGTCGGCGATTTCGCGCAGGCTGACAACGGGGTTCTTGTCATTGTCGCGATCCACGGTCAGCGCGCCACCCGACGAGATCTCCCGCGCCCGGTGCGCGGCAAGCAGGACAAGCTCGAACCGGTTGGGAACCTTGTCGACGCAGTCTTCAACGGTAACGCGGGCCATGGGGACTCCAATCTGTGTCTCGGCGGATTGAGAGAGCGGTTCTACGCCTTTGATTTAGGCTTGACAAGGAGCGTGTCACGACAAAACTACCGCATTCCGCTCCGCTTCGGGCAGATCGGCGCACATTTGCGCAACCGTGCGGCCCAGAACCGGGTGTTGCCAGTCCGGCGCGATCTCGGACAGGGGCACCAGCACGAAGGCGCGATCCTGCATCCGGGGGTGGGGGAGAATCAGTTCATCCGGCGCCAGGCGCATCTGATCGGCCAGCGGAAGGCGCCGCCAACGGCTCTGCTCCGCCACATTCGGAAGGACGCGATCTTCCGCGCCCAGCAGGTCGAGGTCAACGATTCGCGGCCCCCACCGCCGCGCCCTGGTGCGACCTAACGTCGCTTCGACGCCATGCAGCGTCAGAAGCATCGCCTGCGGGGTCAGTTCCGACTCGACCACCGCCGCCGCGTTGACGTAATCCGGGCCGCTCCCCTCAGGAAACGCTGGGGTTGCATAGAGTTGACTGCGACGCAGAACCTGCCCCACAGCTTCCAGACGAGTAAGGGCATCACGGACCACCATACGCGGAGGCACGCCGTCAAAGGGCTGATTTCCGCCAAGTCCTATCATGTAACTCAGGGTCATCTATACTTATGTCCCATTCTTCATCCTATCTCGCCCTTGCGACCAAAAATTATCGAGCCTATTTTTCGGCTCTTGTGCCATATGCCTTCTCCCTCACAACCTATCGGGGTATTTGGCTCCCGACCGAAGGAAGTTTAAATGTTCTACAAAGACGAACGGCTGGCGCTGTTCATCGACGGATCGAATCTGTACGCCGCTGCCAAGGCATTGGGATTCGACATCGATTACAAGCTGCTGCGCCAGGAATTCATGCGTCGCGGTAAGTTGTTGCGTGCCTTCTATTACACCGCCCTGCTCGAAAACGAAGAATACTCGCCCATCCGCCCGCTGGTGGACTGGCTACACTACAACGGCTTCACGATGGTGACAAAGCCTGCGAAGGAATTCACCGACAGTCAGGGCCGGCGCAAGGTAAAAGGCAACATGGATATCGAGCTGACGGTCGATGCCATGGAATTGGCGCCGCGCGTCGATCACATCGTGCTGTTTTCCGGCGACGGCGACTTCCGGCCCCTGGTCGAAAGCCTGCAACGCCAGGGTGTGCGGGTCTCCGTCGTGTCGACCATTCGCAGCCAGCCGCCGATGATCGCCGACGAGTTGCGCCGCCAGGCCGACAATTTCATCGAACTGGACGAGCTGAAAGAAGTGATCGGCCGCCCCCCGCGTGAAAATCACGACGACAGCGAACGCCACCAGCGGAACGTTGCGGCCCACTAAGGCCGGGACGCAGGCCCGGGATGCAGGGTGACCTGATTGCCATGGCGCTTGCCGCCTTCGGCGCGGCCACCCTGCTGCCGTTCCAGTCCGAAATCGTCTTTGCCGCGGTGCAATTGCGCGGAGAGACACCGCTGGCCCTGCTGATCGGCGTCGCCAGCCTGGCCAATACCGCAGGCAGCACCGTCAATTACGCGATCGGGCGCAGCATCGACCGGCTGCGCCACCGGCGCTGGTTTCCCCTGACGGATGCGCAACTTGACCGCGCGCGCGGCTGGTACGCCCGCTGGGGGCTGTGGTCGCTGCTGCTGTCCTGGGCGCCGTTTGGCGATGCGCTGACCCTGGTGGCCGGGGCCATGCGCTGCCCGCTGTGGCTGTTCGTTCTGCTGGTCGGCCTGGCCAAGACGGCGCGCTACGCGGCCCTGGCCTGGCTGACGGGCCGGATGCTGGGCTGACCCCCGCGCAGGGTCTTTACGCGCTGGCCGCCACCCCCTACCTGTAGGCCAATGCGAGAGGATCCCGCCATGACCAAACCGCCCCTGACGCTGTACCTCGCGGCACCGCGCGGCTTCTGCGCCGGTGTCGACCGGGCGATCAAGATCGTCGAAATGGCGCTGAAGAAATGGGGCGCCCCGGTCTATGTTCGCCACGAGATCGTGCACAACAAATTCGTCGTCGACGCGTTGCGCGATCAGGGCGCTGTCTTTGTCGAAGAACTGACCGAATGTCCCGATGACCGCCCGGTGATCTTCTCCGCCCACGGCGTCCCCAAGGCCGTCCCGGCCGAGGCCGCCCGCCGGGAGATGATCTATGTCGATGCCACCTGCCCCCTGGTCTCCAAGGTCCACATCGAGGCGGAGCGCCATCACGACACCGGTCTGCAAATCGTCATGATCGGCCACGCCGGTCATCCCGAAACCATCGGCACCATGGGCCAGTTACCCGATGGCGAGGTGCTTCTGGTCGAAACGGAGGCAGATGTTGCCGCGCTGGATGTGCGCGATCCGACGCGTCTGGCCTTTGTCACCCAGACGACCCTTTCGGTGGACGACACCGCCGGAATCGTGACCGCGTTGCAGGCGCGGTTCCCGCAGATCGTCGGCCCGCACAAGGAAGACATCTGCTATGCCACCACCAATCGTCAGGCGGCGGTCAAGGCGATGGCCCACCGCATCGATGCGATGCTGGTGGTTGGCGCACCGAATTCGTCGAATTCCCGTCGGCTCGTCGAAGTCGCGGCGAACAACGGCTGCGGCTATGCCCAGCTGGTGCAGCGCGCCGCCGATATCGACTGGCGCGCGCTGGACGGCGTCACCGCCATGGGCGTCACCGCCGGCGCATCTGCCCCCGAAGTGTTGGTGGAAGAAGTCATCGACGCGCTGAAATCGCGATTCGACGTGACGCTGGACCTGGTGGAAACCGCGCAGGAGAATGTGGAGTTCAAGGTGCCGCGCGTGCTGCGCCAACCGGCCTGACCCCCGCGCGGCTCCCTTGCTCCCGCATCCCCACTTGACGCCGCGCGCCCGGCGTGGTGATCCCTGCGCCATGACAGAACTTTACGCCTATACCGACGGAGCCTGCTCCGGCAATCCCGGCCCGGGTGGCTGGGGCACGTTGCTTCAGGCCAAGGACGGCGACACCGTCGTGAAGGAGCGCGAACTGAAAGGCGGTGAGGCGGACACCACCAACAACCGGATGGAGCTGATGGCCGCCATCTCCGCGTTGGAAAGCCTGAACCGCGCCACCAGGATCACCGTCGTGACGGACAGCCAATACGTCAAGAACGGTGTGACCGGCTGGATTCACGGTTGGAAGCGCAACGGCTGGAAGACCGCCGCCAAGAAACCCGTCAAGAACGCGGAGCTGTGGCAGCGCCTGGACGCCGCGCAGGCCCGCCACGACGTCACCTGGGCTTGGGTCAAGGGCCACGCAGGCCACCCCGAGAACGAGCGCGCAGACGAGCTGGCGCGCGCCGGCATGGCCCCGTTCAAGAGCTGACCGCCGGGCGTCCGGGCCACGCGGCCCCGACCGCCATTCCGGTCAGCCGCCCCGCTTTCGCGCTTGGCCCCGCCCCCGTGCGCCTGCTAGGGACGCGACGAACCGCAGGGGGCACATCATGCGCATCATCTTCATGGGAACACCCGATTTCTCCGTCCCGGTGCTGGACGCGCTGGTAAAGGCCGGGCACGATATCGCCGCCGTCTATTGCCAGCCCCCCCGCCCCGCCGGACGCGGCAAGAAGGACCGCCCCTCTCCCGTGCAGGCCCGCGCCACCGAACTGGGACTCGCGGTGCGCCACCCCATCAGTCTGAAATCCGCTGAGGCACAGGCCGAATTCGCCGCTCTGAAGGCCGATATCGCCGTCGTCGTGGCCTATGGGCTGATCCTGCCGCAGGCGGTGCTGGACGCCCCCGCGCGCGGCTGCCTGAACATCCACGCATCCCTGCTGCCCCGCTGGCGCGGCGCCGCGCCCATTCAGCGCGCGATCATGGCGGGTGATGCGGAAACCGGGATCTGCATCATGCAGATGGAGGCCGGGCTGGACACCGGCCCCGTCCTGCTGCGCCAGGCTCTGCCCATCGGCGCGGCGGAGACGGCCGGCACCCTGCATGACACCCTGTCGGAGATGGGTGCGCGGCTGGTGGTCACCGCCCTCTCCCGGCTGGACACCCTGACGCCCGTGCCGCAACCCGAGACCGGCGTCACTTACGCGGCCAAGATCGACAAGGCGGAGGCCCGCATCGACTGGTCCCGTCCGGCGGTGGAGATCGACCGCCAGATCCGCGGTCTTGCCCCCTTTCCCGGCGCCTGGACGGAAATCGACACCCGGCGGGTGAAATTTCTGGGGGCCCGCGTGACCACGGGCAGCGGCGCGCCGGGGATGGTCCTGGACGATGCGCTGACCGTCGCCTGCGGCGACGGCGCCGTGCAGATCACCCGCGCCCAGCGCGCGGGAAAATCCGCGCAGGACACGGAGATCTTCCTGCGCGGGCAGCCTCTGGCCGCCGGCGACAGGTTCGCCTGACGAGCGCGTTCGTCGTTGCGGAACATGCGCCGGCGGAGGTAGAGCAGCGCCCCCGGGCGGCCCTACCCGTTCAGCTTGCGCGCCCGGCGCAGCAGGATGTCGCGTTTCATCTTGCTCAGCCGGTCGAAATACATCCGCCCCGCCAGGTGGTCGATCTGGTGCTGAACCGAAGTCGCCCAAAGCCCGACGAAATCGCGATCCTCGATCACCCCGTCCGCATTCAGGAACCGCACGGTCACGGCGCGCGGGCGGGACAGGCGGGCGCTGACGCCGGGCAGGTTGGGGCTTGCCTCCTCATGCTCCCGAAGCTGGGTGGAGGCATGAAGCACCTCCGGATTCGCCATCCGCACCGCCTGACCACGGGCCTCCGACGCATCGACCACGGCCAACCGCAGGGTCACACCGATCTGCGGCGCGGCCAGGCCAACGCCGGGCATCGCCTCCATCGTGTCGACCATGTCGTCCCAATGGGCGCGGATCTCGTCGGTGATCTCGCTCACCGCCTGCGCGGGACGGCGCAGGCGCGGATCGGGCCAGGGCAGGCAGACGCGGGCCGTCATGGCCGGATCCCGTAGGCGGCGTCCAGCGTCGCACGACGGTCGGGCGGCAGGTAGTCAAGGTAAAGCCGTCCCTCCAGGTGGTCGAATTCATGCTGGGCGCAGATCGCGTCAAAACCGCTCAGACGGGCTTCCTGCCGGGTCCAGTCCGGGTCGTACCAGCGCAGCGTGATCTCAGCCGGGCGCGGCACCTCGGCGCTGATACCGGGGATCGACAGGCAGGCTTCCTCTGCCAGGGCGATGGAATCGGAGCGGTCGGTGATCTCCGGGTTCAGGCAGGCGCGCGGGGTGCGGCTGCCGGTCTTCCAGCCGCAATCCATGACAAAGATCCGTTGCATCACCCCGATCTGCGGTGCGGCCAGCCCCCGGCCGGGTGCGGCATACATCGTGTCGAACATGTCCACGATCAGCGCGCGGCAATCCAGGCCATGGGGGACCTCGGAACAGGGGCGGGCCAGGCGCGCATCAGGCCAGATCACCAGGGGGCGTGCGGGCATCTCAGTCCCGCGCCTTCTCGCGCTTGAGCTTCTGCATCTTGCGGGTGATCATCTGGCGACGCATCGGCGTCAGGTAATCAATGAACAGCTTGCCCTCCAGGTGGTCGATCTCGTGCTGCACGCAGGTCGCCCAGAGCGCGCCGAACGTCTCTTCCTGCTCCGCCCCGTTGCGGTCGATCCAGCGCACCGTCGTCTCTGCCGGGCGGGTGACTTCCGCGTATTGTTCGGGGATGGACAGGCACCCCTCCTCGTAGACCGAGGTTTCCTCGCTCGAGGCGATGACCTGCGGGTTGAACATCACGTAGGGGCGCGGCGCCTCTCCCTCGTCCTTGACGCAATCCATCACGATCAGGCGGTGGTTCTGGCCGATCTGCGGCGCGGCCAGGCCGATGCCCGGTGCGTCATACATTGTCTCCAGCATGTCATCGGCCAGGGCGCGCAGATCGTCGGACAGGTCGGGCACGGGGGCAGCGGCCTTTTTCAGACGGGGATCGGGGTGGATCAGGATCGGGCGTATCATGGCCACCATGTAGGCGATGCCCCGCAGCGGCGCAATATCGGCGCAAGACGGCGTGGCGGGGGGACTTGCACTTGCCCGCCTGTCGGCTAGCGTCTGGCCAAGAACAAGGGAACCGACACATGAACTTTGACGAACTGATCGACCGGCGCGGCACGCATTCGGCCAAGTGGGACAACCTTCAGCAATATTACGACCTGTCACCCGACGACGGACTGGCGATGTGGGTGGCGGACATGGATTTCCGCCCGCCCGCCGCTGTGCAGCGCCGTCTGGAGGAAGTGATGGCGGGCGGCATCTACGGCTATTTCGGCAACCCTTCGCCCTATATCGATGCGATCTGCTGGTGGATGCAGAACCGGCACGGCTGGAGCGTCGATCCCGCCGCGATCTTTACCACCCACGGCCTGGTCAACGGCACCGGCATGTGCGTCGATGCCTATACCGCGCCAGGTGACGGGATCGTCATGTTCACGCCCATCTACCACGCCTTTTTCCGGGTGATCGAGGCCGCGGGCCGGCGCGTCGTGGAATGCCCCATGGCGTTGAACGACGGGCGCTATACTCTGGATTTCGACGCCTATGACGCGATGATGGACGGGTCGGAGAAGATGATTGTCTTCTGCTCGCCGCACAATCCCGGCGGTCGCGTCTGGACGCAGGCGGAATTGACCCGGCTGGCAGATTTCGCCCGGCGCCACGACCTGCTGATCGTGTCGGACGAGATTCACCATGACCTGGTCTTTCCCGATCAGAAACACATCCCCCTGGCCGTCGCCGCGCCGGAGATCGCCGACCGGCTGATCATGATGTCCGCGACCACCAAGACGTTCAACATGGCCGGGTGCCACACCGGCAACGTCATCATCCCCGATGCGGAGCTGCGCAAACCTTTTGCCGCCCGGATGGCCGCACTTGGCATTTCGCCCAATTCCTTTGGCCTGCACATGGTAGAGGCCGCCTATTCCGAGGACGGTGCCCAATGGGTCGATGCGCTGATGGCCTATCTCGACGGCAATCGCCGTATTCTGGACGAGGGGCTGAACGCCATCCCGGGCCTGAAATCCATGCCGCTCGAAGGCACCTACCTGGCCTGGGTGGATTTCTCCGGTACCGGCATGTCCCCGGAGGAAGTAAAGTCCCGCATCCTGAAGGACGCCCGGATCGCGGTGAATTACGGCCAGACTTTCGGCAAGGGCGGCGAAGGGTTCCAGCGTTTCAATTTCGCCACCCCTCGCGCCCGTATCGAACAGGCGGTGGAGCGGATGCAGAAAGCGTTCGGCGACTTGCAGTGATCGGCCCAGGCGGCAGGGGCCGATTTCCCCTGCAACAGGGTCTTGTGCAGGCTCTGTTACAGGGTCTGACAAGAGTCTGTCATTGAAGTTTGCCGGCTGCCGCACCCTGCGGTCGGAGTAGGCCGCGCCACGGGTGGCTCCCCTTGTACAGAGACTGTATCAGGGTCTGATAAAGGGGGGTTCGCGCAGCTCGGTCCGGGCCCTAGCCGGTGGCGCCGGACAAGGCGCGGCGTGGTCCCTGGCGGGTCCAGCCTTCGGCGCCACGGTGATAGCGCGCCGCCTCCCGCGGGGCAAAACGTCCGCCGTCCGCCGCCCAGGCGGTGACTTCGACCCGCCCCGGCGCGCAATCCAGCACGTTGAAGGTGTTCATCTCGCCGCGCAGGCGGGTCGACAATCCGGTGCCCGCCTGCACGAACAACAGCCCCGGCTGCGCCGTGAACGGCCGCGCCTCGGTCTGGTGCAAATGGCCCGAAAGCACCACGTCCGTGCCGCATTCGGACAGATCCCGCAGCGCGGCGCGGGCGCCTTTCATCAGCCGCTTTTCCACCCCCGGCCCGTGTTCGAGCGGATGATGCAGCACCGCCACGCACAGCCGGCCCCCGGTCACGTCGAAGCTGTCGCAGACCCGCCGCACCGTGCGGGGCGAAAACCGCCCGCGCTGCCAGGAGAACCTGTTGACCGTGTTCACCCCCACCACCGCCAGCGTGTCGTCCAGATGGCCCGGCTCCAGCTCCCGGTTGATATGGCGGCGATAGCGGTGAAAGGGGCGCAGGAAACGCAGGAACAGGTTGTCCAGCGGCGTGTCGTGATTGCCCGGCACCACCAGTACGGGGGCGGTGATGCGGTCGATCAGGGCGCGGGCCTTTTGGAACTGGCTGACCCGCGCACGCTGCGTCAGATCGCCGGAAATCACGACCAGGTCCGGCGCGTTGCGGTCGATGGCGCGCAGCAGAGGTTCGACCAGTCCCGGATCGGCGCGACCGAAATGCAGATCGGACAGATGCAGGATCCGTTTCACAGGCGTCTCCCTTTGCGCTGCCGGCCTTCTCATGCGGCGGTCTGCGCGCCGCCGTCGGATGGGCGCGCCTGCGGGTCGGGCAGCATGATACGCAACGTATCCTGCGTCATGTGGAACCGAAAGGGCGCGCGGGCGCGGGTCTTTTCGCCGTCAAATGCGACCAGGGTATGTTTGCTGCCCGTCTCGACGCTGAGGTCACTGGCCGGGATCAGCGCGTAGTCGCGCCCCGGCCGCATCTGCCGGGTCACGAGCCGCCAGGCCAGGCGAAACAGTTTCCAGCGGGTGTCGCCGCGCCCGATCAGCACGGCAAAGGCATCATCGTGGATCGCCGCCTCGCCCTTCAGGTCGAACAGGTCCAGCTGATAGGCCGACCGGGCCACGAAGAGCAGCGGTGTGCGATAGGCCAGGGTGTCGCCGTTCACCGTGATGCGCAGGCGCATTGGCCGCTGAAACCGCAGAAAGGTCTTGGCCACCGACCAATGCGCCATGATCCGGCGACGGCCCCAGCGACGGTAGATGCTTTCACGTTCCTTCAGGATCGCCGGGTAGACCCCCAGGCTGGCATTGTTCAGGAACACCTGGCCGTTCACCATGCCGATGCGGATATCGTGGGGCTGACCGCAGATGACGGCGCGCGCGGCATCCTCTGGTGTCTCCGACAGGCCCAGGCCGCGCGCGAAGAAGTTGAACGTGCCCAGCGGCAGCACACCCATGGCGCAGGGCTTGCCCAGCATCGCCTGCGCGACCGCCATCGCGGTCCCGTCGCCGCCGGCTGCGACGATGCAATCCGCCCCCTCCGCGATCGCCGCCGCCACCAACGGTTCGGGATCGCTGCCCGGTGTCCAATACACGATTCGCGCACGATCCGGCCCCATGGCCTGTACCGCGCGGTCGATGGCCTGGGCATCGCGGCTGTTGGTGCCCGAATCGCGATTGGCCAGCAACACGATCTGGCGCGGCCCCAACGCCGAATCCGGGCGGGCGGGGGGGGTATCGGCCAATGGGGAGGAACCGTCCATGATCTGCCTTCCGCGTTACCGGGTCTTGCCCGTCCTGCGTCAACGCCGTGGTGACGTGTTCGGTTGCACCGGGCGGGCGCCGCTGTGGAAATGCGGCGGACAAGGTAGTCGGCGCGCGAAAAAAATGGCGCGGCCAAAGCCGCGCCATCTGAGAAACGAGGGTTGTCCTGGTCTGTCGGCTTTACGCCCTGGCGGTTTCAATCGCCTTTGCTTCGACCGTATCGCCCTTGGCGATCTCGATGCGGCGGGGCTTCAGCGCCTCGGGCACCTCGCGGGCCAGGTCGACATGCAGCATACCGTCGACATGGGTGGCGCCGGTGACCTTGACGTGATCCGCCAGATGGAAGCGCCGTTCAAAGGCGCGCGTCGCGATGCCGCGATGCAGGTAGGTCCGGGGGGTCTCCTCCTCGGCCTTGCGAGCCGAGACGACCAGCGCCTTTTCCTTGACCTCGACCGTCAGGTCCGCGTCGGTGAACCCGGCGACGGCGATCGAGATACGATATGCATCTTCGGCGGTTTTCTCAATGTTGTAAGGCGGATAGGTGGTTTGACTGATATCGTTGGTCAGCACCCGATCCATCATGTCGGCGATCTGGTCGAACCCGACGGTGGCACGGTACAGGGGGGCGAAATCAAGATTACGCATGTCTCATCATCCTTCGCAAAGCGATAACAAGTTGAGGTAGCGACCCTCCCACCATGGGACGGGCCGGATTGGACAGGGCCCGCATCGGGCGCCCTGATGAGACAAAGGTGGGAAAACCCGCGCCTTGTTTCAAGGGGCGTCTGACGGGTTGCGAAGCGGGGGCGGGTTTCAGCTGGCAGACACCGGCCCGGAGGGCGGATCGACGCCGAGCGGCCCGCCGCGCCCGCGACAAGTGCCGCCAGGTCAATGCAGAAGGTTCAATTGTCCGGCGTGATGAACTTGGCGCCCGTACTGTTGCGTCCACCGCCCACCTGGATGCGCCGGACACCTGGCGTCAGCTGGTTCCGGGGGGTCAGGCCACTGTCCAGCTGGCCCTTCATCACCTTGATCTGGCGGTCCAGTTCAGAGCCCAACGCGACGCGCTGACCCTCGACCTCCGCCTTGGCGGAGACGACGGAGACGATCATAGGAACCCCGCCGAAAAAGCTGAAGATCGGCGCGCCGGAGGAGCCGTAATCGACATCGCAGGAGGTGACCAGAACCCCCTGCTGCGCCGCGATCACGCCGCAGGTGGTTTCCAGCGACGGCGCGTCGGCGCGGTCGTGGGCATAGGAGACGACGCCCACGGGATCGCCGCTGCGCGGGGTCGGCGCCATGCGAAAGGGCGCGATATTGGGCTGGCGGATGGGGTGGTACAGTTCCAGCAGGGCGATGTCGTGGCGCACCCGCTCGGGCGAGACGTCGGTTCCGAATTCGTAATCGGGATGCAGCACGGCACGGCGCACGTTGCGATAGGCATCGGCCCGTCCGTTGCGCACCCCGGCCTGGAATTCGATCTGGTCGGGGGTGAACCGTTCGCCGGTGCTGCGGTCGAACATGCAATGCGCCGCCGTCAGCACCAGCGCCGGTTCGATCAGCGCACCGGTGCAAAATCCGCGCCCGTCCAGGTCCAGGCGGCCGACGGCCTCCCAGCCGCGACTGTCTATGCCGGTGTCCAGACGCTTCAGCCCGGATTGCGCCAGGACTGTGCCGCCACCGGGCAGGGCAAACAGAACCGCGAGGGCGACACGATGGAGCAAGGACAGCATTCGGCAGGGCCTCGGGTTGCGACGGGTCTGGCCATACTGACGGCGCAGCAGGGCGAAATTAGGGCGCAGGCCAGAATTCCCGCGCGTCACCCTCCCCGTTACCCAGCGCAGGCGGGCGCGGCCCGCCGCTGGCCCAATCCAGCAGCTCGACACTGTGTACCACCGGCACCCCGGTACCGGACCCGATCTGCATCATGCAGCCAATGTTCCCGGCGGCGATCACATCGGGGGTCAGTGCCTCCAGCGTGTTGACCTTGCGGGCCTTCAACTGGCCGGAAATCTCCGGCTGCATCAGGTTGTAAGTCCCGGCAGAACCGCAGCACAGATGCGCATCGGCGGGCACCATCACGGCAAAACCGGCGCGGGCCAGCAGATCCTTGGGCGCCTGGGTGACCTTTTGCCCGTGTTGCAGAGAACAGGCGGCGTGATAGGCGACACGCATCCCGGCAGCCTCCGGCCGGGGAGGGGGCAGGTCCAGGCGGGTCAGCAGTTCGGTGATGTCCATGGCGCGGTCTGCCACCGCCTGCGCCTGTTCGGCCAGCGGATCGTTGCGGAACATATGGCCGTAATCCTTCACCGTGGTGCCGCAGCCGGAGGTGTTGATCACGATCGCATCCAGCCCATCGCCCGCGATCTCTGCCGTCCAGGCGCGAATATTGGCGGCGGCGCTGGCATGCGCCTGCGCCTCCTTGCCCATGTGATGAGTCAGCGCCCCGCAGCACCCCGCCCCCCGCGCCACCACGACTTCGCATCCCAACCGGGTCAGCAGGCGGATCGTGGCGTCGTTGATATCGGTGTTCAGCGCCTTCTGCGCACAGCCCGTCATCAGCGCGACGCGCATCCGGCGCGGCGCCTGGCGGGGGGCAAAGCTTTGCGGATCATCGTTGCGCGACACCGGCGGCAGGCGACGCGGAGCCATGTCCAGCATCGCGCGAACCCGCGCATCCGGAATCATCCGCCGCACCGGCCGCGCGATCCGGGCGCCCAGCAGCGCCAGCCGGAACCGCATCGGATGCGGCAGTACCCAGGCCAGCACGGCCCGCAGGGCCCGGTCCGACAGGGGGCGCCTGTAATTCTGTTCGATATAGGCGCGGGCGTGATCGACCAGATGCATGTAGTGCACGCCCGACGGGCAAGTCGTCATGCAGGCCAGGCAGGACAGGCAGCGATCGACGTGCTGCACCGTCTTGGCATCCGGTGTGCGATCGTTCTCCAGCATGTCCTTGATCAGGTAGATGCGGCCACGCGGGCTGTCCAGCTCGTCGCCCAGCACCTGGTAGGTGGGACAGGTCGCGGTGCAGAACCCGCAATGCACGCAGGCGCGCAGGATCTCGTTCGCCCGTTCGGTGCCGGGATCTTGCAGCTGTTCGGGAGTGAATTGGGTCTGCATCAGGCCAGGACCCGCGCCAGGCCAAAGCCCGCCAGCGGCGCCATCGCGCCCAGCCCGCCGGCCAGCACGACGATTCCGCCCAGATCCGCCACGCGCGGAATGGTGATCCGCGCCAGTCCGGCCATCAACAGGATCCAGCCCAGCCACAGCAGCGTCAGCGCCAGCAGGATGCGCCCGGCCCCCTGCCCCTGGTCGGGGGGCATGACATAGAACAACGACAGGCTGGCCAGGATCAGCACCATGCAAAGCGGCAGCAAGACCCGCAGCGACATGCTGCGCGCGCCCGCCGCGATCAGGAACCCGTAGAGTACCGCGCCCAGGACGGTGGCAGCCAAAAGAGAAGTCAGGATCATGCGGTCACCTTTGTCGCTGCATCGGTCTTTGCCTCGGAAAACAGGCCCCGCGGGTCGAAATGACGGCGCAGCCCTTCGGTCAGCCGGGCAATCCCGGCCGGTTCGGGATGGAACATCGGCACCCTGCGGCGCAGGTCGGGCCCGGCGCGGAACAGGGTGGCATGGCCGCCCATCTTGGTCACCAACCCGCGCAGGACGCCAGCCCCGGCGTCGCCGTCCTCGCCCAGCAGCAGCCACAGCAGCCCGCCGGACCAGTCGCAGATCGCCTGCGCGGCCAGCCCGGCCTCGGCCAGTGCGGCGATCAGCCGGGGGCCGTCTGTCGGCTTGACGGAGACGCGCCAAACCGCGCCGGGCCGATCGGCGAAGGCCGTGACATCGCGCACATCCCGCCACAGCGCGGCGCTCTCCGCGTCCTCGACGATCTCGTGGCCGCCGCCCAACGCCGCGTCCAGCTGCGCCGCGCGATAGGCGACGGATCCGGCCATCCCTTCGACCCGGACAAGGCGGGCGCCTTCCGCCCAGGCGGCGCCGCTGACGTCAAAGGGCGTGCCCATGGCCTGGCACAGGACGGGCACCGCCTCGGCCATGGTTTCGCCCCGGCGGATCAGTGTCGCCTCCGCTTGCGGAATGGCCAGCACCTTGAAGGCGAGTTCGGTCATCACCCCCAGCCGGCCCCAACTGCCGCCCAGCAGCTTGACCAGGTCATAGCCGGTGACGTTCTTCATCACCCGGCCCCCGTTGGCGATCACCCGGCCACTGCCATCGACGAACCGCACGCCCAGCATGAAATCCCGCACCGCGCCTGCCTGCACCCGGCGCGGACCGGCCAGGTTGGTCGCGGCCACGCCGCCCAGCGTGGGCGTGCCCTCGCGGCCCAGCAGAGCGCGGCAATCCATCGGCTCGAACGGCAGGCGCTGATTCTTCTCGGCCAACACCTGCGCCACCTCCTGCAACGGCGTGCCCGCCCCCGCCACCAGCGTCAGCGCGCCCGGTTCATAGAGGCGGATGCCGGACAGCGCACCGGTTTCGATAACCTCCGCCGGGCCGGATGCGGCCGCGCCACGAGTGCCGCCGCCGCGAATCCGCACCGGGCCTTTTGCCTGCCGCAGCGCCTCTGCCAATTGTGCCTCATCTGTGGGCCTCATTGCGCCACCCCTTTGCGGCGCGGTTCGCTCAGATACAGGGGAAAGACCTTGGCCCCATTCAAAAGCCACTGCGGATCAAAGACATCCTTGATTGCCATCTGCGCCTCCAGATCGTCGGGGCCATATTGCACATCCATCAGGTCGCGTTTCTCCACCCCCACGCCATGTTCGCCGGTCAGGCAGCCGCCGACCTCCACACAAAGCCGCAGGATATCCGCGCCCAGCTGTTCGCAGGTTTCCAGCTGGCCGGGTTCGTTGGCGTTGAACAGGATCAGCGGATGCATGTTGCCGTCGCCCGCGTGAAAGACATTGGCCACCTCCAGCCCGCAATCGGCGGCCATCTCGGCGATGCGGCGCAGCACCTGCGGCAGGGCACTGACCGGGATGGTGCCGTCCAGGCACATGTAATCGTTGATCTGCCCCATGGCGCCAAAGGCGCTTTTGCGGCCCAGCCAGATCGCGGCACTTTCCGAGGCACTGCCGCTTTCGCGCAGCTCTACCGGATCGTGACGGCGGGCGATGGCGGTGATCACCTCAAGCTGTTCGGCGATCTCGGCTTCGCTGCCCTCCACCTCCACGATCAGCAGGGCCTCGCAATCGGGATAGCCCGCGCCGGAGAAGGCATCGGTGGCGCGAATGCAGGGCCTGTCCATGAACTCGATCGCGACAGGCAGCACGCCGGCCTCGATGATGTCGCTGACGCATTGGCCGGCAACCTCGGAGCTGTCGTAGCCGATCAGCACCGGGCGCGCGCCCTCCGGCTTGGCGATGATGCGCAACGTCGCCTCCGTCACCACACCCAGCTGACCTTCGGAGCCACAGATCAGCCCCAGCAGGTCCAGCCCCCCGGCATCCAGATGGGCGCCGCCGATCTCCAGCACCTCGCCCTCCATCGTCACCAGGGTCACGCCCAGAAGGTTGTTGGTGGTCACCCCGTATTTCAGGCAATGCGCCCCGCCGGAATTCATCGCGACATTGCCCGCGATGGCACAGGCCAGCTGAGAGGACGGATCGGGCGCGTAGAAGAACCCCAGATCCTCCACCGCGCCGGAGACCGACAGGTTGGTGCGCCCGGTCTGCACGCGGATCACGCGGTTTTCGGTGTCGATCTCCAGCACATCGTTCATCCGCGCCACGCCCAGGATCACGCAATCCGCCGTCGGCAGCGCCCCCCCCGCCAGTGAAGTCCCCGAGCCGCGCGGCACCACCGGCACGCCCATCTCGTGGCAGATCCGCAAAACGTCCGCGACCTCCCCGGTGGTGGCGGGCAGCACGGCGGCCAGCGGCGGGCAACGATAGGCGGTCAGGGCGTCGCATTCATAGGCCCGCGTTTCGGCCGGGTCCGAGATCACGGCCCCCGCAGGCAACACCGCCGACAGCCGCCCGATCAACTGGTCACGACGGGCCAGAACCTGCGGATCGGGATCGGGCATTTGCATGGCATGTCCTTTTTGCGGGCGGGGCACCGGGGCGCCGAAAGTAATTGGTAAACTTTTATAACCAATTTTAGCGATAGGCAATCCACTTGCCGGAAGGCTAACAAGACCCATGAACTGGATCGACCGACTTGCCCTGTTTCACCCCGCCGACGCGCTGGCCGTCGTGCTGATCCTGGCCGCCTGGCTGGGCATCGGCTGGCGAATCGAGAACCCGCCCGCCGGTCGCCCCTCCACCGTGACGCTGATGGCGGAATACCGGCGCGAATGGATGCGCCAGATGGTGACGCGGGAACCGCGCATCTTCGACAGCCAGATCCTGACATCGCTGCGCGCGGCGACCTCGTTCTTTGCCTCCTCCACGTTGATCGCGATCGGCGGGGCGCTGGCGCTGATGGGCAATGCCGAACACCTGACCGGCGTGGCGAACCAGCTGGTGCTGGAGGATGACCCCGCCATCCTGTGGGAGATCAAGCTGCTGCTTGTGCTGCTGTTCCTGACCAACGGATTCCTGAAATTCGTCTGGTCCAACCGGCTGTTCGGCTATTGCGCGGTGCTGATGGGGGCGGTGCCCAACGATCCCGAAGACCCCGGCGCGCTAACCCTCGCGGCAAAGGCGGCGGAGATCAACATTACCGCCGCCCGCAGCTTCAACCGAGGTCTGCGGTCGATCTATTTCAGCCTCGCCTCCATCGCCTGGGCCCTCGGACCCGCGGGGCTGATCTGCGGGACGCTGGTGACCTGCGCGATGCTGTGGCGGCGCGAATTCGTGTCACGATCGCGTGCGGTGTTGCTGGAGGGCCACGCCCTGGCCCCCCGACGCCCCGAAACACACACGGACGTGACGTGATCCCGCCGCGATCCGCGGATATTCTGGCGGCATGAAACGTATTGCCCTTGCCGCCGCGCTGACCCTCACCACCGCCCTGTCCACCTGGGCGGACTCCCCTCGGATTGTCGATGCCTCGGCCCGCAAATCGGCCATGGGCTGGCGGATCGAGGTAACGCTGGAACATCCCGATTCGGGGTGGGATCACTATGCCTCCGGTTGGGAGGTTCTCGATCAGGACGGCAATCGCGCCGCCTTTCGCGAACTGGCCCACCCCCATGTGACGGAACAGCCCTTCACCCGCTCCCTGTCCTCCGTCATGCTGCCGGATGGGACGCGCAAGGTGTTCATCGTGGCGCATTGCTCCAACGGGGACAAAAGCGCGCCTTATCCCGTGGAACTGTCCTTCCACCATTGACCCCGCAGGTGGCGCGGACCGGGGCACCTGCCCCTCAGTCCGGCGCCGCTATCGCCGCCCTTCGCGCAGCCAACCGGCCAGCACCAGCCCCGCCGACAGCAACAGCACCAGCCAGGCCGGCAACAGCGGCACCTGCGTGACATCGCGCGTCTCGTAGGCGCCGCGCGGCGTCAGGCCGATCCAGCCGCGCCCCGCCGCCGGACGACCCGGACGCACATCGCGCAGATCGGGCACCCCGTCGGACAGGCGCCGCACCCCGCCGCGCGTGCCTTTCACCAACGGCTCCAGCGCGGCACCATCAGCGATCGTTTCCTCGAATTCCTTCGGCGCGGCGGGGCCAAGGCCGATCACGGCCTCCTCCTCCCCGCTTTGCAGACGGTACAGACCGATCTCCGGGCCTGTCACCTCCGCGGTGAAACGGCCCGGCGCGGCCTCTGCCAGGGGCACCTGCGTCTCCGTCCCGTCGGGGGCGGTGACGGTCACGCTGGCGGCATTGCCGGACAGGGTGCGGCGGGTGATCCGCATGGTCTGGCCGCTGGCCTCGGCGGTCAGGGCCTCTTCTTCCAGCTCCGGCTCCTTCATCAGCCAATGGGCGGTGCGGCGCAGCAGTTCCAGCTGCGGCCCCCCCCCTTCGAACCCGCGATGCCACAGCCAGGCGTGGTCCGAGGCCAGCAGCGCGACACGTCCGTCTTCCACCCGGTCCAGGATAACCAGTGGCCGGTCATCGATCCCCGACATGACCACCTGCCCGGTCGCATCCTCCAGGTCGACCTGGCGCATCCATCGGCCCCAATCGCCCTCCCACAGCTGGTCAAGCCCGGAGGTGACCGGATGGCGCTGGCCGATATCCGTCAACGCGGGGCGGAACCCCTGTTCCAGAACCCGCGCGGTCGGCCGGGCCGGCAACACCTGCCCCAGCGGCGTCCGGTAGAGCGAATCGGCAGAAGCAAAGTCAGGCCCCGCCGCGATCAGCACCGCGCCGCCTTTGGTGATGTAGTCGCGAACGTTGTCCAGGTAGATCGACGGCAGGATGCCGCGCCTTTTGTAGCGGTCGAATATGATGAGGTCGAAATCGTCGATCTTGTCCAGAAACAGTTCCCGCGTGGGGAAGGCGATCAGCGACAGTTCAGTGACCGGCACGCCATCCTGTTTCGTCGGCGGGCGCAGGATGGTGAAATGCACCAGATCGACGGAACTGTCCGATTTCAACAGGTTGCGCCAGGTTCGCCCACCAGGATGCGGCGATCCTGACACCAGCAGCACGCGCAGCCTGTCGCGCACGCCGTTCATCTGCACAATGGCGGAATTGTTGCGCGCGGTCAGTTCCCCCTCCGCCTCCGGGACGGAGAACTGAATGACGTTGCGCCCACCATGTGGCAGGGTCACGGGCAGTTCGAAATCTCGCCCGGTGGCGACGCGGAACGTCTGCGGCGGGCCGCCATCGACGGAGATTTCCAGCTCCGCCTCGGCGGGCAGATCGTCGGGAACATTGCCCGTATCCTCGATCCGCAGGCCCAGGGTCACGGGTTCGCCCAGGATGGCAAAGGCGGGCGCGTTGGACACGATCAGCCGCCGGTCCCAATCCTGCGGCTGCCCCGACAGCAGCAGGTGCAGCGGCGCGGAGAGGCCCGGCGCGCGGTCCAGATCATGCAACCGCCCGTCCGACAACAGGATTACTCCGGCGATGCGGCCCTGCGGTTCCTCTGCCAGAGCGTCGGAAAGGGCGGTCATCAAAAGGGAGCCGCTGTCATCGGCGCCGTCGGGCACGGTGACGCGGCGCAACTCGGTCTCCGGGCGGGCGGCGACGAGGCGGGCCAGCTCCTCTGCGGCGCTGGCGGTCTGCGCGGCGCGATCCCCCAGCCGTTGCGAGGCGGTCCGGTCCTCCACCAGCATCACGATATCGGTCAGCGGCGCGCGGTCTTCCTGCCGGTAGGAGGGGCCGGCCAGCGCCGCCGCGATCACCAGTCCGGCCAGCCCGCGAAACGCCCAGCCGGCCAGCCCGCGCCACGCCGCCAGCGCGGTGCCGATCGCCGCCAATGTGGCCAGCAGGGCCACCGCCGCCCAAGGCAGCAGCGGATCAAAAACGATGGTTCCGGTCATTGGCCCAGCCTGTCCAGCAACGCGGGCACATGGACCTGGTCGCTTTTGTAATTGCCTGTCAGCACGTGCATCACCAGGTTCACCCCGAAGCGAAAGGCGATTTCGCGCTGGCGTTCGCCGCTGAACCCGCGCCCGACGGGAACCATCGGATTGCCCCGCGCATCCTGCGCCCAGGCGGAAGCCCAGTCGTTGCCGCCGATCACCACCGGGGTGACATTGTCGTTCAGGTTGCGAAAGGGCATCCCCTCGATCAGCTCCGCATCGGGAGGCGCGGCCTCTACCCACAGCTGGCCGCCGGTATGACGCCCCGGAAAGTCCTGCAACAGGTAGAAGGTGCGGGTAAGGACGTGATCGCGGGGCACCGGTTCCAGCGCGGGGATGTCCAGCGGCGCGGCGAGGGATTGCAACTTGCGCCCGTTGGGCGAGGCCGCGCCATAGCCCGCGACATCGGCATCGCGGGTGTCGAACAGGATCATCCCGCCGGTGCGCAAGTAGCGGTTCAACCGGGCGTAGGCCTCCTCCGTCGGGGTGGGTTGGTCGGGGGTGACGGGCCAGTAGAGGAACGGAAACAACGACAGATCGTCGGTTTCCAGGTTCACCGCCAGCGGCGCCCCCGGCTCCACCGACGTGCGGAAGAACAGCGTTTCCGACAGGCCGCGCAGTCCGGCATGGGCCAGCTCATCCAACTGCGCATCGCCGGTGATCACATGGGCCAGGCGCAGTTCCTCGGTCGCGAGGAGGGCGAAATCGTCAGGCGCCCCGTCCTGCTGCGCGCGCAGGGGCGTGGCCGGCAGGCCCAGCGCCAGCACCGCGAGGAGCGCCACCGTGCCGCGCCCGGCCACCGCGCCGGAGCTGCGGCCAGACACCCGCCCCGTCATCCGACCGGACAGCGCCAGCGACGCGACGACATCCGCCAGCAACAGCAGCAGCGCCAGCGCCAGCAGCGGCCCGCCCAGCGGTGTTTCCTCCTGCCGGTCCAACCCGGACACCGGAACATTGGCGGGCCAGAGGACCGGGGTCAGGACATCCTGCGGCCCGATCACGTTGCGCGCCAGAGTCCGGTCGCCATCCCGGTAAACGCCGGGGCGCAGATCGGGGCCCAGCGGACCGTCCAGCAGCGTGGGCCCCGCGACACCGGGCAATGTTCCAGCCTCCGAAATCCCGCCAAAAGCATCGAGAACGCGCAGCGGCTGCCAGGTCGTCCCCTCCACCTCCGCCGCGGCGGGCTGGCCGCTGGCCGAGGAAACGGACAGCCGTTCCAGCATCTGCACGAACAGCCCCGATAACGGCAGGCTGGACCATTCGGCATTGGCGGAGACATGGAACAGCACCACCTGCCCCTGGCCCATGGATTTGCGCGTTACCAAAGGCGTGCCGTCCGACAACCGCGCAATGGCCCGTGCGGCCAGCGCGGGATCGGGCTGCGCCATCACCTGCGAAGAGATCGTGACATCCGCCGGCACCGGCAACCCGGCAAAGGGGCTTTCGCTGTCGAAGGGCGCCAATGTCTTGGGTTCCCCCCAGCTCATCGCGCCACCGACATTGCGTCCGCCGGCCCGCAGGCGCACAGGCATCAACGGGTCTTCGGCCGCGCGCCCGACCTCGCTTGCGGCCAGGCGCGGCCCGGCAAAGCGCAACAGGGTGCCGCCCCCCTCTGCCCAGTCCAGCAGGGCGGCGGTCTCCCCTTCGGAAAGGGTGGCCACGTCGGCCAGGACGATCACGTCCGGATTGGCGGGCAAGAGGTCCATCAACGTGCCGCGCAACAACTCCGCATTGGGGGCCAGCGCCTTTTCCAGGTAATGCAGCGGCGACAACAGCTCCAGCCCTTCGCGGTTTTCG
This sequence comes from Pseudooceanicola aestuarii, assembly GCF_010614805.1. Lineage (NCBI taxonomy): Bacteria > Pseudomonadati > Pseudomonadota > Alphaproteobacteria > Rhodobacterales > Paracoccaceae > Pseudooceanicola > Pseudooceanicola aestuarii. The sequence continues at coordinate 920,103 of NZ_JAAFZC010000001.1, forward strand.
CTGGCAGCAATCAACGCGACCTCGCGCCGGCGCAGGCTGTCATCGGTCAGCGCCACCGCCCCGGCAGAGCGTTGGCCGGCGATCTCGAAATGGGTAACCCGGGCGCGCAATTCGGCAGGCAGGGCGATGTCCACCGTGGCACTGTCCGCACCCTCGGCAAAGGTCAGCGGCTGGGCCGCCAATACGCGCATCGCCCCGGCGGGATCGCGTCCGTGGACCTGCACGATCGCCTCCTGCCCCGGCAGAGCGGTGGTGGCGGCACGCAGACCGGTCAGTTGCACCTTGCCATCGGCAAATCCCACGGGCCGCAGCGCCAGAGCCGGGCGGGCGCTTTCCAGCACCCGGACGGAGCCGCGCGATTGCACCGCCGCCAGCACCTCGCGGCGCCCGTCACGGGCCAGCCCGTCGGACAGCCAGACCGTATCGACCGGGGCGGGCATGTCGCGCAACGCCTCGATCAGGCGCTGCATCTCGGGCGCATCCGTCCCGGCCGGGGCCCAGGGGCGCGGGGCCAGGCCAGGCAGGCTGCTGCGCCAGGCCTCCGACGTGCGGAACACCGGTGCCTCCGGCTGGGACAACTGCACCACGGCGGCGGTCCTGCCCTGGCGCCCGGCCTCTGCAAGCAGAGCATCGACGGTTTCCGATTGGCGCGGCCAGTCGCGGGCGGCGGCCCAGCTGCCGTCCAGCAGAATCAGCAACGGCCCGGCACCCGGACGCGCCGCGTCGCGCGGGTTCAGCACCGGCCCGGCCAGCCCGAGGATCAGCGCGGCCACCGCCAGCATCCGCAGCAGAAGCAACCACCAGGGCGTGCGATCCGTGACCGTGTCGTCATCGCGCAACCCCAACAGCAGCGCTACGCCGGGGAACCGCGCCCGGATCGGCGCGGGCGGCACGGCACGCAGAATCACCCACAAGACAGGCAGCGCGGCCAGTGCGATCAGCAACCAGGGCGCCGCGAAACCGATGGGGCCGATCATCATCAGACGGTCCCCCTGTCCAGCGCCTGCCAGATCCACAACAGCGCGGATTGTGCTGATTTATCCGTGTGATGCACCTGCATCTGCCAGCCGGTGACATGGGCCAGCGCCTCCAGCTCGGCCTTGCGCGCGGCGAGCCGCTCCAGATAGCGCGCCCGCAATTCGGTGGCCTTGAGGGTTTCGTGACGCAGGGTGCCGCCGATACTCTCGAAAATGGTGCGGCCGCGAAAGGGAAACGCCTCCTCCGCCGGGTCGAGCACCATGAGAAGCACACCGCGGACACCGCGATCGGCGGCCTTGGACATCGCCATGCGCAATCCGTCCAGATCGCCCAGGAAATCCGACACGAACAGCGCGCGGGCATGGGGGATCATCGCGCGGTGTTCGGGAATGCCGTAGTCCTCCGCCCCGTCGCGGGCGAGGGCCTCGGCCAGGCGCAGCACCTGGTTGCCGCCCCGCCGCGGCGGCAGCGCGGTGCCGGCCATGCCGACCCGTTCGCCGCCCCGGATCAACAGGATCGCCGTCGCCAGCGCCACCAGCCGGGCGCGGTCGCCCTTCTCCGGCAGTTTCGGGGCGGAGGCAAAGCGCATCGCCGCCGATTGATCGACCCACAGAACCACGCTTTGCGCGATCTGCCATTCCTTTTGCCGCACGAAGCGATCGTCCGACCGGGCAGAGCGGCGCCAGTCGATCCAGCGCGCCGGATCGCCGGGCTGCACCGGACGGTATTGCCAGAAATCATCGCCCAGCCCCGCGCGCCGACGCCCGTGGTCGCCCAGAAGCACCGATCCCGCCAGCTGCTCTGCCCGTGCCAGAAGGTCGGGAAAGGTGGCGGCGGCAGCTTCGGCGGACTGGCGCAGGGTCGTCGGGGCGGTGGGCGAATTCACGCTGCCGCCTCGGTCCGGGTGATCCCGGCGGCGACCTCGTCGATCAGGGTGGACAGGTCGTCGCCACGGGCGCGGGCGGCGAAGTTCAGGCCCATCCGGTGGCCCAGCACCGGGCGCGCCATCGCGATCACGTCCTCCGGTCCGGGGGCCAGGCGCCCTTGCAGCATGGCGCGGGCGCGGACTGTCATCATCAGCGCCTGCGCGGCGCGCGGACCGGGGCCCCAGCTGACGGTCTCGCGCACGCGGGCCGGGGCGGCGGGGTCATCGGGCCGGAAGGCACGGACCAGGTCCAGGATCATCTCCACGATGGAATCGCCGACCGGCATCCGCCGCAGCAGCGTCTGCGCCTCCAGCAGCTCCCCGGCGGAAAAGACGGCGTGGGCGTCCCCCTCCTCGACCCCGGTGGTGGACAACAGGATGTCGCGTTCGGTGGCGCGGTCGGGGTAATCGACGTCGATCCGCACCAGGAACCGATCCAGCTGGGCCTCCGGCAGGGGGTAGGTGCCCTCCTGCTCGATCGGGTTCTGGGTGGCGAGGACATGGAACGGACTCCCCAGGGGCCGGTCCTCTCCAGCGACGGTGACTTCCTTTTCCTGCATGGCCTGCAACAGCGCGGATTGGGTCCGGGGGGAGGCGCGGTTGATCTCATCCGCCATCAGCAGCTGGCAGAACACCGGCCCTTGCAGGAACCGGAACGCCCGCGTCCCGTCAGCCGCCGTTTCCAGCACTTCGGACCCCAGTATGTCCGCCGGCATCAGATCGGGGGTGAACTGGATCCGGTTGCCATGCAGGCCCATGACCGTGCCCAGGGTTTCCACCAGGCGGGTCTTGCCCAGGCCGGGCAGGCCGATCAGCAATGCGTGTCCACCACACAGCAGCGCCGACAGGGCCAGGTCCACCACCTGCGTCTGTCCGACGAACCGCCGGGTGATGGAGGTCCGCGCCTCGGCCAGTTTCCCCTCCAGCGCTTCGATTTGGACCAGAAGGTCGTCGGCCGTGGCCATGGCAATGCCCTCGCATGAACTATATGTCCTGACAGTGTATCGCGCCTGTGGCGAATGACAAAAGTGATGAGGGACAAAATACCGTGAAAGTCTCTGCCAAGAGTATCGAAGCCTCCGCCAAGGCCGCGCAGGGGCGCGGATTGCCGCCGATCCACAAATGGAACCCCGAATTTCGGGGAAACCTGGACATGCGCATCGCGCGCGACGGCACTTGGTACCACGAAGGCAGGCCCATCGCGCGGCCTGAACTGGTGCGCCTGTTCTCCACCATCCTGAAGAAGGAAGGCGCGGACTACGTCCTGGTGACGCCGGTGGAAAAGGTCGGCATCACGGTGGAAGACGCCCCTTTTGTCGCCGTTGATGTGGAGGTACAGGGACAGGGTCCGGAGCAGGTTCTGACATTTCTGACCAATGTCGCCGATCATGCCACGGCGGGGCCCGAGAACCCGATCCGGGTGACCCGCGATTCGACCAGCGGAGAGCCGTCCCCCTATGTTCTGGTGCGCGATGCGCTGGAGGCGCTGATTGATCGCAAGTCATTCTACAGGCTGGTGAATCTGGGTGTACATGAAACATGGGAAGGCCGATCCTGGTTCGGATTGTGGTCGGGCGGGGCATTCTTCCCTATCATTCCCTCAGAAGACTTGACCGACAGTTAACAGCCCTCGAAAAAACAGCACAGGATCGGGCCCGATGCCGCGTTTTGCTGCCAACTTGTCCTTTCTTTTTACCGAATTGCCCCTGCCCCGGCGCATCGACGCGGCAGCGGAAGCCGGGTTCGAGGCGGTGGAGATCCTGTTTCCCTATGACCATCCTGCGCAGGAATTGCGGCAGGCGCTGGCGACCTCGGGCCTGCCGCTGGCGCTGATCAACGCGCCGCCGCCCAGCTATAGCGGTACGACGCGGGGCTTTGCCGCGATTCCCGGCGGGACCGAGCGGTTTCGCCACGATTTTCGCCGCGCCCTGCGCTACGCTGAGGCGCTGAAGGCACAGCATCTGCACATCATGTCCGGCAGTGCCGAGGGGCCGGAGGCCCGGGCCGTGATGATCGACAACCTGAGATGGGCCACGGCCCACGCGCCCGGGCAGAACCTGACCATCGAGCCGATCAACGCGACCGACATGCCCGGCTACTTCCTGAACGATTTCGACCTCGCGGCAGAGATCCTGGACGCGGTTGCGGCGCCGAACCTGGGCCTGCAATTCGACGCCTATCACGCCCATCGGATCACCGGCGATGTCCCCGGCACCTGGGATCGCCACGGCGCGCGGGTGCGCCACGTACAGATCGCGGCGGCGCCCGAGCGGAACGAGCCCACGGGCGGAGCGGTGGATTTCCCGGCCTTCTTCGCCCAGCTGGACGCTGCGGGATATGGCGGCTGGGTCAGCGCGGAATATCACCCCTCCGACACCACACTGGCCGGGCTGGGCTGGCTGAAACAGGCCCCCGCGGCGGGTTAAAGCGTCCTGCGGAAAAACTTGCACCACCCAACGCTGCCTGAAATCATAGATTTCAATGCGTTGGACGATACAATGTGTCTCAGGTTTTCGTCGAAGTGCTATGATGTCCGATCAACGGCGCGTCGGTGCAGGCCTGGCCGGGGCTTTCCAGCTCCAGCGTGGCGTGGGTCAGGGAAAAGACCTCGTCCAGCGTCCTCTTGATTTCGGCGCGCAGCTGTTCGGGGCGCTGCTCCGCATCTGACAACACAACATGTGCCTCCAGCGCGACTTCGTGTTCCTGCATGCGCCACAGATGCAGGTGATGCACATCCGCCACACCGGGCACCCGCCGGATTAGGTCGGCCACATCATGAACGCCGGGGCTGGCGGGGCTGCCCATCATCAGCAGACGGATCACCGGCCCGATTTCCGTCCCGGCATGCCACAGGATGTAGGCGGAAATGCCCAGCGTCACCACCGGATCCACCAACCGCCAATCGTAGAGCAGTATGAGCACGCCCGCCACGATCACCGCGACCGATCCCATCGCATCGGCCAGGTTGTGCAGGAATGCCGCGCGCATGTTCATGCTGTCCCGGGACATGCGAAAAATCAGCAGCGCAGTCACAAGGTCGATCACCAACGCAACGCCCGCGACAATCACCACGGTCCAGCCGGCAACGGGCTGCGGGTCGAACAACCGCTGCACCCCTTCGGAGGCGAGCATAAGCGCGATCACGATCAGCGTGGTGTAGTTGATCAGCGCCGCGACCACCTCGGCCCGGCCGTAGCCAAAGGTCATGCCGGCATCGGCCGGTCGCCTGGCTATGCGGCGGGCGACAAAGGCGATGACCAGCGACAGCGCATCCGACAGGTTGTGCACCGCATCCGCGATCAGCGCGAGGGAGCCGGACAGCACCCCCGCCACGATCTGCACCAGGGTCAACGCGATATTGACGGCCACGGCCCAGCCGACGCGGGCGTCGCCCTCCAGCGCGGCGGGGTCGGGGTGGTGATGGTGGTGGGCGTGATCATGCGGCATGGGCGCACCTCCTGCCGGGAAACATAGCCCCCCGATCGGCAAAGTCTGCGCGACATGTCGGCACCCCTGCCGCCCTCGTGCCGGAAGCCAAGGCCCGAACCGTGCCGCAGGGCGCGGCGTGGGTCAGTGCGCCTGCGCCCAGTTGGCCCCCTGGCCGGCATCCACCACCAGCGGCACGTCCAGCTTTACCGCCGGTTCGGCGGCGGATTCCATGACCTTGCGAGCGGCAGCGATCACATCGTCCTGGGCGCCGTCCGCCACCTCGAACACCAGTTCGTCGTGGACCTGCAACAGCATCGTGGCGGGCAGATCGGCAATGGCGTCCGGCATCCGTACCATGGCGCGGCGGATGATGTCGGCGGCAGTGCCCTGAATGGGCGCGTTGATCGCAGCGCGCTTGGCAAAGCCCGCGCGCGGGCCCTTGGCGGCGATTTCGGGCGTGTGGATGCGGCGGCCGAACAGCGTCTCGACGTAGGAACGGGATTTCGCGAATTCCACGGTGGCGTCCATATAGGCGCGGATGCCGGGGAACCGTTCGAAATAGCGGTCGATGAAGCCCTGCGCCTCCGCGCGTGGAATCCGCAGGTTGCGGGCCAGACCAAAGCCGGAGATGCCGTAGATCACGCCGAAATTGATCGCCTTGGCCTGTCGGCGGATCATCGGGTCCATCCCTTCCAGCGGGACGTTGAACATCTCCGATGCCGTCATCGCGTGGATGTCCTGCCCCTCGGCAAAGGCCTGTTTCAACGCGTCAATCTGAGCAACATGCGCCAGGATACGCAGTTCGATCTGGCTGTAGTCGAGCGACAGAAGCACCTTGCCCTCCTCCGCGACAAAGGCTTCGCGGATACGGCGCCCTTCGTCACTGCGGACGGGGATGTTTTGCAAATTCGGATCGGTAGAGGCCAACCGCCCGGTGTTCGCCCCGGTCTGGACATAGGATGTATGGACCCGGCCGGTTTCGGGGTTGATATGGTCCTGTAGCGCGTCGGTATAGGTCGATTTCAGTTTCGACAGCTGGCGCCAGTCCAGCACCCGACCCGGCAGGTCATGCAGGGTGGCCAGGTCTTCCAGAATGTCGGCACCGGTGGCATAGGCGCCGGTCTTGCCCTTCTTGCCGCCCTCAAGGCCCATCTTGTCGAACAGGATTTCGCCCAATTGCTTGGGAGAGCCGACGTTGAACCGCTCCCCCGCCAGCTCGTGGATTTCCGCTTCCAGTGCGGCCATTTTCTGGGAAAAGGCGTTGGACATGCGCGACAGCGTGTCCCGGTCCACCTTGATCCCCGACATTTCCATGCGCGCCAGAACCGGCGACAGCGGGCGCTCCAGCGTTTCGTAAACCGTGGTGACACGTTCGCGATGCAGGCGCGGTTTCAACACCTGCCACAGGCGAAGCGTTACCTCCGCATCCTCCGCCGCATAGGTCGCGGCCTTGTCCACCGGCACCTTGTCAAAGGTGATCTGCGACTTGCCGGTGCCGATCAGCTCCTTGATCGGGACACAGCTGTGGGACAGGTAACGTTCGGCCAGCGCATCCATGCCATGCTGGTGCAACCCGGCATTCAGCGCATAGGACAACAGCATCGTATCGTCGATGGGCGCCACGGAAATGTTCAGACGCGCCAATATCTTGGCGTCGTACTTCATGTTCTGCCCGATCTTGAGGATCGCGGGATCCTCCAGCACGGGTTTCAGCATCTCCAGCGCCTGTTCCATGTCCATCTGCCCCTCCGCCAGGGCGTCGCTGGAGAACAGGCCCTCGCCCTCACCCGCCTTGTGCCCCAGGGGGATGTAGCAGGCCGCTCCGGGATCGGTGCACAGGCAGATGCCCACCAGATCGGCGCGCATCTCGTCCAGGCCGGTTGTTTCGGTATCCACGGCGACATGGCCCCGGTCCTGGATGCGGTCGATCCAGACCTGCAAGGCGGCGGCGTCGCGCACGATCTCGTAATTGGCGTGGTCGATAGGCGGCAGGTCCAGCGCGACAGGCGCTTCACTGCCGGGCTGGGGCGTGTCCTCGATCACCGGGGCCTCGGCGCCCAGCCCGTCGGCGATCCGCTTGGTCAGGGTGCGGAATTCCATTTCTGCCAGGAACGGCAGCAGGGTGTCGGGGTCCGGCTCCTGAACCTCCAGATCGTCCAGGGTGAAATCCAGCACCATGTCGCAATCCAGCTGCACCAGGCGCTTGGACAATTCGATCTGGGCGCGATGTTCGATCAGGGTCTGGCGCCGCTTGGGCTGCTTGATCTCCTCCGCCCGGTCCAGCAGCTCTTCGAGAGAGCCATATTCGTTGATCAGCAGCGCCGCCGTCTTGATCCCGATGCCCGGCGCGCCGGGGACGTTGTCCACCGAATCGCCAGCCAGCGCCTGCACGTCGACCACGCGGTCGGGGCCGACGCCGAACTTGGCCTCCACCCCCTCGATGTCGATCCGGGTGTTCTTCATGGCGTCCAGCATCTCGACCCCGCCGCCGACCAGCTGCATCAGATCCTTGTCCGATGAAATGATGGTGACGCGCCCCCCGGCCTCCCGCGCCTGGCAGGACAGGGTGGCGATGATATCGTCGGCCTCGAACCCCTCCAGCTCCTTGCAGGCGATGTTGAACGCCTCGGTCGCGCGGCGGGTCAGGGGCATCTGCGGGCGCAGATCCTCGGGCATGGCCTCCCGGTTGGCCTTGTAGAGATCGTACAGGTCGTTGCGGAACGTGTGGCTGCCCTTGTCGAAGATCACGGCGACATGGGTGGGCGCGTCGGGGCCGGTGTTGCCCTCCACATAGCGGTGCAGCATGTTGCAGAACCCCGCGACGGCGCCGATGGGCAGCCCGTCGGATTTCCGCGTCAGCGGCGGCAGCGCGTGATAGGCCCGGAAAATGAAGGCCGAACCGTCGATCAGATGCAGGTGACAGCCTTTGCCGAATGCCATGTCCGGACCTCCGCGATAGGGCCGCGGAGGCAAGGCCACTCCCCGGCGTCGTCTTGCCAATTCCGCGTCGGGGCCGGTCGCCCCGCGCGGGTTACGCCTTCAGACCGGGGTTTTCGGTCACTTCGGCGCGCTGCTCGTAACCGCGCAGCACATATTTCGCGTCGCAATAGCCGCATTCGACATACCCCGTTTCCTCGGGGATGTGGAGCCAGACGCGGGGATGGCCCAATGCGCCCTCTCCACCGTCGCAGGCGACCCTGCGGGTTTCCACGATCTTCGTCTCTGGCGCTTCGATGGGCATGGACCACTCCTTTTCCGACCGCGCCCCGGTTATGAGGATCGCGGGTGCAGCGTCAATACCCTGCTGTCTTCGGACCCGTTGCGCAACCGTTCCACGGCGTCGCCGACAGGCGGCGGCGCCATTCGCCCGAACATGCGCCGCACGCGGGGCGGGCATCGCGCGCGGTCAGCAGGGTCAGTCGTGCTGTTCGATCATGCGGCCCATGCGACGCCCGCCCAGCACATGCATATGAAAATGGGGCACTTCCTGCACACCGTGCTCTCCGGCGTTGGAGATGAAGCGGCAGCCGCCCGCCGTATCGGCGGTGATCCCCGCCTCTGCGCAAATCCGCGACAGGGTGCGGTGGAAATCGACGATTTCGGCATCGCTCGCCTCGGCGGCGAAGTGATCGTAGGTGACATAGGGCCCTTTGGGGATCACCAGCACATGCACCGGCGCCTGTGGGCGGATGTCCTCGAACGCGAGGGTATGGTCGGTTTCCGCCACCGTCTTGTTGGGGATCTCGCCCCGCAGAATCTTGGCAAAAATGTTCTGATCGTCATAGGCATAGGCCATGGTGCGTCGTCCTCAATCCACGAATAGATGTTCCGTCGCCGCCATGTCTTGCGCGACCTCCAGGGGGATCGCAAGGAATTGCGACAGGGCGATGGCGTTCTGCGCGGTCGTGTCGCCCTCGCGAAGGCGGTAATGGTTCGCCAGTTCCGCGTCGCGGATGCGATCCGTCTCGAAGGTGATGTCGTTGCGGATCGTCGGCAGCAGGCGTTCGATCCCGTCGCGCGGGGTTGAATCGCTGGCCAGGCCGACACGCTTGGCATGGCCCTCCAGGTAGGGATCGGAAAACCGGCATTCGATCTCCAACAGGCGGGTGACGGACCGGTCGGCGGCGAAATCCTCGATCAGGTCCAGCCCGTCGGGATCCAGGCAGACGATGAGGCGGTTGGTCTCGTAATATTCGAACAGCATCCGCATCAAGGCCCGGCGGTGGCGCGTCCGCTTGCCGATGTTGGACTGGATGCCGCCCAGATCCGGCAGGGGCGTGCCCTCTTCGTGGAACAGGTATTCAATGGCGGTGATGTCGGTCATCTGACGGATTCGCGCCACCAGCCGTTTCGCCACATGCCATTTCTTGCACACGATGATCAGCAATTCACGGTCCCGGCCCAGCGTGCTTTCGGTTTCCCAGAACCGCGTCGAGAACCGGCGCCCGATGCGCCCCCGCCCGGTGAGAAACCCGTACAGGGACCGCCCCTCGTTCGAGATGTCGAACTGCACGCCCTCGGCCGCGAACAGCTGGCCCAGCCTGCGTTTCAGCGCATGCGCCTCGGGGCTGATCTTGCGCGCGAACAGGAAGTCCTGCGTCAACAGCAGGTCGTAATGGTCGTTGTAGAAGGTAACCGGCATCCCGTAGTCGGTGAACATCAGGAAGGTCAGAGTGCGGTTCTCGATCTCCGTTTCCGGGACGAGGTGCCGCACAAGGGTCTGAAAGAACGTCTCGTCCGGGATCCACGTGGTGCGGAAAAACCGCATCACGTCGCGGCGAGTCTGGGTGAAATCGACGATCTGTTCCACCGTCTGGCGGCGCAGGCACCACCATTGCGACCCGATCTGGACCTGTATGTCCTCCGGAATCGCTCGGCGCAGGCCCAACCGCCGCTGCCAATCCAGCGATCTGTAGAACCAGGCCTTGTGCTTTCGCTCGTTCAGGAAATGGCGATAGATCAGACGCTCTTCCTTGATCCCGGTCTTGATCCAGCCGCTGTCGAAGAAATCCACGCTTTCGATGAAGTCGCAATCGTGCCGGTCCAGAAAATCATGCGCGTATTCCGCCGATTTGATCGCCATGCAATCGCCCGACACCATGAAGAAATGCGTGGCGCGGGGGAACACCTCCAGCGCGGCCTCCACCGCGTTCAGGGTGGCCTGCACCAGCGACCATTCCCCCCAGCCGCATTTCATCCGCCGTCGGGCAAAGGTGACATTGGGATTGTCGGCCAGCGCGGCGCGGATCTTCTGGTAATCGGCGGGATTGGCGTTGGCGTCGAAATGGATCGACATGCAATCGCCCACCTTGGTCAGACGCTCCGCCTGGGCGATGATCGCGTCGGGATCCTTGTGACACAAGAGAATGAACGCGATGGTTGCCATGTCTGGTCCGGGCCTGTTTCTGCTGGATCTTCCTGTTCGCGGGCGATCCTACCCGCCAAGGGTCATTGATTAAATATGCCAACTTTGCTTTCTGTTGAAAGCTGAAGCGCCGGGCACCCTGCCCGGGCCGAGGAAGGACGTTTCCATGGGATTTCCCGGAACCTGGATGACCGAAAGCGAAAGCGTGATCTACCGGGTCGTGCCGAAATGCGCCTGTTCGACCATCGGCCAGATCATGTTCTACGCCGACCACGGGGAATTCTTCGACGGTGACATCCATGACGCCACCGACCGGATGCACAAATGGGCGATCGAAGACAGCCAACCGGTGATCACCCGCCGGGTGACGGCGCATGACACCTATGCCTTTACCTGCGTGCGCAATCCCTACACCCGCATCCTGTCCAGTTTCTTCGACAAGATCTGCGGCATCCAGCGCAACGGCCGGCGCTATCGCGGCAACATGGTGCCGCTGCTGATCCAGAAATACGGGATCGAGGTCGGCGGCGACGATGGCAAACAGGACTTCGACCAGATCCGCAGTTTCCGCCGGTTCCTGCTGTTTGCCCGCGACAGCATCCGCTGGCGCCGCCCGATGGAGCCGGACATTCACTGGTCCGCCATGTCGGGCCATGTCTCGACCTATATCGTCAACGGCGGGCGCTATGACCGGATCTTCTGGACCGAAAAGTTCAACGAGGGAATGCAGGACGTCCTGAACCACATCGACACGGCCCATGACGTCGACCTGGCCAGCATACCACGGTTCAACGAAAGCGAGGGTCACGGGCCCAAGCGCGCGCATCCGGTCGAAGATTATTTCGACGATCTGTCGATGCATCTGGTCTACGAGATCTACAAACGCGATTTCGAGCTGTTCCGCTATGATTTCGAGAACCCGGCCAACAAGATGCCCGTGGGCGAGATCGACCTGGACGAGGTTCACGCCAAACTCGGCGAATAGCGCAGTCGCGGGTTGCGCGCGCCCGCCCCCCTTGACCGAAAATGCGCCCCGGTGGGGACCGGGGCGCAGGTGCGCATCCCCGGATGGTGGGGATGCGGGGCGGTATGTCGTTTTGGGGTGATCAGATCAGTTCTGACCGGATCTGTTGACGCAGCAGGTCGATCGGGATCGTCTTTCCATCCCGTTTGAAGCACCAATAGGTCCAGCCATTGCACGATGGCGCGCCTTCCAGCGCGGCGCCGACCTGGTGGATCGACCCCTTGACGTCATCGCCGATCAGGGTGCCGTCGGCGCGGACCTTGGCCTTGTGCCGGCCATTCATGGACCACAGTTCTTCGCCCGGACGCAGCATCCCGCGTTCGACCAGCTGGCCGAAGGGCACGCGCGGCTCCGCCCGTTTGGAGGTGGAGACCTCCAGCGCGCCCTTGTCGAACCGCCGGACAGAGGCCAGGCGCCGTTCTGCGACTTCGCGATAGGCGGCCTCCCGCTCGATCCCGATGTAGTCGCGTCCCAGCATCTTGGCCACGGCGCCGGTGGTGCCGGTGCCAAAGAACGGATCCAGCACGACATCGCCGGGATTGGTCGCGCCGACCAGAACCCGATGCAGCAACGATTCCGGCTTCTGCGTCGGATGCGCCTTCTCGCCCTTGTCGTTTTTCAGCCGCTCATGCCCGTTGCAGATCGGCAGCACCCAATCAGACCGCATCTGGATGCCGTCGTTCAAGGCTTTTAGCGCCTCGTAGTTAAAGGTGTATTTCGCACCCTCGGATTTCGACGCCCAGATCATCGTCTCATGCGCGTTGGTCAGCCGCTTGCCCCGGAAATTGGGCATCGGGTTGGACTTGCGCCAGATCACGTCGTTCAGAATCCAGTACCCGCTGTCCTGAAGCGCCGCGCCAACGCGGAAAATGTTGTGATACGACCCGATCACCCAGATCGCGCCATTGGGTTTCAGGATCCGTCGCGCGGCCTTCAGCCAGGCGCGGGTGAACCTGTCATAGACGGCAAAGCTGTCGAACTGGTCCCAGGCATCATCCACCGCATCGACGCGGGAATTGTCCGGACGATGCAGATCGCCCTTCAATTGCAGGTTGTAGGGGGGATCCGCAAAGATCAGGTCAACGGAGTTCTCCGGGAGGGAATTCATCACCTCCACGCAATCACCGGACAATATCGAATTCAGCGGAAGTGCTTCCGCTGCTTGTTTCACCTTGGTTTTCATCTCTGCCTCGTCTCGGCGGATCGTCCGCTCGTTATTGTGGACAAAGATGAGTCATTGCCGATTCGCGGTCAATTTCTTTATTTGAATCAGCACGTTAAAGAACGTCTTTACACAAGATATTGCGCACGGGGGCGAAGCTGCGTCTATGATGTGGGGTCACGCCTAGATCGAGTAGCGCAGCTTTGTGCGATTTCGACGGATACCCCATGTTGGTTTCCCACCCATAGCCGGGGAAGTGTTGCGCCAAGTCCCGCATGATCCTGTCGCGTGTGACCTTGGCCACAACCGAAGCGGCCGCGATGGACAGCGATCGCGCGTCGCCTTTCACGATGGCCTCCGCCGGGCAGGGCAGGTTGTCCGGCAACATATGGCCGTCGATCAGCAGGTGATCGGGCACTTGCGACAACGCGGCGATGGCCCGGCGCATCGCCTCCTGGCTTGCGCGCAGAATGTTCAGGCTGTCGATTTCCGCCACGTCGCAATGGGCGATGCCAACATGGGCGCGGGCCATGATCTCGGGGAACAAGGCGTCGCGCCGACGTTCGGTCAAGGCCTTGGAATCGTTCAGCCCCTCCGGGATATCGGCGGGGTTCAGGATGACGGCGGCGGCCGTGACGGGACCGGCCAGCGGCCCGCGCCCGACCTCGTCCACGCCACAGACCCATTGCGCGCCGCGCGACCGTGCGGCGGTTTCGAAGAACATGTCAGGGACAGGGGGCAGGGTGATGGCGGGGCTTTTCGGGGCGCGGGTCATGGCCGGTTTCTGGCCTCCTTGCCGGTCGCGCGCAAGTTCCCTCTGCCCCGGCGTCGCTCATGAAAAAGGGGAAGGGGCCATGTCCCTCCCCTCCCCCTTTTCCGCCGATGCCGTGCCTCAGCGGCGAGCGACGACGTAGCCGTTGTTGCGCATGCAGCGCTTGCCATAGACGTAACGCGGACCGTGGTTCGCGGTGGTGCGGCGCACACAGGATTGCGGCGCCCGGCCCCGGACGTTGCGGTCCACGCAGCGCATCCGCAACGCGCTGACGCGCTGACGGTTCACGCGGGTATCGACCAGACAGCTGGCCGGAACGGCGCGGGCCCGGTGCTGCCGCTGCGGCTGATGCGCCTGCGGCTGGCGATGCGGGCGCCCGTGGGTCTGTTGCGGCGCGCGGTTGCCCCGTTGGCTTTCGTGGATGGCGGCGCCCAGAATGGCGATGGCGGCGATCCCGGCGATGGCGCGGGCCGCGTCCCTGTCTCCGGCCTGAACCGGCGCCGCACCGATGGAAGTGGTGGCGATTGTGGCAGACAAAAGGATGGCGAAAAACTTGCGGGTCATGATGTGGGTCACTTTCTTCATGGTGGTGGCGAACAGGTCCGGGACAGCCCGGTGCGATGTGATCCAACCATGGTCCGGTCGGCCAAAATCGGGCAATATCAGCCCGGCGTTATCCAATAACAGCGCGCCAACCCCCTTGTGTCATTGAATATCCCGCGCCATTGCGACAGGGTCTGAGCATGAGACATCTGTACCCGATCCTTGCCGCCCTGACCCTTCTGGCCGCCGGCACCAGCACCGCCCAGGCCGCCTGCTATGCCGATTACAAGGCAAAGCGCGCGACCCCTTACGGCCTGCATTACGGGGTGATGCAGGTCTCCGCCTGCGACCGCTCTGGCGCAACGTCGGAACTGCGCGGCAGGCTTGCGTCCGCCGGCTGGACATTGCTGAATGTGGTCTCGGTCTTCGACGAGTCCGGCCTGGCGTCAAGGAGGGCAAATGCAGGAGCCTACTACCTTCGCTTCTGATGCGCGGCGCAGCGGGACGCGCACGGTGGTCATCGGGATGGGCGCCGTGGTGGCGATCCTGGCCGTGGCGGCCGTGTTCCTGTTCCTGAACCTGCCCGACGCCAATGCGTTCAACGCCCGCGTGGAGCGGATCTTTGTCGAGAACGACACTCTGACCACCCAGGCCGAAGTCACGCTTCTGACCATTCTGGCGCAATCGGGCACGGCGTTTTCGGAAACGCTGGCCAGTTACCGGATGGTGATTTTCGTGCTGCTGGTCTTTGCCACCGCGCTGCTGCTGGCGGCGCTGGCATTTCTGGTCATGCTGATTTCGATGAACCGCAGGCTGGCGCAGATCGAACGCGCCGGGATCGAGGTGAATTCCCTGCTGATCTCCCGCGATGAGAAGATGGTGTATCTGAACAACCTTGGCTTCAAGCTGACCGATAGCGCATTGGAAACCCTGTCGGTTCTGGCCGAAGCGCGTCTGGATGACGAAGTCCTGTCCGGCGTCCAGATCGAGGCGGTGATCACCGGCCGGTCCGAACTGGAATGTGAGGAAGCCTCCGGCGCGACCCGGATCAAGCGGTTGCGCGACACGCTGGGCAACCAGCTGGTCAGCGAATTGCTGGTGCGCAACATCGCGCGGCGCGGCTATACGCTGGCGGTGGGCAAGGATGTGATCCGAGTCATGTGATCATTGTCGATTTTTCGAAATACCGGGAGATTTGATCGATGAAATGCCCGAAATCTTGAGTTGAGGCCGGAGAAACTTGCCCGCCGCTCGATCAACCTGCTATAAATTCCCCAAATAATCGATAATACCGGGGGAATTCAGCATGACGGTAGGGACATCAGGCGCGGACGGCTCTGCCACGCAGCGGGCCTATTACAGGTTGCGCCAGATGATCGTGACCGGCGTATTGCAACCCGGTGAAAAGCTGAAGATCGACGGATTGCGGCAGCGGCTGGACACTGGCGCCTCACCGATCCGCGAAGCGCTGAGCCTGCTGACCTCCGACTACCTGGTTGAACGGATCGACCAGCGCGGTTTTCGCACAGCCGAGACAAGCTCCCAGAATTTCACCGAAATCCTGATGCTGCGCAGCACGCTGGAGGATCTTGCCCTGCGTGAAAGCATCTCCCGCGCGACGCAGGAATGGGAAGAGGGGATCGTCCTGGCCCATCACCGTGTGCAGCGCGCCAAGGCCACCGGCGCCGAGGATTTCGAGGAACATCACAAGCAGTTTCACATGGCCCTGCTGGCCAATGCGCAATCGCCGATCCTGCTGAAATTCTGCTCGCAGCTTTACGATTTGAACATACGTTACAGGTACCTTGCCGGCAGCGCGCTGGATTATCAGCGCCGCGACGTGGCAGAGGAACACGCCGGCATACTGGCGGCAGCCGTGGCGCGGGATGCGGACACGGCCAGTGAACGCCTTTTGAACCATTACCGCCTGACGGGCGCGTTCCTGTCCGGCCTGCTGTCAGGCGCTGCCGCCCAGTAGCAGACGGACACCACTGGTCAGGTCGCCCCCCCTCGGGCCAAGGGGGCCGGGCCCGCCACTGCGGACGCCCGGCGGGTTATGCCCTCGTCTTGCCGCCGAAGCGGGCGCCATCGGGAATGGCAGAACACTTGGGCACAAGGCAGTCGGGGCCTGCCCCCGGCAGGGCACGGGCGCGGCCGCCCGGCCCCATCCCACAGGTGTCGCTACTCCGGCACCAGGACCAGATCGAACCGCACCGCCAGAAAGGCGCCCTCGACCTTGCCGGACAGTTCAAACCCCTCCGCGGGGAAGGATCCGGCGGCGCGATCTTCGTAGCGCATCACCAGGTCTTCCCGCACGCCGAACACCGTGTCCTGATCGAGATAGGGATCGTCCTCCGGGAAAACCTCCGTCACCAGAGTGCGGAACCCGGGCGCCTTGGCAATGAAATGCAGGTGGGAGGGACGCCAGGGATGGCGCCCACAGGCGCGCAGGATATCCCCCACCGGCCCGTCGGAGGGCACGGTATATTCCACCGGCCGCACGGTGGTGAAGCCGTATCGCCCATCGGCCCCGACGGTCTGCAACCCGTGAAAGGAATAGGTCTCCTGCTCCGGGTCCTGGCTGGAATACAGCCCGTTGGGCGCGGTCTGCCAGATGTCCAGCTCGGCCCCGGCGACGGGATTGCCCTGCGGATCGCGCACCGTGCCCTCCACCAGCAGGACCGGATCGGACCGGTCGCCCCGCAGGTCGCCCCCCATCGGCAACGGCGGGGAGCCGGAGATGTGGAACGGTCCCAGCACCGAGGACGACGTCCCCTCCCCGCTGCTGTGCAGCATATCGACCAGCGAAGACAGGCCCAGCACGTCGGACAGCAGCACGAACTCGTGCCGCTCCGCATCCGAAATCTCTCCGGCGCGCTCCAGGAAGGCGATGCCGGTGTTCCATTCCGCATGGGTCAGGTTCACCTCCCGTGCAAAGGCATGAAGATGGCGAACCAGGCTGCCCAGAACCTCCCGCAGGCGCGGATCGGTTTCGGGGCCCATGTAGCTTTGGAACACCTCGGTGATGTTCTCCGGGGTCAGGTTGCGCAACGGATGGCTCCTTCAGAGTTTGGGCGGATCACAAGATCGCAAGGCTCAGGCCGGGGAAGCGGATCAGCACGACCAGCACAAGCAGCATGACAAAGGCAAAGGGCAGCGCGCCCAGGAAGACGTCCTTCAGGCTGATCCGGTCGTCGTCCAGTGTCGCCTTGATGACGAAACAGCTTAACCCAAGCGGCGGGGTCAGCAGGCCGATTTCGGCGGCCACCACGGAGATGATGCCGAACCACACCAGGCTCAGCCCCATCGGTTCGATCAGCGGCAGGAACAGCGGCACCACGATCAGGATGATCGAGGACGTGTCCAGGATTGTGCCCAGGAACAGCATCAGCACCACGTAGATCACCATGATCCAGGCAAAACCCAGCTGCGCCTCACGCAGGATGTCGGACAATTCGTTGGGCAATCCCGCGATCCCCAGCATCCGCGCATACATGGACGCGGCGGTGATCAGGAACAGGATCGCGGCCGTGATGTGCCCCGTTTCCAGCAGCGCCTCCCAGAACCCCCGCCAGGTCATCCGGCGCCGCGCCACGGCGATGATCAGGCCCAGAAGCGACCCGGCGGCACCGGCCTCCACCGGGGTGGTCCACCCGGCATAAAGCCCACCCAGCACCACGAGGATCAGGCCCAGAATCGGCAGGCTGCGGGCCGCGATCTCGCCCCAGCCCATCAACGTGGCGTCATGCACCAGGCGTCCGCCGACAAAGCCGGGCGTGAACCGGCCCATCAGCCAGATCGCACCCACGTAAGCGGCCGCCAGCAGCAGCCCCGGCACCACCCCCGCCAGGAACATCGCTCCCACGGATTGTTCAGCCACGAAGGCATAGATGATCAGCATGGCCGAGGGCGGAATGATCATGCCCAGAACCGAGGACCCGGCCACCACCCCAACGGCAAAGCGCGGGTTGTAGTCGTGTTTCAACATCTCCGGCACCGACATCTTGGAAAACACCGAAGCGGAGGCGATCGACGACCCGGTGACGGCGGCGAAGACGGCATTCGCCCCCACGGTCGCCATGCCGATGCCGCCCGTCACCCGCCGGAATGCCTGGTTGAGGACGGTATAGACATCCGCCCCGATCCCGGCCTTTGACACCACCAACCCCATGAAGGTGAACAGCGGTATCGTGGCAAAGGTATAGGACATCGCGCTGTCGCCAATGGCGATTTTCAGCAACGCAAAGGACAGGTCCATGTTCTCCCGCATCAGCCATATCGCGCCAAAGCTGACGACACCCAGGGCTATGGGGATATAGACGCCCAGGTAGATCAGAACGATGATCGCCGCGATGGAGGCAAGGCCGATTTCCATTGGCGTCATTTTGCGGTGTCCGTCTCGTTGGACCCGGTGCCGGGCCGGGTGAAGATGTGAAGAAGAAAGTGCACCATGCACAGGCAGGCGCTGGCAAAGATCACCAGCTTGATCGGCCACCACGGCGCGGTGAACACGCCCTGCACGCCGAAATAGTCGCGGCTTTCCCACATCGCCAGGAATTCGGGCCACATGGTCCAGGCGACAAGCGCCATGAAGATGGCGCCCGTCAGGTCTATGGCGCCCGCCAGCCCTTTCCAGGCGCGGGGGCGACTGTGGCGGACAAAGCCCAGAAACCCGTCCGACCGTGTCAGCCGACCGACGCGGATCACGTCGGGCAATTGCAGGAACACGATCAGCACCATCGCGAATTGCACCACCTCCACCGCGCCCAGGAAGGGGCGGTTGAACAAGCTGCGGGCGAGGATATCGTAATTGACCACCGCGATCAGAGCGATGACGACCAGGGTGCCGGCGGCATTCGCGGCAATGGCGATGCCGCCGGCAAGTCGTGCGAACAGGGTCATCGGGCCCGCCGGATCAGTTGCTGGCGGCCGAGGCAGCCCAGTCGCGCACCGGTTCGAACCCGGCGTCGCGCAGCTTGCCCATGTAGGCGATCAGCATCTCGTTGCCGGCACCACCATTGTCGGTCACGTCAGCGGCCCATTCGGCGGCGATGTCGGGCATCCCGTCAGCCCATGCCTGGCGCTGCGCGTCGCTCAGCGCAACGATGGTCCCGCCCGCATCGACAAAGGCCTGCCGACTGGCGGCGGCGCGGTCCATGGCGATACCTGCGACGTGGTCACGATAGGCCACGGCGACCTCTTGAAGGGCGGTCTTCACCTCGTCCGGCAACTTGTTCCAGTAGTCCTTGTTCACCGTGACCGTCTTGGTGTTCACGGCGCCCAGATTGGCCTCCAGCATGTAGGGTGCAACCTCCGCGATCTTGAACGTCGCGGCGGCCTCGGGCCAGAGCATGGCGTGATCCACCAGCCCGGTCTGCAACATGTTGTAGAAATCGGTCAGCCCGCCGCGCACACCCGCGACACCGTCGATCCCTTCGAGGTAACGCAGATTGAGACCGGCGCCTGCGACCTTGGTCCCCTGAAGATCGGACAGGCCATTGACCTGCGATTTGGAAAACAGCTGATACGTGTCAAGCACCACACCGGTGGCCAGATAGACCTGGTTCTGCTTGTCGAATTCCTGCTGCATGGCGGGGTATTCGCGGGCGATCTCGTCCACGGCACGGGCCACGGCACGGGCATCGGCGGCGACAAAGGGGGTCGCTGCGGCGATCGCCTGGCTGGGCAGCTTGGAGCCGTGGAAAATCGTCGTGACGATGCCGATATCTCCCAGCCCGAGCTTCACCCCTTCCAGAACGCCCTTGGGCTTCACGATTGTGCCGCCGTAGCTTTCCTGCCAATCCATCTGGTAGGTGCCGGTCTCGGCCAGGCGCTTGTCGACCTCGGGGATAAAGAAGTTGGTGAACTCCTGCACCCACAGCGCACGTGCCGGATAGCCGTCGATCACGACAGCCTTGATCGTTTCCTGTGCCAGGGCGGGCATAGCCGTGGCCCCGGCGATCAGCGCGGCCGCGACGGTGCGGCGCGTAAGTTTTGCAAACATGTGTTTCCTCCCTAATGGCCTGGTTCTGTCAGGCTCTCTACTCCCGGTGCGGGGCCCGACAGGGCAGTTCCCGTGACGGGTCCTGGTTCGGGACGGCACCTCCCTGCCGCCCGTCGTCATGAAATCTTGCAGGCCTCCTCGAATGTGAAACGCGGCAATCTGGGAAACAGTGCAGCCGGATCGGCATGGCCGAGGTTGCACAGAAAATTCGATTTCCAACCGTTGTCGGCAAAGAACTCCTGGTCCACGATCTCGTTGGAGAACCCGGACATCGCGCCCACGTCCAGCCCCAGCGCCCGCGCTGCGATCATGAAATAGGCGCCTTGCAGTGTCGAGTTGCGAAAGGCGGTTTCCTCGGCGTAGTCGGGACGGCCCTCGAACAGCGGCTTGCGGTCTTCGTGCGGGAACAGCTTGTCCAGCTGCTGCCAGTACAGCGGATCCCAGGCGATGATCGCGGTCACCGGCGCCGCGCGCATCTTGTCGATATTCTTGGCCTTGAGCGCACGGGCGAGGCGGTCCTTGCCCGCCGGGTCGCGGACAAAGACGAACCGCGCCGGGCTGGTGTTCATGCTGGTCGGACCACGGGCGGTGATCTCGTAGAGGTCCCGCAGGGTGGCATCGCTGACCGGGCGGTCGGTCCAGGCGTAATGCGATCGCGCATCGCGCAGGATCACGTCGATGGAGGCATCGTCCAGCCGCGCCTTGCGCGCTCGAAGGGCCAGCACATCTGCCTGCGCGCGGGCGCGGGCGTCCTCCGCCGGGGGGGTAACAGGGGCCTGCGCCGTCATTCCGCCGCCTGCCGGGTCTGGTCGCCCTCGTCGGTGACCGGGCTGGCGCAGATGCCCAGCTTTTCGATCTCCACTTCCACGGTCTCGCCGGGGCGCAGCCAGCGCGGGCCGGGTTTCTTGGCGTGACCGACGCCCGGCGGGGTGCCCAGCGCGATGTGATCACCCGGCTGCAACGTGGTATAGCCCGATATGATGGCGATGGCCTGTGCCACGCCCCAGATCATGTTGCCGGTGTTGGAGGATTGCAGGATCTCGCTGCCAACGCGGCTTTCGATCTTCAGTCCCGCCGCCCCTTGGGGCAGATCCTCGGGCGTGACGACCACCGGGCCGATGGCCCCGGTATTGTCGAAATTCTTGCCCGGCGTCCATTGATGGGTCTTGCGCTGGTAGTCCCGTACGGAACCGTCGTTGAAGATCGTGTAACCGAAGACATGGTCCAGGGCGTCGGCTTCGGCGATGTGGCGCCCGCCTTTGCCGATGATCACCATCAGCTCCGCTTCGTAGTCCAGCTGCTCGGAACAGGCGGGGCGGACCATGGGTGCCCCCGCCGCCATGACAGAGCTGCGCCCACGCATGAACAGCGCCGGGTAATCGGGGATGTCGTAGCCCCCCTCGCGGATATGCTCGACATAGTTCAGGCCCAGGCAGATGATCGTGCCGGGCGCGGTGACCGGCAAGGCCGGGGTGATCGCGACGATGTCCAGGGCCGGCCCCTCTGCCGCGGCAGCCTGCGCCATCAGGGCGGGCAGTGCGATCAATGCCGACAGGTCGGTCCCGACATCCGGCAGGGCATCGGTCAGATTGATCGCCCGGTCCCCTTCCACGCGATACACGCCCTGCGCGCCATCCACAGTCCCGACAAGTAAACGCATGAATTCCTCCTGCTTGCTTGACTCGCTTTTTGCCGATAAAACTCCTAACGGTCAACTAAAATCGATTTTAAATTCAGGCGAAGGAAACGAGATGGCGGATTGGGACAGCTACAGGGACGGCGCCCGCAAGCGCGGCGCCCTGGGATGGGAATTGTTCGTGGTGCATTCGGTGCCGACCGCCCCGCCAGAGGAGGTGCAGGCGGTATTGCCCGATCATCTGGCCTATCAATCGCAGCTGGAGGAGGCGGGCACCCTGGTCATGGCCGGCCCGGTCTCGGACGAGACCGGCACCCGTGCCGATGGCATGGGCATGATGATCTACCGCGCCGCATCGCTGGAGGAGGCGACCCGCATCGCCCGGGCCGATCCGATGCATGCACGCGGCGCGCGCAGCTTCGCGATCCGCAAGTGGCTGGTGAACGAGGGGGCGCTGTCGGTGAACCTGCGGCTGTCGGCGCAGGCCGTATCGCTTGGCTGACCGGCGGCAAACGCGGCGCTTCGCCGGCTAACCGGGGCGCCGCACCGAGACGCCGACCGACCCTTCGGCCACGGCCTCCCCTTTGGGTGTGGTGACCAGGACGGAGGCGACCATACGCCGGCCGCTGCGATGGGTCACATGGCCGGTGGCCTGTAGGGTCGGTGTGTCGATGGGCACGGCGGCCAGAAACCGGATGTTGAGATCGGTGGTCAACAGCGTCTCGCCGCGTTGCAGGCAGGTCATCACCGCCCCGCCGCCGGAGATGTCGACCAGCGCCGACAACACCCCGCCATGCACCAGCCCGACGAAATTGGCATGGCCGGGGTCCAGGGTGCAGGTGGCGGTGAACAACCCGTCCTCGCAGGTGTCGGGAATGACGCGCAGCCGGTCCAGAAACCCACCCACCAAGCGCTGGGCCAGCCAGTCGCGGGCCAGCTCCAGGCCGGTCTTCTGCGGATCGAAGCGAAAAGTGGCAGGCTGCACGGTCACGGTCAGGCTCTTTCTATCTGGGAGTGGTTCCATCCGGGGATGGAAAAAATTGGCCGCCGGGGCAGGGACGCGCCCGGCGGCCGTGGTCCGCGCCCACCCCGGCAGGGCAGGCGCGCGACCGGATCATTCGGTGATGTCGTCCGACAGCTTGCGCCATGTGACGTCGTCAACCTGCCAGACCGATGCGACCTCGGGGGCGATATGCCCGTCTGTCAGGGTCAGCGTCTGGTTGCGGAACACCTTGTCCTCGTAGGTGCTGCCCTCCATCGCGGCGGCGAAGGATTCGGCGGTCAGGTCGGGGCCTGCTGCCTCCAGCGCCTGGGCGACCCACATCATCATCATGTAGGAGACGATGCCGCCCTCACTGGGCAGGCCGGGATAATCCTCGGCGAATTGGGCGATCCAGGCCTGGGCCTCCGGCGTTTCGTCATCGCCCGGCAGGTTCCACTGGCCAATGCCATACAGACCGTCCAGCGTGCCCTTGGCCAGCAGCGGCACGACCTGCGACCGACCGGGGATGGAGGTGACGACATCCACGTCCCAATCGCCCCGGCGGATGGTGGTGTAGCTGCCGATCGTCTCCCGCGGGAGGGTCGCCAGAACCACCAGGTCGGCATCGGCGTTGCGCAGCTTGGTCACCTGAGCCGAGAAGTCGAGCGCGCCGGACTTGTAGCTGGCGGTTTCGACCACCTCTGTGCCGGTCGCCTTGGCAGCGGCCTCCACCCCGGCGATGACAGTCTGGCCGAAGGCGTCATCCTGATACAGGATCCCGATCCGCTGGGCGCCCTTTTCAGCGATCAGCCATTCCACCCCGGCCTGCGTCACCCAGCCGTAGTCGGCCACGTAGGTAAAGCTGCGGTCATCGCCGGTCTTGTGAAAGATCTCCGGCACGCCGGTCCAGGGGAACAGGTGCGGCACGCCCATCTTGGCGGCCACCGCATAGCCCGCGGCCGAGGTGCCGGTGCCAAACGGGCTGACAATGGCAAAGACATTGTCCCGTGTCGCCATCTTCTGCACCGCACGCACGGCATTGCCGGGCTGATAGCCGTTATCCTCGACCACCAGGCGCAGCTGGCGGCCATGGATGCCGCCGGCGGCGTTCAGCTCCTTCACCGCGACCTCCAGCCCGGCCACGATGGGGGGCATCCCCGCCGCTGCCGGTCCGGACAGGTCCATATGCGTCCCCAGCACGATTTCGTCGTCGCTGACCCCGCGGGTCTGGGCGCCCGCCTCCGTGGCTTGCAAACCCGCAAGGCCCAGTGCCGCCATGGCCCCGATCAGCGTTCTTCTTCCGATGTGTCTCATCTCCGGTCCTCCCCTTGAGATCATCTTGCGTACATCGCCTCGATCACGTCGCCGTAGCGCTGTTCGATCTTGGCGCGGCGCAGTTTCATCGTCGGCGTCAGTTCCTCGTCCTCGGCGTCCAGTTCCACGTCGATGACGCGGAACTTCTTCACCTTCTCCACCTGGTTCAGGCGGGTGTTGACCTCCTCCATCCACGTGCCGATCAGCTCGGCCACCTTGTCGTTCCGGCACAGGTCGGCATAGTTGGTAAAGGACAGGCCCGTGTCGCGGGCGTGCCGGGCCGTCATTTCGTAATCAATCATCACCAGCGCCGTGACATAGGCCCGCCCGTCACCGATCAGCATCGCGTCGGTCACATAGGGCGAGGTCTTTATCATCGTCTCGATCTTGGAGGGCGTCAGGTTCTTCCCGCCCGAGGTGATCATCACGTCCTTGATCCGTCCGATGATCTTCAGATTGCCGTCCGCGTCGATCTCTCCCTGATCGCCGGTAAGCAGCCAGCCTTGCGGATCGATGGTGCGGGCGGTGTTCTCCGGATCGTTCAGATACCCGCAAAAGACATGCGGGCCACGCACCTGGATCTCCTCGGCCTGGCCGATGCGCATCTCGCCCAGCCGGACACAGGGTCCGGCGGCACGGTGCGGCCCGTCGAGGTTCAGACAGGTCTGGGAGCCACTGGTTTCCGTCATCCCGTACAGTTCGAACAGGTTCACGCCCAGCCCGCGATACCAGTCGATCAGATCGGGAGACACCGGCGCGGCACCCGACATGGCATAGCGGACCTGTCCCATGCCCATCAGCCGCAGCACATTGCGCAGCAGAAGATGGCGGGCGATCGCGCCCTTGATCCGGGCAAGCGGCGGAACCCGCGCCCCGGCCACACGGCCTGCGGGCGGGGTGGCGGCCTGCATCCAGCGCCGCGCCAGCTCATAGACGCGGCGGCTGCTGGGGCGGGCCTCGCTGACCGCCAGTTCCAGCGTGGCATTCACCTTCTCGAAGATGCGGGGCGGGGCAAAGATCAGCGTCGGCTTTACCTCGCGCATGTTCTCCATCAGGGCCGACATGCTTTCCACGAAATGGATGATCATACCGTCAGCCAGCGGGCTGAAGGCCGAAAACGAGCGTTCGGCCACGTGGCACAGCGGCAGGAAACAGACCGAACGGTCGCGCGGCCCTGTGTCGTAGCTTTCGTGCCAGGCCTGCACCTGGGCCAGCATGTTGGCATGGCTGATCATCGCCCCCTTGGGGTCGCCCGTGGTGCCGGAGGTATAGATCAGGATGGCGATGTGATCGGCGCTCAGCCCGTCCAGCAGGCGATCGGGCAGGCCGGGATCGCGGGCCAGCAGCTCGGCGCCCTGGGCCAGGAAATCCTCCCACGGCAGGACGCGGGGATCCTCCAACCGGTCCAGCCCGTCCATGTCGAAGATCACGATGCGGCGCAGCCCGGCAAGTTGAGCGGGATCCGTGGCCTGCAACTTCTCGTATTGCTCCCCACCTTCGACGAACAGGATCGCGCTGCCGCTATGCGACACCTGATAGCCCACCTGCGCGGCCGAGGACGTCGGATAGATCCCCGAGGACATCACCCCACACATCATTGCGGCGAAATCGGCGATCAGCCATTCGGGCCGGTTCTCCGACAGGACAGAGGACGCCGTGCCCGGCCCGATGCCCAGCGCGTGGCAGGCGGCGGCGGCCTGGCAGACCTGACGGTAGTACGCGTCCCAGGTGATCGTCTTCCAGATGCCCAGATCCTTGTGCCGCATGGCCGGACGGCCTTGCCAGTCACCGGCGCGCGCCCTCAGGAAATGCACGAGGGAGGGAAATTGCGAAGTCTCTAGCGCCATACCTTCTTCTTTCTGAAGCGTTTCGCATCGGGCGCGACCGCGCCGTGACCCAGGAAGCTTTCCCGGATCACGTCACTTTGTGTCAGCACCTCGCAGGTGTCGGCCATCACGATCCGGCCCAGTTCCAGCACATAGCCCTTGGTCGTTGCCTCCAGCGCGACGGAGGCGTTCTGCTCCACCACCAGGATGGCCAGCCCGCTGTCGCGGTTGATCTCCGCCAGGACGGAATAGATGATCTCCACGAACCGGGGGCTCAGGCCCAGTGACGGCTCGTCCAGCAGCAGCATTCGCGGCTCCGCCATCACGGCGCGACCGATGGCCACCATCTGCTGTTCCCCGCCCGACAGCATCCCGGCGGGCTTGTCGATCCGTTCGGCAAGACGGGGGAAATAGTGCAGCACCCGGTCCAGGTTGCGGGTGCGGCTGGCGCGCGCCTGGCGGCGATAGGCGCCCAGCTCCAGGTTCTCCCGGACGGACATGAACGGGAACATCTGCCGCCCTTCCGGGCACAGGACCAGCCCCTGCGCCGCCACCGCGTCCGGGCCCAGCCCGGTCAACGGACGATCATCGAAGGTCACCGTGCCGAACCGCGGCTCGACGACCCCGGCAATGGAGTTCAACAGCGTTGTCTTGCCCGCGCCATTGGCGCCCAGCACGCAGACCATTTCGCCGGGATCGACGGCGATGCTGACACCGCGCAGGGCCGGAACCGGGCCGTAGAAGGTTTCAAGGTTGGTGGCTGAAAGGATGCTCATGCTCTATGCCGCCTGTGTACCAAGGTAGCAATCCAGCACGTCGGGATGCGATTGCACCTCGGCCGCCGTGCCCTCGGCAATGGCGGCGCCGGTGTTCATCGCCAGCACCCGGTCCGCCACGCCGCCGACAAGGCCCATGTCATGTTCGATCATCAGGATCGTCATGTTCCGATGGCGCACCATGTCGGTCAGCAGATAGGCCAGTTCGCCCGTTTCCTCCGGCGTCAGGCCAGAGGCCGGTTCATCCAGGATCAGCAGGTCGGGTTGCAGCGCCAGGGCGCGGCCCAGTTCGATCTGCTTGCGCACGCCATAGGCCAGACCCGCCACCACGTGATCGCGCCATTGCCCCAGTTCAAGGTAATCGATCACCTCTTCCACCGCCGCGCGATCGGCCAGCGCCTCGCGCCGGACGGCGGGCAGGAACAGCATTTCCTGCACCAGATTCACCCGCCGGTGCCGGTAACGACCCAACAGCAGGTTCTCCAGTACGGTGGCATGTTCGAACAGCTCGATGTTCTGGAAGGTCCGGGCGATTCCGGCGCGGGCCACCCGGTCGGGCGCCAGCCCGGTGATGTCGCGCCCGTCAAAGGTGACCCGCCCGGAACTGGGCGCGAAAAAGCCCGAGATCGCATTGATCAGCGTGGTCTTGCCCGCGCCGTTGGTGCCGATGATTGCATGGATATGGCCCCGTTCGACGCTGAGGTCGATGGATTTCAGCGCGTGCACGCCGCCAAAGCTTTTCGAAATGCGTTCGGTACGCAGCAAGCTCATTTCACCCTCTCCGATTTCATGTAGCTGCGGGTGCGGGCGAAGGTCTCGCGCCGGTCCAGCGGGAAGGTCCGCAGCCAGGCCGAAACCTTGCGCCAGCGACCGTAAAGGCCCAGCGGTTCGAAGATCACGAACACCACCAGCAGCCCGCCGTAGATCACCAGGTCCGGCCCCGGCTGGTAGGCCAGCGACGGCGGCAGCCACGACTTGATGATCGAGGTGATCTCCGGCAGCCAGCCGATCAGCACCGCGCCCATCACCGCGCCCGAGATGCTGCCCAGCCCGCCAATCACCGCCGCCAGAACGATCTGTAGCGAGAGCATCAGGTTGAACCCTTCAGGGGTCAGATAGACGATGCGATGGGCAAAGAAGGCACCGCCCAGCCCGGTGATCGCGGCGGACATGGTCACCGCCAGCAGCTTCAGCCGCAGCAGGTTCACCCCCAGCGATTGCGCCGCCGGCTCACTGTCGCGGATCGCGATCAGGGCCCGCCCCGAGGCCGAGCGCATCAGGTTCACGCAGACCAGAATGACAGCCAGCAGCGCGGCCAGGCACAGGTAGTAAAAGGCCACCGGCCCTGTCAGCACCACGCCGAACAGCTGCGGATCGGGCACCAGCAGCCCGGCAGGTCCGCCCGTCACCGCGTCCCAGACGACAAAGACATGTTCGATGGCCAGCCCGAAGATCAGCGTGGCGATGCCCAGATACAGCCCCGACAGGCGCAGCGACAGCACGCCCAGGATCAGCCCGGCCAGCCCGGTGATCGCCGTGGCCAGCGCCAGCGCGCCCAGCATCGGCACCCCATGCGACAGCGCCACCGCCTGGGTATAGCCGCCGATCCCGACAAAGGCCGCATGACCCAGCGAGATCAGGCCCGCCATCCCCGCCGCCATCATGAAGCCGACCACGATGATGGCAAAGATCATCACGCTTGCGCTTTCGGTCAGGTAGAAGGTCGGCAGCACCAGCGGCGCGGCCAGCAGCGCGACCAGCGCCACGGCGGCCATCGCCTTGTTCTCGGTCCGGCGGAACAGGCGGATGTCCTGTGTGTAGGAAGTGCGGAAATCGAAATACATCGCGTTACACCCGCTTCATCTGGCCGGCGCCCATCAACCCGCGCGGGAACAGGGCCAGCAGGACAAAGAACGTGGCGTAGACGCACAGTTCACTCAGTTCACTGTCCAGGAAGACGCCGGAGAATTGTTCGATCTGTCCGATCAGCAACCCGCCCAGCAGCGCGCCGGGGATCGAATGGAACCCGCCGATCACGGCCACGATCAGCCCCTTGATCACCACGGTCCACAGGTTGATGTCCACCAGCAGCATCGGTGCCAGCATCAGGCCCGCGGCCCCGGCCACGGCGGCCGACATCACCCAGACCAGAGAGATGTAGCGCCGCACCGGGATCGCCATCAGGTAGGCGGCCAGCTGGTTTTCGGCCACCGCCGTCATCGCCAACCCGGCGCGTGTCCGACGGAAGAACAGGTACAGCGCCGCCACCAGCGCCAGCGTCACCACCAGGATCTGCAAATGCCCGGTGCGGATCGACAGGCCCAGGAACCCCAGGCTGCGGTCGGGCACCAGGCTGTCCAGCGTGCGCTGATCGACGCCCCAGATCAGGAAGACGCCACCGCGCAGCACGAAGGAGATCCCGATGGTCAGCAGAACCTGCGCGAATTGCGGTTGGCCGACGATGCGCTCCATCACCGTGTGATTGATCAGCCCGCCCATCAGCCCGGTCGCCGCGATGGCCAGGATCAGCGCCAGCCACAGCGGCAGGCCCAGCGGCACCGACAGGGTCCAGCCAACAAAGCAGGCGAACATCAGCAGATCGCCCAGGGCGAAGTTGATCACTTCGGCCGATTTGTAGGTCAGGACAAAGCCCAACCCGACCAGGGCGTAGATCGCACCGACGGATATCCCGTCCAGCGCCACCTGCAAGATGGTGTCCAATGGCATGTTCGTCCTCTCCCTGTGCCGCGCCGCCCGTCTGCTGCGGGCCGGTCGCGGGATGTCCACCGCTCAGGCGGAATATGCCTTGCGGCGGTCGCTGGTCTTTGCGGCGGGGCGCGCCGGCCCCGTCAGCGCCTGGAACCGTGCGGCGGCGGCGGCGTATTCGCGGGCCAGCGTCTCGACCACCTGGGCCACCGGCTCTTCCTCGCGGCTGCGGCCGACGCCCTGACCGGCGGCCCAGATATCGCGCCAGCGCCTGGCCTGTTCGCCCGAATAGTTCCGAGCCACCGCAGCGCCGGGCGCATCCGGATCATAGCCGCCCGCCCGCAGGCTGTCGCGCAGCCAGGAGGCAGGCGTGCCCGTGATCGCATCGGAGACCACCAGGTCATCCGCCCCGGCCGCGATCACCATGTCCTTGTACCCCTGCTGCGCGCGGCTTTCGCGGGTGGGCAGGAACCGGGTGCCCATGTAGACGGCATCGGCCCCCGCCGCGATCGCCCCGGCCACCCCCGCCCCGTCGGAAATCCCGCCGCCCACGGCGATCAGCCCGTCAAAGAAGTCGCGGATGGCAGAAATGAAGGCAAAGGGCGACAGGTGCCCGGTATGTCCGCCCGCACCCGCGCTGATACAGGCCATGCCGTCCACCCCCGCATCCGCCGCCTTGCGCGCCAGCTTCAGGTTGACGACATCGGCCACCACCTGCCCGCCATAGGATTTCACCACTTCCATCACCGGCCGGGGCGAGCCCAGTGCCGTGATCACCACCGGCGGCTTGTATTCCGCGATCAATGCCAGGTGATCGGGCAGCGCGGCATTGGTGGAATGGGTGATCAGGTTGGCGATCCATGGCCCGTCGCCGGGGCGCAGCGCGCCGGTGATCGTGCCCATCCACGCATCCAGATCGGCGGTGGTGCGGGCGTTCGTCGTGGGAAAGGCGCCCGCGATCCCGGCCTTGCAGGCGGCGATCACCAGTTCGGGTCCGGAGACCAGGAACATCGGTGCGCAGACCACGGGCAGGCGCAGTTGATCGGTGAAATGGCCCGTCATGTCGCGGCCTCCGTCTGGCGGGCGCGGGTGGCGGCGATCACGTCACGGCGCACCACCTTGCCCACGGGATTGCGGGGAAAAGCCTCCAGCAGGTGCAGCGCCTTGGGGGTGCGGACGGGGCCGATGGCCTGCCGCACATGGGCGCGCAAACTGTCCGCGTCGCAGCGGGTGGCATCCATGACCACCGCAGCCTCCAGCCTTTCGCCCCAGACGGGATCGTCAACGCCAAAGGCACAGGCCTCGCTGACAGCGGGGTGATCGGCCAGCGCCCGCTCCACCTCCGCGAGGTAGACGTTGTACCCGCCGGTGATGATCATGTCCTTGGCGCGGCCCACCAGGAACAGCGCGCCGCTGCTGTCGATGCGGCCGATATCCCCGGTCTTCAGCCAGCCGTCATGGCGCGCGGCGGCGGTCTGGTCGGGATCGTCCAGATAGCGCGTGGCCGCCAGGTCACCGCCAGCCAGAACCTCGCCCGTGGCATCGCGGGTGGCGATCTCTCCGCTCTCCGTCAGTACCGCCAGCGGCGTGTCGGGAAAGGCAAAGCCGACGGCGGCGCGCAGCTCCGGCTGCGCCATCTGCGCCGGACGCAGTCCGGCAATGGCCATCGGGGCCTCTGTCTGGCCATAGAGCGTGGACAGCACCGGGCCGAACCTGTCGATGGCGCGGCCGATCGCCTCCGGCGCCATCGGCGCGGCGGAATAGGTGACATGCCGCAGAGCGGGGAAATCGGCGGGGGTGAACTCCGCCTCCTCCATCAGCAGATGGATCAGGGTGGGCGGCAGGAACACAGTGCTGACCCCGCCACGCAGCGCCTTCAGGATCTCGGCCCGGCCGGGATGGCGCAACACGACATGTTGCCCGCCCGCCGCCAGGATCGGCAGCACGTAATGCGACGCCCCATGCGACAGCGGGGCCGCCACCAGGTTCACATCCGCATCTGTCAACTCGTAGAACCAGCGGATCGACGCCAGCGCCCGCAGCGCGCTGCGGTTGGTCTGCACCACCCCCTTGGGCACCCCGGTAGAGCCGCCGGTGAACTTGATCGCGCAGGTCGCCCCCGGATCGCGGTTCGGCGCAGGCAGGGCAGCGGCGGGATCTGGACGGGTGGCGATCAGATCCTCCAGCGCCAGAACGGGGCCATCGCCCTGGCCCAGCGCCGCGCGCGAGGGGGCATCGCAGATCACCAGTGCCAGGCCGGCCCGTGCCCGCAGATCGCCGTTCAGCCCCGCGCCATTGCGCGGGTTCAGGGGCACCCAGACGGCGCCACAGCGCAGGATCGCAAGATAGGCCACAATGTTCTGCCAGGAATTCGCGGCGCACAGCCCGACCCGCGCGCCCGGCGCCAGCCGCGCGGCCAGCAGGCGGGCGGCATCCTCGACCGCGGCGATCAGCGCGCCATGGGTCATGCGGGTATCGCCATCGGTGATCGCCAGGCGCGCGGCCTTGGCCGGCATTCCCTCATATAGCGTGTCTATCGGGTGGCCCGTCATGCCTGCCCCTCCAGAATGGTGACCGCGGTGGCCCCTTCTTCGACGCCCAGAAAGCCGCCGCCGTTTTCCGCAACCCCGATGCGCGCGCCGCTGACCTGACGGGGGCCTGCCTCTCCGCGCAGCTGGGTTGTCAGCTCGAACAGCTGCGCCAGCCCCGTGGCGCCCACGGGATGCCCCTTGGCCAGAAGCCCGCCGGAGGGATTCACCGGCACACGCCCGCCCAGCGTGAAATCCCCCGCCGCCAGCCGCGCGACGGCCCCGCCCGGCGCGGCCAGGCCCAGGTTCTCCACCTGCTGGATCTCGGCATAGGCGGTGGCATCGTGAACCTCCGCAAGGTCGATATCCTCGGGCCCCAGCCCGGCGGCCTCATAGGCCTGCTGCGCCGCGCGGCGGCCGATATGCTGATCGAATGCCGCCGCATCGCGCGGCGTGGTGGAGACCAGCGCACAGGCGCGCAGCCGCACGGACCGGGCCGCGCCCAGCCGGGCCAGCGCCGCGTCGGAACACAGAACCAGCGCCGCCGCGCCATCGCTCACGGGGGCGCACATCGCGCGGGTAAAGGGATCGACGATCGGCTTGTCCGCCAGCACCTGATCCAGAGAGAAGGGCGTGCGATACTGCGCCCGACAGTTCTGCGACCCATGGGTGTGGTTCTTGGCCGCGACACGGGCGAAATCCGCCTGGGTGGTGCCGTATTGCGCCATATGGCGGCGCGCCTGCGCGGCATACAGATCCATGAACAGGCTTCGCCCCGGGCCCGGATCCTCGCCGCCGATGCTGCGGATGTAGTCGATCACCCCGGCGCGGTCATGCACATCCGTGCCTCCGGCAAAGGCGGCGGCGACCTGGTCGGGACGGTCCGGAAACACCATCTTTTCCGCGCCCACCACCAACGCCACATCGGCCATTCCCGCCCGGATGGCGGCCATGGCGCCCCACACCCCGGTCGAGCCGGAGGCACAGGCGTTTTCCACATTGGTCACCGGCAGCCCATGCACCCCCGCCGCACGCAGGGCGATCTGGCCGCGGATGGTGTTCTGCCCCTCCAGCATCTGCTGGCGGGTGTTGGAAAACCACGCCGCATCCAGCGCCTCGGCGCCGATGCCCGCGTCCTGCAGCACCTCGGCCACCACCTGGGCAGTCAGCGTTTTAACGCTGTCCTGCGGGCGCTTGCCGAACCGCGACATCGCCGCGCCGATGATATGCACGCCCGTCGTCATTGCGCGGCGATTTCCACGCGGGCGGGGCGGCGGTTCTGCACGATGCGGAACCGCGAGGCGACAAAGGCCAGATCCGTCAGGCAGGCATTGCCCGCAGGGTTCAGCCCGGTGACGTGGTAATCGCTGTAGGCGGCGGCAAAGTTGATCCACATCGCCCCGGTCAGGTTGATCGACAGATTCGCCCCGGCGGCCAGGTAGCGCGGCTCTGCCGCATCCAGAAACGCCGCATCCGTGGAATAGAGATAGCAGGAGATCGTGCCACGGGTGCGCGCCAGCTCGGTCGCTTCGGCCACGGCGGCCTCTCCGCTGTCGGCGGCCACGATATAGAGAACGGGGCCAAACCGTTCCTCCGCGTAAAGATCGACCTCCGCCGGGGTCACCGCCAGGATCAGCGGCGTCATGGTGCGCGCCTCGGGGAAATCGGGATGATCATAGGGCGCGGCCGGGCGCAGGACGCGCAGGTCGCGGCGCGCGGCTTCTGCCGTCGCGTCGGTGACGACATCCAGGCTGACCTGCCCCTGCACCGCCCCCATGATACCCGCCGCCTGTGCGGGCTGATCGGCGATGGCATCCACCTGGGCCACGATCGCCTGCGCCACCGTGTCGAAACCGGCGTGGCCCGCCGCCGTCGCGATGCCCTCGCGCGGGACATAGATCACCTGCGGGCTGGTGCACATCTGGGCCGAGAACAGGCAGCTGGCCCGCGCGATGGCCCGCGCTGCGTCGTCCAGATCGTCAACCGACTCCACCACCACGGAATTCACCCCGGCGGTTTCGGTGTACAGAAGCTTGCCCACCACGGTCTGTTCCAGATGGCTGCCATAGCGCGGGCTGCCGGTGAAATCGATGATCTGCACCGCCGGATCCGCGACGAAGGCTCCGGCCACGGGGGCCTCGGGCGTGTCGGCGGCCAGGGTGACCAGGTTGGGATCGAACCCGAATTCCGCCAGAACGGCGCGGGCGGTTTCCACCACCAGGGCCATGGGCAGGATGGCAATGGGATGCGGTTTGACGATCACCGGGTTGCCCGTGGCCAGGCTGGCGAACATCGAGGGATAGGCATTCCACGTCGGGAAAGAGGCACAGCAGATCACCAGCCCCAGCCCGCGCGGCACCAGGGTAAAGCGTTTCTCAAGCGCCACGGGCTGGCCGGCGAAATCGCGATGGTAGGTGCCATCGGGGCTGACCGCGCGCATGGCGCGGGCGGCATAGGCCAGCGCCTCGATCCCGCGATCCAGCGCATTGGGGCCCGATCCGCTGAACGCCTGGGTATAGCTTTGCCCCGCCACATGCATGACGGCATGGGCCATTTCGAAGTTGCGGTCGTACATGCGCTGCGCGATCTCCACGCAAAGCGCCAGCCGCAGTTCGGGATCGGCGGCGGCCCAGGCGGGCTGTGCGGCCTGGGCCGCGGCGATCAGCGCCTGCGGGTCGGATCGCGGATAGGTGATGCCCAGCGGCTGCTGCGTGAAGGGCGAGACCTCAGCCCCCACCCAGCCGGTGATACCCGGCTGATCGATGGTGAACCGCGTGTCGCGCCGCGCGGCAAAGGCGGCCTTGCCCGCCGCCGGTTTCTCCGCCCCGTGGATCTTGGAAGACGGGCTGTCGCGGAACGGGCTCCAGGCTTCGCGGGTTTCGGTGGCCGCGATGGCCCGGTCCAGCAGCGGCGCGTGGCGCGCGATCAGGTCGGCGGGCTGGGCGGCGGTCTCTTGGCAGTTGGTCATTGTCACCCTCGGTTCAGTCGTTCGACGATCATGGCGCTGCCAGCACCCTGGGCGCCGGTGGCCACCACCAGCCCCAGACGGCCCTGGCAGGCGTCCAGCGCATCCAGCAGCGAGGACAGCAGAATGGCGCCCGAGGCGCCCAGCGGATGCCCCTTGGCCAGATGGCCACCGCCCACGTTCACGCGGTCGGGATCGGGGGCGCGGTCGCGCAGGAACAGCGCCTGGGTGACGGCAAAGGCCTCCATGAACTCGATCCGGTCCATGTCCTGTAGCCGCAGTCCGGCACGCTCCAGCACCTGGTCCATCGCGTCCACCCCGGCGGTCAGCGAGGCGCCGATATCGCCCCCCGTCTCGGCCCAGGCCAGGATGCGGGCCCGTGGTGCGGCCTCCACCGCGCCCGGTGCGCCCATCAGCGCCAGCGCGGCCCCGTCCGAAGTGGCCGGCGCATGGGCCAGCGTGTGGATCGGCGCGAATTCCTCGTCGCCCAGCGCATCGCGGTATTGTTCGGCCAGGGGGCCGAACACAGGCTCCAGCCCGGCCAGCCCCTCGGCGGTGACGGGGCGCAGGCATTCCTCCCGCTCCAGCCCGTTCAGCGCCAATCGGGAGGCCGTCAGCGCCGTCCCCTCCGCCGCGACAGCCCGCTGGCCCGAGGTCAGGGCGGCGGCATCCAGTTCCGCCCTTGTGACATCGCGCCGCGCGGCCAGCCGGTCGGCGGCCAAGGCCACGGGGATGTAGCGTTGCGGCGGCGCAAAGCTGTCGTCGGTGTAATACTCCGCCCGGTCGCCCATGAAGGGCACGCGGGACATCATCTCGACCCCGCCGGCCAGGGCGCTGCGGGCTGTCCCCGCCTGCACCATCGCCGCCGCCTGCCCCACCGCCGTCAGGCCGGAGACGCAGAAATTGTTCACGCTGATCGTGGCCGTGCGCGCGGGAAGCCCGGCGGCCAGCTTGGCCACCTGTGCGATGTTGCCACCCTGGGCGCCCACCTGCCCGACCGCGCCCAGAACCAGGGCGCAGGGATCGGGTGCGGCGCCGGTGCGGTCGGCGATGCCGGAGGCCAGATCGGCCACCAGCCCCTGCGGCGTTGCGGATGCAAGCCCGCCGTCAGGCCGCGCCTTGCCGCGCGGCCCGCGCAGGGCCTCGTAGATGAGAACGTCCATCAGGCCACCAGTTGATCGCCACGCACCCAGGTGCCGTGGAACCCGGCCGGCACCCGCGCCGGCAACAGCACCCGCGCCACCGGTCCGGCATCGAAATTGCGGGCGTCGATGATCCGTGCCTCCGACGTGCGCGAGGCCTCGTCGGTGACGAAGACGACGACATAGCCGTCATCCTCCCCCTTGGCGCCGATGCGCGGCGCAAAGGCCGGCTCGGAACCATAGACCCCCGGTTCGTACTTGTGTTCGACCGCGTCGCCGGTGATCAGGTCATATTTGATCATGCCGTCGAATTTCTGCAGATCCGTCGGCGCCATGGAGACATGGTAGGACCAGCGCGTCTTCTTGGCGGCGTAATCCAGGTTGATCACCGGGAATTCACCGATCCGGTCGTCCAGCTGGCGCATCTTGATCTCGCCGGTGCGCATGTTCATGCGCCATTCCACCGGCACCGCGTGCAACGCCATGACGTTCACATGCGCCGCGTAGGGGCCGTATTTGGGATCCTTGGCCAGGCCGTTGGGCACCATCTTGCAGGCCGCCATGATGACCTCGTCGCCCTCCTCCCAGGAGTTGATGACGTGGTAGATGTAGCACGGCTCTGTCTCGAACCAGCGGATCTGATCGCCGGTCCCGTTGCGGGGCACCACGCCAAACCGGGCAGGTTCGCCGGAATTGGTGATGTTCCACATGGATTTGCGCATCCCGCTTTCGGAGAAGATCACCGGCAGATCATGCAGGATGGCGTAGTTCTTCGTCAGGCCCATGTCGTGGGGCAGGCGCGGACCGGGCAGTTCGACGCGCTGGAAATTCGTCAGCTCGTTCTTGGCGTTCACCACGCCGAAGGACATCCAGGGCTCGTACAGCGAATAGTCGAAAAAGACGAATTCGCCGGTCTCGGGGTCCACCTTGGAATGCGCGGAGACGTTGCGCGGCAGCTTGCCGCCAAAGCTCTCGTTGCCGATCGTGTCCAAGGTCACCGGGTCGACGCGCACCGGCGTACCCGAGACATACCACAGCGCCATCAGCTGGCCGTTGTGCATGATCACGTCGGTGTTGGCCGTATCCTTGTAGACCTTGTCCGGGCGGTTGCGGTGGGCGGGCAGCATGACGCCCCCGGCTTCCAGCGTGCCGTTCTGCTCGGCGATGAAATCATCGGTGCGGACAAACCGGTTGCGGTATTGCGCCTTGCCGTCCTCGAACAGGATGCCGTGCAGCATCCCGTCGCCGTCGAACCAATGGTGCATGTCGCTGGGCGCGCGGACGGGGTTGGGACCGTTGCGGTAATAGCCGCCGTGCAGGTCTTTGGGGATCTCGCCGATGACCTCAAGGTCCAGGGCGGTCGTCTCCCGGTTGGTGCCTTCGTAGAACCCCTGAAGATAAGGGTTCAGCGTGTTCTCGCCGGTCAGTTCGCCCGCTTCGATACGCACGGGTTCCAGATCTGTCAGCTTGCCATCCATGATGTGCCCTCCCGGATTCGGCCTCTCCTCTTGGCATCAGCCTAGGTTGGTTGGTTTTAATTCGCAAGTTACATATTCGAGCCAGGGTTGAAAATATTTGCCCTGCTTGCGTGACCCACTCGAACGGGGTTGCCGCAAATGTTTCACGTGCAACGCATTGAGTTTATTACCAGTTGCCCTGTAACTCCGATATTCCTCCGGGGCAGGCCGCCCAAGAGGCGCAGCACAGCAGTCGGCGGAGCCTCGCGGCCCCGCGTCGCGTGAATTGCGATTTCGTACCTGCTGCGCCGCAGCGCCCGTCAGGTGATGGTCAGCGCCCCGTCCAGAACCAGCGCATCGCCGGTGTGGAACCGCGACATGTCGGAGGCCAGGTAGACCGCCAACCCGGCGAAATCCTCCGGCTCGCCCCAACGGCCCAGGGGGACGCGCCCGCGGATCACGCGGTCGTTGAATTTCTCGGCCTCCTGCAAGGCTTGCGACAGGTCCGAACGGACAAAGCCCGGCAAAACCGCGTTGGCGCGGATGCCGTGACGGCCGTATTCCACCGCGATACTCTTGATCATCGCGATCACCCCGGCCTTCGACGCGGCATAGGCCTGGTTCATCGGCGGCGAGTTCAGCGCCGCGATGGAGGACGATACCAGCAAGG
Source organism: Pseudooceanicola aestuarii (assembly GCF_010614805.1). Classification (NCBI taxonomy): domain Bacteria; kingdom Pseudomonadati; phylum Pseudomonadota; class Alphaproteobacteria; order Rhodobacterales; family Paracoccaceae; genus Pseudooceanicola; species Pseudooceanicola aestuarii. The sequence goes on from NZ_JAAFZC010000001.1 coordinate 958,307, forward strand.
AGCCGCCCGGATCGCCCGCCGCCGCACGGTCGGTCATGTGCCGACAGGCGGCGCGGAACAGCCACATCACGGAATCCAGGTTGACAGTCATCAGCGCGCGCCAGTCCGATTGCGTGATATCGTGGAACGGCCCACCGCCGGCGCCCGTCCCGGCATTGGCGGCGACGAAATCCAGCCGCCCGAATTCGGCCAGCGCGGCGGCGACACCTTCGTTCACCGCCTGTTCATCGGTCACGTCGACACGCCGCGCCTGGACGCGCCCGCCCAGGGCGGTCAGTTCGGCCTCCGCGCGGGCGGTCTTGTCCGGGTTCTGACCCCAGATAACCACGTCTGCCCCGGCCTGCGCCAATCCCCGCGCCATGCCCAGGCCGATGCCGCCATTGCCCCCGGTGACCAGCGCCACCTTGCCCGCAAGGTCGAACATCGGCACGACCCCCGACCCTGTCGCGGTGCCCGTCATGGTGCCACCTCCCGCCGGGCGGGCAGGATTGCCGGCAGATCCCAGAATCCGGGACCGGCGGCCATCACATGCGGTACCGCGTTCAGCAGCAGCACGGCCATCGCATCCATCGCCGGTTTCGCCGGCGGGGCCTCCGGATTCTCGTCCAGCAGCTCGACCGTGGCGCGCACGCCGGGGCGGCCGTCGATCTCGATGACCCAATGGGCGGCGGCGTCCTCGCCATGCAGTTCGTGGGAGGAGGTCCACAGGATCGACAGCAACATCCCCGACCCGTCCGCAAAGCCCGCGCGCCACTTCCACGTCGTCGCAGCAACGGTTCCCTTGGCGATGGTACCGACACGGATGGCAATGTCATGCGGTGCCAGGGTGAGTTCGTGCAGGGGCGTGATCTCGGTGATCCGCGTGCCCAGCTTCTCGGCGACATAGTCGAAGATCTCGGCGAAATAGGTATCATACAGTTCCGCCACCGGCCCTTGCCGCAGGTCCGAAACCGCCGGGTCCGAGCCAAATCCCATGGCGTTGAACACCAGTCCCGGCGATGGCGCGTTGGAGGCATCGACCACCTCGTAGACCCGCATGTCCGTCCTTCCGCCGACCAGCCCGGCCAGCGACAGGGCGATCCGCTCAACGATGAAACCGGGGTTAAGCCCGATGCCGGCCAACGTGGCGCCGCCCTTGATCGCCGCGTTGCGCAGCGGTTCGGCATAGTCCGGCCCGTGGTAATCCGGGCGATTGTAGCCATTGGGCGAAATCACGTTCTTGCCGCTTTCCAGCAGGCGGATGACATCGGCATTCTGCCCCGCATAGGGCACACTGATCTGCGAGGTATGCAGCACCACATCCGCATCCAGCGCCAGGATCTGGTCGATATCATTGGTGGCGATGATGCCGGTGGCGGGACGTTTGACGATCTCCCCCACGTCGCGCCCGACCTTGTCGGGATTGGTGACATAGGCACCCACCAGTTCGACATCATCGCGGTCCAATATCCGCCGGATCGTCGTCCGCCCCATGGAGCCGGTGCCCCATTGAATGATCCTCGGTTTTCTCATCACGTTCCCCTCTTGGCCGGCGCGGCCGGTTCGCTCATGTCACTCAGCCGGGCGGCCAGATCGCGCCGCAGCACCTTGTTCAGCGGGTTGCGCGGCAGCTGGTCGATCGGCTCCAACCGCTCGGGCCACTTGAACTTCGCCACACCCTGCCTCTCCAGGAATTCGGTGATCCCGGCCAGCGTCAGCACAGCGCCCGAACGGGGCACCGCGAAAACACAGACCTTTTCACCCATCACACGGTCGGGGTAGCCGCAGGTCGCAGCCTCCTGCACGTCGGGGTGGGCGTTGATCAGGCTGTCCAGCTCCTCGGGCGAGATGTTCATGCCGCCGCGAATGATCAGCTCCTTGCGACGTCCGCGAAACCGGTAGAACCGCGCCATGTCACCGCCCCCGGCGATTTCGAACAGGTCGCCGGTGCGGAAAAATCCAAGGGCGTCAAAGGATTCCCGGTCCCGGCCGTTCAGGTACCCGTCAAAGACATTGGGCCCCCGGATCAGCAATTCGCCCACCGTGCCGGGTTGCGTGATCTCCCGGTCGTCAGCGGTGAAATCGACCAACCGGGTTTCGAACCGCGCGCCGAACCGGCCGGGAAATTCCGCGCCGGGACGGGGGAACAGGGTGGCGCGCTGTTCCGGGTCGGGTACCGCGGCCGGGCCACCCACCAGTGCCACCCCTTCGTTGGAGCCGAAGAAATTCACCACGTCCACCTCGAAAACCTCCCGCATGCCGCGCACCATCCAGGGGTCCAGCGGCGCAGAGCCGGAGGCGATGTAACGGACATGGGAAAGGTCCACCTGATCGCGCAGCGCCTCGTTCTGCAGCAGCATGTTCAGGATCGCCGGCGGCGCGGCGGTAAAGGCGATCTTCTCCGCCACCAGCTGGCCCAGGTAGGCCTTCAGGTCAAAAGGATGGTGCAGCACGAAACAAGTTCGTGCCCGCACCCACAGAAACAGAAAGCTGGACAGCGCCGCCATGTTGGTCAGCGGAAAGGGGTTCAACATCGACTCCCCCGGCGTCAGCGTGATCGCCTCTTCCACGGCGAGGGTCTGGGAAAACCAATGATCATGGCTGCGCGGCACCCCCTTTGGCGCGCCGGTGGTGCCGGAGGTCCAGCAGATGGTAAAGATGGCCGCGCCGTCCCCGGCGGCGACCACCGGCGTCACGGGCGCCGTGGTATCAAGGGCCAGCCCCCCGTCCGCCGCGCCGCCAAAGCCCAGGACGCGGACCGGCGCGGCCACCAACGGCCGAAGCTCTGCCGCCATGTCCTGTCCCCGGAACGTCCGGCACGCGACGATGGCACGCACGTCCAGCTCGCGCAGGATGTCGGCGATCTCGTGATGGCGATAGGGCATCGGCACAGGGCTGATCACCGCGCCCAGCCGCGACAGCGCCAGGTACATGGTCACCAGTTCTGCCGTGTTGGGCAGTTGCACCAGCACCACGTCGCCGCGCCCGATCCCCTGCGCCGCCAGTTGCGCGGCAAGGTTCCGCGCCGCATTGGACATCTCCCGCAGGGTCCAGCGCGCGGCGGAGCGCCCCATCAACACGGCGCAATCGGGCGGATCAATCACGCCGGGCGCATCGGGATCCAGCGCGACCATGGCGTCAAAGGCGGCATCCAGAGTTTGCCCCGTCCACCACCCGCGATCGCGATACACCTGATGTCGTGCGGACCGCTCCGCCGCCTGGTGACCGACATGCTCCATCTTTGTCATGGCTTTCCTCCCGTCCGGCGCCGCCCCCTCTAGCGGCTTGCATTTTGAAACCATCTTTTTGGAAACCACGCAAGATCAATTCTTGTACCCGTGTATCCACAGAGGCTGATCCCGGTTTTCCGCCTAGATCCCCCCAAGTAGGTCTGCTAACGGTACGAAGTTGATGGAAAGAGTGCCGATGAAGTCAAACCCGATAGATACCGCAAAACTGGTTCGCAGCTGTTCGATCTGGCGGGCGCTTGACGACGTCGGGGACGTGCCGACCATGCTGATCCTGCAAGCCTTCTGGCTGGGCGAACGCAGGTTTGAAGGGTTCCGCAAACGCACCGGCCTGCTGAAAGCGCAGCTCAGCCAACGGCTGCAACACCTCACCGCCGCCGATATCCTGGTCAAGCGGCTCTATTGCGAGCGGCCGCCGCGCTATGAATACATCCTGACGGAGAAGGGCCGTGATCTCTATGGGTTGGCCCTGGCCATGCTACGATGGGAAGAGAAATGGGCCGGCGACTCGGCCAAGTTCGCAGTCCGGATGGAGCATGTCACCTGCGGCGCCACCGAAATCAGCGCCGTCCCCCTGAGCCTCGCCACCGGGCAGGCCTTCACCGCCCGCAGCGTCACATGGCAGCATGGGCCGGGCATGGGCTGGATCACTCCGCAACACAACCGTCGACACAAACCACGTGGCAGCCACCATGGTACGCAGGCCAATCTGCTGGACGTGATTCTGCGGGTGTTGGGGGATCGCTGGTCTTCCCTCGTCCTGCGCGCGATCTTCACCGGAGAGCGGCGCTATGACCAGATCCAGAAGGACGCTGGCATCGCGACCAACATCCTGGTGGATCGCCTGCAATCGCTGAGCGATATCGGAATGATCCGCAAACAGCTCTATTCCAGCCAACCGCCGCGCTATGAATACCGCCTGACCGAAGCCGGGGTCGACTATTATCCGGTTCTGGTCATGCTGATGCGGTGGGGGGACCGCTGGTATGCCACACCCGAAGGGCCCCCGCTGGAATTGTTCGACCGCGACACTGGCGCGCCGTTGAACCCCGCCATGGTCTGTTCGGCCTGCAAGCAACCGCTGCATCCCGCCGACGTCCGGTTCCGCATCGAACCCGCCCGCAACGGCACAAAATCCACGGTCGCCGCCGAACAAGGCTGACTGGCGCCGACGCCCTCAGAACAGATCGCGCAGCCTTGGATCCAGCACCAGTCGGACATCGTTTTCGCGCACCTTGCGCAGATTGAACGAATGGATGCCATTCTTTCGCTGCCGTGCATCATCCAGGATCGCGCCAACCCGGCCCGGCGCCTCGGCCGAAGAGATTTCCGGGGCGCTGTTGAACTGGTGGGCGATCTTGTCGCGGATCTGCTCTGCCCGGCGCCATCCGCGCAGAAATGCGCCCTGGTCGCGGTCGCTTCCCGCCGTCGCCTGGTCCGCGATCGCTTTGCGTTGCGCCCGGCGTGTGACCTGCTCGCGGGTGTTGAGAAACCGCAGATGCAACAACGCGAGCATCGGGTCGATCTGCGGCCAAGTCGCACTACCATGCCCTCCCGCCGAAATCCGCGCCGGTTCTGTCAGAATGCAAGGCTTGGAATAAGTACCGCTCAACACGCCCTTGAAACATTGTTGTAGAAACGGGCGGTCTTCGTCGATCAGCGCGTCATCCTGCGGAAAAAGTTCATAACCCGCCGGCGCGGTGATCGACCCTTGCACAGCCTCCAGCCGATCGAGGAGCGACTGGTCAGGGGCCAGGTTGACCATCAATTCGTCCACATCGCCGACCACGACGCGATCAAAGATCCGCACCAGCCCACTAGCCACATCCGACAACAGCGCCCACCGCGTATCATCAAAATGTGCATCCGGCGGATCGCGCGGAATGACGATCAGGTTGCAGCCTTTCGCGATCTCGGCAGTACGTGCATCAGCGCCATGGCTGATCACATAGAGGTTCCGACGGCCCACCAGACCACCATAATACTGCACCCAAAGACGAAGAAAGAACTCTTCTTTCCAGACCATTGTCAGAAACGCTGACTTCATGTGACCACTGCCCCTTTTCTCCCCTGTGATGGGGCATTCACACTGCATTTTGCAATGCCTCTAAGCAGTTTAGGTGTTTTCGTTGTTTTTGGACGTATGGACACGAAAAACCCGCCGCGACGGGTTGGCGTGGCGACGGGATCTGTCTGATTTTTGGTTGCGGGAGTAGGATTTGAACCTACGACCTTCAGGTTATGAGCCTGACGAGCTACCGGGCTGCTCCATCCCGCGTCAATTTTGTCCTGATCGGTTTTTTTCATCGTTATAGAGAGAAATCTTTTTGATGTTTCTTGCTAGGTCTGGCGGCGACTTACTCTCCCACGTCTTGAGACGCAGTACCATCAGCGCTACGGCACTTAACGGCCAGGTTCGGGATGGGGCTGGGTGTTTTGCTCGCGCTATGACCACCAGACCGAGGAAGAAACATCAATTGTTGTCCAAGTCTGGGTGTTGACTTTTGAGTAGAGCTTTCTGGCTTCTACTGGATCAAATCAAGCCTATCGGGCAATTAGTACCGGTCAACTGAATGCATTGCTGCACTTACATCTCCGGCCTATCGACGTGGTGGTCTACCACGGCCCTCGGGGATACCTTGTTTTGAGGGGGGCTTCCCGCTTAGATGCCTTCAGCGGTTATCCTGTCCGATCATAGCTACCCTGCACTGCCGTTGGCACGACAACAGGTCCACCAGTGGATCGTTCACCCCGGTCCTCTCGTACTAGGGGCAACTCCTCTCAAGTATCCTACACCCACGGCAGATAGGGACCGAACTGTCTCACGACGTTCTAAACCCAGCTCACGTACCTCTTTAAACGGCGAACAGCCGTACCCTTGGGACCTGCTCCAGCCCCAGGATGAGATGAGCCGACATCGAGGTGCCAAACACTGCCGTCGATATGGACTCTTGGGCAGTATCAGCCTGTTATCCCCGGCGTACCTTTTATCCGTTGAGCGATGGCCCTTCCACTCGGGACCACCGGATCACTATGGCCGTCTTTCGACTCTGCTCGACTTGTCAGTCTCGCAGTCAGGCTGGCTTCTGCCATTGCACTCAACGAGCGATTTCCGACCGCTCTGAGCCAACCTTCGCGCGCCTCCGTTACGCTTTAGGAGGCGACCGCCCCAGTCAAACTACCCGCCACACAGGGTCCCGGAACCCGATAAGGGATCGCGGTTAGACATCAAGCAGAACAAGGGTGGTATCTCAAGGATGGCTCCACCGAGACTGGCGTCCCGGTTTCGAAGCCTACCACCTATCCTGCACATGTTGTGCCTGATGCCAGTGTGAAGCTGTAGTAAAGGTGCACGGGGTCTTTCCGTCTAACCGCGGGAAGCCTGCATCTTGACAGGCAATTCAATTTCGCTGAGTCGATGTTGGAGACAGCGGGGAAGTCGTTACGCCATTCGTGCAGGTCGGAACTTACCCGACAAGGAATTTCGCTACCTTAGGACCGTTATAGTTACGGCCGCCGTTTACCGGGGCTTCAATTCGGAGCTTGCACTCCTCCTTTTAACCTTCCGGCACCGGGCAGGCGTCAGACCCTATACGTCGTCTTGCGACTTCGCAGAGCCCTGTGTTTTTAGTAAACAGTCGCCACCCCCTGGTTTGTGCCCCCAGATCCAAGTTGCCTTGAACCCGGGCTCCCTTCTCGCGAACTTACGGGAGTATTTTGCCGAGTTCCTTCAACATCGTTCTCTCAAGCGCCTTGGTATTCTCTACCAGTCCACCTGTGTCGGTTTAGGGTACGATCCAATGAGAGGCTATTTCCAGGGACCGATCAGCGGCCCACCCAATCCGATAAGGGTGAACAACCTTCACGATCCGTCACATCTCTCTGGCTCAGGAATATTAACCTGATTCCCATCGACTACGCCTTTCGGCCTCGCCTTAGGGGTCGGCTTACCCTGCTCAGATTAGCTTTAAGCAGGAACCCTTGGACTTTCGGCGACAGGGTCTCTCACCCTGTTTGTCGCTACTCATGTCATCATTCTCGCTAGTGATCTCTCCACCGGATCGCTTACGCGCCGGCTTCACAGAAAACTCCGCTCCTCCAACGCCCCCCGGAGGGGACTAAGGAGGAATGGAATTATGTCACACTACGCTCCGCTACCATGCCTTACGGCATCCTCAGCTTCGGCTCATGGCTTGAGCCCCGTTACATCTTCGCCGCAGGACAACTTGTTTAGACCAGTGAGCTGTTACGCTATCTTTAAAGGATGGCTGCTTCTAAGCCAACCTCCTGGTTGTTTTGGTCGTCCCACCTGCTTTCCCACTTAGCCATGAATTGGGGGCCTTAGCTGGAGGTCAGGGTTGTTTCCCTCTCCACTACGGGCGTTAGCACCCGCAGTGTGTCTGCCATCTAGTACTCCCGGGTATTCGGAGTTTGGTTAGGATCAGTAAGCCTGTGGGGCCCCATTACCCATCCAGTGCTCTACCCCCCGGGGTATTCGGATGACGCTCTACCTAAATAGATTTCGCGGAGAACCAGCTATCTCCGAGTTTGATTGGCCTTTCACCCCTAGGCACAACTCATCCCGACCTTTTTCAACAGGTGTGGGTTCGGACCTCCAGTACGTGTTACCGTACCTTCATCCTGGTCATGCCTAGATCACTCGGTTTCGGGTCTGATCCATCTAACTCGACGCCCTATTAAGACTCGCTTTCGCTGCGCCTACACCTAACGGCTTAAGCTTGCTAGATAGACCAAGTCGATGACCCATTATACAAAAGGTACGCCGTCACAAGACTGGACACTAATGACAACCTAGAAGGGCATGGAAATCCTGAATTGCAGGGTTTCCAGACCTGGGTTGATATTCGACAATTCCGCGTTCGACCGATGGTCGTAGGAGATGCCGTAGCGGATCCCCTTCCGCGATTGGTAACCGACCTCGACACCCGATCGAAACTCGATCGCGTGGCCAAGGTCCGGCCCATCTCCGCGGCTGTAGAGGCCGGGGAGAAGTGAGAGCTGCACATAGGCACGATCACTTGCGAATTGGCCGGTCCAGGTTGCCCCCAGACCGATCCACGCGTCGCCATCTCCGGTTACGGAAACGCCGGCTGCTGGTTGGAACGGCCCATAGGTTCGCCCGGAGTCATACTTCAGATAGACCTCTTCGCTGATCGAGTTCCCGTTGAACTGTACGTCACCGAAACTCAGCGCAATGCGCTGTTCTTGCTGGCTTTCCGCCAGGCATCCGGTTCCGCAGTGGTTCACCCCCATGTCGGTCAGACCGGCCACGAGGAAGAGAACTGCCAATGCGCCATCCATGCTACTGCCCTTTCAGCTGTTTCCAGCAGGCATAGCGTGGTGCGCAGGGATTGTCATTAGAGTCCAGTCAAGCTCCGACTGATTGTAGGCGTTCGGTTTCAGGTACTGTTTCACTCCCCTCGTCGGGGTGCTTTTCACCTTTCCCTCACGGTACTGGTTCGCTATCGGTCAGTAAGGAGTACTTAGCCTTCGAGGGTGGTCCCCCGATCTTCAGACAGGATTTCACGTGTCCCGCCCTACTTAATACGTCCGATCATGCTTCCCATACGGGACTGTCACCCACTATGGTCGATCTTTCCAGATCGTTCTGGCCACATTCACGGCTCGGCTGGTCCCCGTTCGCTCGCCGCTACTAGGGGAGTATCAATTGATGTCCTTTCCTCCGGGTACTTAGATGTTTCAGTTCCCCGGGTTTGCTCTTAAAACCCTATGTATTCAGGTAATAAGTACCTGTTTCAGCAAGATATAGGCTGCCCGAAGGCAATTATATCGAACTGTCAGGTGGGTTGCCCCATTCGGAAATTCATGGATCAAAGCCTATTCTCGGCTCCCCATGACTTATCGCAGAGTATCACGTCCTTCATCGCCTCTTACTGCCAAGGCATCCACCAAACGCCCTTCTCGCGCTTGATTTGATCCAGAAGA
>NZ_JAAFZC010000003.1 GCF_010614805.1 Pseudooceanicola aestuarii
CGGGGGGGTGGGCTGATGATTTCCGCGCGCGGGTTCCGGCCCGCGCGCCAACAGAAGGGCCGAACCAACCGGCCCGCTTTCGAACACTCATACCAACAGGAAGGAAAGATCATGAAAACCAGGTTTACCCGCTGCTCCACCCTTGCGCTGATGGCCGGAATGCTCGCCGCGCCCGCCATGGCGCAGGATGTCACCATCCGCGCCCTGATGGAGGACGTGCCCGAAACCCGCATCATCGAAGAGCTGCTGCCCGAGTTCACCGAAGCGACCGGCATCGCCGTGGAGTTCGAAAAGGTCGGCTATGGCGACATGCATGACAAGCTGGTGGCCCAGCTGGTCGGCGGCCAGTCCTACTACAACCTGCTGTCCGTCGATTTCCTGTGGGCCGGGGAATTCCCCGAAGCCGGCTGGCTGACCGATCTGGGCCCCTATGTCGAAGAGACCGGGTTCGACATGTCCGGCTTTATCCCGTCCATGCTGGACCTGCTGGGCGCGACCGAGGACAACCTGCCGATCCTGCCGATGTACAATTATTCCATGGGTCTGATCCACCGCAGCGACATCCTGGAGGCACGGGGCGTCGCGCTGCCCGACACGCTGGAAGGCTACGTGGAGCTGGCCAAGGCAGTTTCCGCCGACGGTCAGGTCGTGGGCGCCGCGATGCAGGGGCAGAAAGGCGACCCGAACTCCATGGAGTTCTCCAACTACCTGTTCTCCGCGGGGGGCAGCTATCTGGGTGAAGACGGCACCGTCACGCTGGACAGCCCGGCGGCGGTCACCGCCCTTGGGCTTTATGCCGATGCCATCCAGAACGCCGCCCAGACCGGCGCGCTGTCGGCCACGCTGGACGACACGATGCGCCTGATGTGCAGCGGCGAGGCGTTCTCCATGGTCACCTATTGGTGGATGCTCCCGCAGCTGGACAATGCCGAAACCTGCCCCGAAGTGGCGGGCAAGCTGTCGCTGTCGGTCATGCCGGGCGGTGCGGGCGAATCCGGCGGCTGGGGCTGGGGCATTCCGACCAACGTGTCGGATGCGGAGAAGGACGCCGCCTGGCAGTTCATCTCCTGGGTGCAAAGCCCTGAGATCGCGGTGAAACGCGCCGTACAAGGCCATTCCCCGGTGCAATCGGATGTGTTCTCCGCCGCCGAGGTTCTGGAGGCGCATCCCTATTACGCCGACGGGCAGAAGGTGGTCGAGGCGGGCAAATCCTTCCCGATCTTCACCTATACCGCGCAATACGAGGACGTGCTGGGCACCCAGATCTCCCTGGCCGCCAGCGGGGATGCCACCCCCCAGGAGGCCATCACCTCCGCGGCCGAGGGCCTGGCGGAACTGATGGAAGACTGATCGCACCAGCCCCGCCCCGGAAACGTGGCGGGGCTTTTCATCCCTCCCGGAGAGTTCATGCCCGACTACAGCATTTCCCGTGCGCGCCGCCGACTGGGCCGGTTGTTCGCCGCCCCCGGCCTTGCCCTTCTGACGATCACCATGGGCCTGCCGCTGGGCTATGCGCTGGTCATTTCCCTGTCCAACATGACGCTGATCCGGCCCCGGCTCAGCCCGTTTCAGGGGTTGGAAAACTATATCGAGGTTCTGACAGACCCGATGTTCTGGTCCTCGCTCGGCGTGACCTTGCGGTTCTCCGCCGCCGCCGTGATCGGAGAATTCGTCGTCGGGCTGGCCATCGCCTTGCTGCTGACCAAGGTGGTGCGGATGCGGGCCGTCTATTTCGCCATCCTGACCCTGCCGATGGCCATGTCCCCCGTCGCCGTGGCGCTGATCTGGAAGATGTTGCTGCAACCCAATCTGGGGATCGTGAACACCACGCTGGGCCAACTGGGCATCGCGCCGGTGGATTGGCTGGGCAGTCCCGATCTGGCGCTTTCGACCCTGGTCTTCGTGGAGATCTGGCAGCAGACATCCTTTGTCGTGCTGCTGTTGTCGGCGGGCCTGGCCTCCCTCCCGCGTGAGCCGTTCGAAGCGGCGGAGGTCGACGGCGCAGGGCCTGTTGCGCAATTCTGGTACATCACCCTGCCGATGCTGCGCCCCGTGGCCGCCATCGCCATCGTCATCCAGCTGATCAACGAATTCCGGACCTACGATCTGGTCTACGTGATGACCAAGGGCGGGCCCGGCATCTCGACCGAGCTGCTGTCCTTCTACGCCTACAAGCGGGCGTTCCAGGGCCTGGCCATCAACGAGGGCAACGCCGCCGCCTTCCTGTTGCTGATGGTCGTGCTGGCGATCACCGTCGTCTTCTTCTGGATTCTCGAACGCCGACGCTGAGGGGATCAGCCGCGCGGCCAGCCGGTGGCGCCCAGGGTCCGCGCGCCAGCCTGCTCCAGCGCCTGGCCCATCGCGGCCAGCCGCGCGTCCTGTCCGGCCCCGGCCAGCAGCGTCACGCTGCCCGGCCGCCCGTCGCTGCGCGCGGGAATGGGCAGGGCCAGAGCGCACATGTCCAGCAGGTTCACGAAATTGGTATAGGTGCCCAGGTTGGAATTGGGGCCGACGGGATCGCGCTCCAGATCGGCGACGCTGTAGAAAGTGGGGATCGTCGGGACGCACAGCAGATCCAGATCGGCCATCACCTCCTCCACCCGGCGGGTCAGATCCTTCAGCCGGTAGAAACCGCGAAAGGCGTCCGTCGCGCTCAGCGTTTCGGCCTTGGCGATGATCTGGCGGGTGACGGGCAGGATCTCCTCCGGCGCGCGCGCCAGCAAGTCGGCGATGACACTGTGCCGCTCCGCCACCCAGGCGCCATTGTAAAGCATGTCGGCCACATCGTGGAACGGCGTGAAGTCCAGCGGCACGATCCGGTGGCCCTGCGCTTCCAGCAGGTGCAATCCGCCGTGGAAGGACGCCGCCTGCGCCGTGTCGCCAAAGGTCTGCAAGATCGCGTCGTCGGGCACACCGATGCGCAACCCGGTGGGCGCAGCGGGCAGGGCCGGGGCGTCGATCCGCCGGGCATAGCTGTCGGCGGGGTCGAACACCGCCCCGACGCGAAATGCCGCATGTGCATCCGCGATGGTCAGCGCGAAGACCGATATCGTCTCCACCGACCGGCAGGCGGGCACCGATCCGCTGGCCGACCAACTGCCCAGCGTCGGCTTCAACCCGACGATGTTGTTCAACGCCGCAGGCACCCGCCCCGATCCGGCGGTGTCGGTCCCCAGGGCAAAGCTGACGATGCCCTGCGCCACGGCGACGCCCGATCCGCCAGAGGATCCGCCCGGCACGATTTCCGGGTCCACCGCGTTTTTCGGCGCGCCGTACGGCGTGCGCACGCCGACCAGCCCGGTGGCGAACTGGTCCAGGTTGGTCTTGCCGATCACGATGGCCCCGGCCTCCCGCAGGCGCGCAACGACAAAGGCGTCGGCCGAGGGCCGGTATTCCCAGGCCGGGCAGGCGGCGGTGGTGGGCAGGCCGGCGACGTCGATATTGTCCTTCACCGCAAAGGGGATGCCCCACAGCGGGCGCGATGCGTCGCGCGGACCCAGGGCTGCGACCTCGGCCTGTACCTCCGCCTCCGCGCGCAGGGTGATGAAGATGCCGGGATCCGCCACGTCGCGAATGCGATCATAGACCTGCGCGATGATCTGCGACGGCGGCACGCCATCGTCATAGGCGCGGGCCAGGGAATCGAAAGTCAGGGGGATCGTCATGGGCATTCTCCGGTGCTGGGACCGGCAGGGGAGCGCGAATCTCCGGTGAACTCAATTGCCAAGTTTTCACAGAAGTGATGCAATAAATGCAGCATAAGGGGATCGCGATGCGCCATCTGAAAGACTTTCAATTTATCGAGGCCGTCGCCCGCGCCGGGTCGATCCGCAAGGCGGCGGAAGATCTGCATATCACAGCCTCCGCCCTGAACCGGCGGATTCAGCGGTTCGAAGAGGATTTCGGCACCCGCATCTTTGAACGGTTGCCGCGCGGGATGCGCCTGAACCCGGCCGGAGAGCTTGTGATACAGCATTTCCGCAGCCAGCAAAGTGACCTGCGCCGGGTTCAAAGCCTGGTCGCCGACCTGGGAGGAGAGCGGCGCGGCCATGTCTCCATCGCCTGTTCCCAGGCTCTGGCGCCCTATTTCCTGCCCGGTCAGATCGCCCGCTACCGCGCCGAACATCCGGGTGTCACCTTCTCGGTCCAGATCCGCGACCGCGCCGCGGCAGAGGAAGATTTGCGCAGTTTCCACAGTGACCTGGCCCTGGTTCTGGAACCCGCGCACCTGGCCGATGTGGAGACCCTGGCCGTCCTGACGCAGCCGGTGCACGCGGTGATGCGCGCCGACAACCCGTTGGCCCGGCAGGCCGAAATCCGGCTGCGCGCCTGCCTGGACCAGCCGCATGTGGTGCCCGGACGCTCCTACGCGGTGCGGCGGATGCTGGAAGCCGCGCTGGCCCCGACTTCGCGGCAATTGTCCCCGATACTGGAGGCGGACTCATTTGATTTCATGCGCCATTACGTGGAATTCGCGGATGCGCTGGCGTTCCAGATCCCTGTCGGGCTGCGCCTGCCGCCGGGGCTGACCTCCCGTCCGCTGGCGCGGCGGGACATCGCGCCGGGGCGGCTGATCCTGGGCCAGCTGCGCGGGCGCAGCCTGCCCGTCGCCCCGGCCCGCTTCGCACAGCAATTGATGCAGGCCCTGGACCATCTGGCAAAGTGATGCATTTTCCGCACCGGATTTGCCAAAATTCAGCACAACTGAGCATCGCGAAGCTTTGCTAGCCTGCGGGCACACAGCAGAGGAACCGCAGATGCCCCCAATCGACGCCACCCCCTATGCCTGGCCCTATAACGGCGACCTGCGCCCGCAGAACACCGCCCTGATCGTCATCGACATGCAGACGGATTTCTGCGGACCGGGCGGATATGTGGACAAGATGGGCTATGACCTGTCGCTGACCCGCGCGCCTATCGGGCCGATCGCCCGCCTGATGGCGGCGATGCGGGCCGGGGGCTATCCGATCCTCCACACCCGCGAGGGGCACCGCCCCGACCTGGCCGATCTGCCCGCGAACAAGCGCTGGCGCTCTCGCCAGATTGGCGCGGGGATCGGCGATGCCGGTCCCTGCGGGCGCATCCTGGTGCGCGGCGAACCCGGCTGGCAGATCATCGACGAACTGGCCCCCCGCCCCGGCGAAATCATCATCGACAAGCCGGGCAAGGGCAGTTTCTACGCAACCGACCTGGACCTGACCCTGCGCACCCGCGGGATCGAGAACCTGATCCTGACCGGGATCACTACCGATGTCTGCGTGCACACCACCATGCGGGAGGCCAACGACAGGGGCTACGAATGCCTGCTGGTCGAGGATTGCTGCGGCGCCACCGACCGCGCCAACCACGATGCCGCGATCCGCATGGTGCAGATGCAGGGCGGCGTATTCGGCGGTGTCAGCACCTCCGCCGCCGTGATCGCGGGGCTGGCGGCGTGAGTCCGATGGTCTTTGCCGACCTGCTGGGCACGGGTCGCGCGGCGCTGACATTTGAACCGTTCCGCCCAGGGGTGGAGATCTGTTCGCTGTGGCGTGACGGCCCGGACGGCGGCGAATGGGCGGTGCTGCGCTACCAGCCCGGCGCCTCGGTGCCCCGGCACCGTCATCCGGGGATGGAGACGATCCTGGTGCTGGAAGGCGCGCAAAGCGATGAAACCGGCACCTATCGCGCCGGTGACATGGTGTGCAACGCACCGGGCAGCGTGCATTCCGTCCGCTCGGACAGCGGTTGCATGGTGCTGATCTTCTGGGCGCAACCGGTGGAGATCCTTCTCCCCGACTGATCCGGCACCAGCCCTGCCCCTGACCTCACCCCACGGGCTTCGGCGAATCGCCACGCCTTTTCCTATGATGCCGACACTGCCCTCCCCCCGTCGCCCCGAAGCGGCGGGGGGTCAGGCGCGTGGAACATTGGAATTCTGTGAGATCAGTTGTCAGTTGTCAGACATCTGATTTCCTAGTAGACCCATCCTGGAGGAGAGACCCGCACATGCGTTCCGAAACCCCGCTAGACCTGCGCCCCGTCGGACGGCGCCGCATCTCGGACGAGATCGCCGGCCAGCTGTCCGAAATGATCACCGGCGGCACCCTCTCCGTCGGGGACAAGCTGCCGACAGAAGCCGAGCTGGTGAAAACCTTCGACGCCGGACGCAGCGCGGTGCGCGAGGCGATCGCCCAACTGCGCGAGGCCGGGCTGGTCGAGACGCGGCACGGAATAGGTGCCTTTGTCTGCTCTCCGGTGGCGGCGTCCGGGTTCAAGATCGACCCGCAGATCCTGTCGTCCCTGGAACATCTGCGGCAGGTGCTGGAACTGCGCATGGAGATCGAGGTCGCGGGCGCCGCCATGGCCGCCCGTCGCCGCACCCTGTCGCAGTTGCGCAGCGTGGAGGACGCCTTTGCCAAGGTGCAGGCGGCGCTGGAGGCAGGCGGCCCCGCGATGAAGGAACAGCGCCTGTTCCACCAGCATGTCGCCATCGCCACCAATAATCCCTATTTCCGCGACCTCATGCGGTTTCTCTATATCCGCATCGACGCCGGGATCGCCGATGACCTCGCCCGGTCCGTTCTCAGGAGCGATGGCCCGCTGGAGATCGAACGTGAACTCCACACCATACTCGAAGCCATCCGCACCGGCGATCCCGACAGGGCCCGCCGCGCGTCATGGAACCACCTGCTGCGCACGGCCGACCGACTGGGCCTGCGCGGCCTCCAAGGCTGGGAGGAAAGCCGCATGACCTCACTCGGTGAAGTCGAAATCCCCGTCTGCGCCGCCGCGGACCTGAACCCCCATGCGCCGCGTTTTGTCCCGCCGGCGGGCGCTACGGATTGCCATGCGCATATCTTTGGCCCCGATGCGCAGTATCCCTATACCCCGCATCGCACCTACACCCCGCCCGAGGCCAGCACCGCCGCCTATTTCCACATGCTGGACACGCTGGGGCTGGACCGGGGCGTGATCGTGCAACCCTCGGTCTATGGCCGCGACAACCGCTGCACGCTGGATGTGGTGCGCCGCCATCCCGATCGGCTGCGCGCCGTTGTGGTGGTGGACGAGGACATCACCGAAAAGGAACTGGAAGAGATGCACGAAGCCGGCGCCCGGGGCGTGCGGCTGAACCTGCTGTTCCGCTCCGGCGTCGAAGTCTCGGACGTGCGCAAGATCGCCGAAAAGGTCGCCGCCCTGGACTGGCATCTGCAAATGCTGATCGATGTCTCCGAATTCGCCGATATCCGCGACACGCTGGGCACGCTGCCGGTGGAAACGGTCTTCGACCACCTGGGCCATATGCCGACCTCGGCCGGGACCAGTCACCCCGGCTTCCAGGAGATGCTTTCGCTGGTGGCGGATGGCAAATCCTGGGTGAAGTTGTCGGGCAGCTATCGCATCACCGGCCAGAACGAGACCCCCTATACCGATATCGCGCCTTTCGCGCGCGAAATCATTCGCGCCAATCCCGAACGCGTGCTGTGGGCCAGCGACTGGCCGCATCCCTACATCAACGTCGACATGCCCAATGACGGCGCCTTGCTGAACATGCTGGACGACTGGGCGCCCGACACGGCCACGCGGGATCGCATCCTGGCCCAGAATCCAGCGCGTCTTTATGGGTTCGAACCCCCCAACACCTGATCATCCAAGGGAGGATACCAAGATGATTGCACTCAAGAAAACCGCCACGGCCCTGATCGCCGCCGCAACCCTGGGCGCCACCGCGCTGCCCGGCCTGGCGCAGGACACGCTGCGCATCGGCTGGACAACCTCGGACGGGGCACAGGATCCCTATGCCATTGCTGCCCGCGCCATCGCGGCCGAGCTGGAGGACCGCCTGCCGGGCAAGTTCGCCGTGCAGATGTTCCCCAACAACCAGCTGGGCGACGAAAAACAGATGCTGGAAGGGCTGCAATACGGCACGCTGGACGTCGGCATCATCACCAATGCCGCCATCGCCAATGTCGATCCGGCCTTCCAGCTGAACGACATGCCGTTCCTGTTCGCGGACGAGGCCCAGGCCCACGAGGTGCTGGACGGCGAAGTTGGCCAGGAGCTGCTGGCCAAGCTGTCGGACAAGGGAATGGTCGGTCTGGGCTTTGCCGAAGGCGGGTTCCGCAACATGATCAACAACAAGCGCCCGGTGACCACCCCCGCCGACGTGGAAGGCGTGAAGTTCCGCACGATGCAAAGCCCGGTGTTCATCGGCATGTTCTCCTCGCTTGGCGGCAACCCCACGCCGATGGCCTGGTCCGAAACCTTCACCGCCGCGCAGCAGGGCACCATCGACGGGCTGGAGATCCCGCTGGCGGTGATCTTTGCCAACAAGTACCCCGAAGTGACGGATTACCTGTCCCTGACCAAGCATACCTACAGCGCTCTTGGCATCATCGTGTCGCAGCGCAGCCTGTCTAAACTGTCGGACGACGAGCGCATGGCCTTTGCCGGCGCCGTATCCGACGCCATCGCCAGCCAGCGGGAGCAGGTGGCGCAGAACTCCGCCGACCTGATCACCAAGCTGGAAGAGGCCGGCATGGAAGTGAACGAGATCGAGAACCCCGCCGCCTTCCGGGAGAAGGTGCTGCCGGTCTACGACGAGTTCAAGCCGCAGATCGGCGAAGCGCTGTTCGACAAGGCGCTGGCCGCCGTCCAGAACTGATCGCCCGCCCCGGCGCCGTTCCCCACCAGGCGCGGCGCCGGTTTTCCTGACCAGTTTTCCTGACCAGCTCTCCAGACCAGGAGCCGAGAATGATCAAGCTGTTGGACCGAACCTCCCATTGGGTCGCGCGCGCCACCGATATCGTCGTCATCGGGATGGCATCGGTGATGATGACCGCGCTGATCCTTCAGGTCTTTTCCCGCTACGTGCTGGGCGCCTCGCTCGTCTGGTCCGAGGAACTGGCCCTGATCCTGTTCACCTGGACCACGCTTCTGGCCGCGACTTCGGTCCTGCGGGACATGGCCCATGTGCGGCTGGATGTGCTGATTTCCTACCTGCCCGGCGGGCTGCGCCTGTGGTGGGAACGGGCGATCACCCTGGCCATCCTGGCCTTCTGCATCGCGCTGGCGGTGTCGGGCTATGATTACACGGTCAGCACCATGGGCCAGGTGTCCGCCGCGATGCGCCTGCCGATCGAGGTTCTGCACCTGGCCGCGCCGGTCTGCGGCGGCCTGGGCGCGCTGCACGCGCTGGCCCGCCTGTTCCGCCCCGCAGCCCCGGCCGAGACCCCGAAGGAGATCGTGGGATGAGTGTTGTCGCAACCGCCATCCTGGCGACCTTCCTGATTTCCATGTTCGGCGGGATGCCGATCGCGTTTTGCCTGGGCATCGCCTCGGTTCTTGGCCTCTACCTCGCGGATTTCCCGTTGGTGATCCTGGCGCAGCGGCTGATCGCGGGCACGCAAAGCTTCTCCATCCTCGCCATTCCGGGGTTCATCCTGGCCGGGGACCTGATGATGCATGGCGGGCTGTCGCGGCGGCTGGTGCGGTTCTGCCAGGCGCTGGTGCAGCATGTCACCGGCGGGCTGGGCATGGTGACGGTGCTGTCCGCCACCTTCTTTGCCGCGATCTCCGGCTCTGCCCCGGCGACGACGGCCACCATCGGCGGCATCATGATCCCCGAGATGGAGCAACGCGGCTGGCGGCGCGACTTCTCCGCCGCGCTGGCGGCGGCCTCTGGCCCCATCGGCCAGATGATCCCGCCGTCGATCCCGATGATCATCTGGGGCGTGGTGGCCGAAGATTCGATCAATCAGCTGTTCCTGGCCGGCATTATCCCCGGTCTGCTGATCGCCCTGGGGCTGATGCTGGTCTGCTGGATCGTGGCGCGCCGCAGTCCCGATATCCCGCTGGAGCCGCGCGCCACACGGCGCCAGCTGATCGACAGCCTGTGGGACGGCAAGTGGTCGCTGCTGGCACCCGTCATCATCCTGGGCGGCATCTACGGTTCGATTTTCACCCCGACGGAGGCCTCAGCCATCGCGGTGTTCTATGCCCTGATCGTGGGGCTGTTCATTCACCGCGAATTGCCGCTGCGCGACCTGGGCCGGGTGATCATGGCATCGATGCGGACATCCGCCATCGTGTGTTTCATCATCGCCATCGCCTCCGCCTTCGGGTGGCTGGTCGCGATCGAACAACTGCCGTCGGCCATCGCGGGGGGGATCATGTCGATTTCCACCAATCCGATCGTGATCCTGCTGATCCTGAACGTCTTCCTGCTGTTCATCGGCGCGATCATGGACAATATCGCGGCGATGATCATCCTGGGCACGACGCTGTCCTCCATCGGGGCGCAGCTGGGGCTGGACCCGATTCACCTGGGCGCCATGGTGGTGATCAACCTGGCGATCGGCATGGCCACGCCGCCCTTTGGCTATTCGCTGTTCGTCGCCTCGGCGATCAGCAAAATGCCCATCGAACGGATCAGCCTGGCGCTGTGGCCGATGCTGCTGGTGTCCTTCGTGGTGCTGATGCTTGTGACCTACGTGCCGCAGGTGACATTGTTCCTGCCGTCGCTGATCCGCTGACAGGCATCGCATGAAGGACATGGCCGTTACGACGACCGTCGCCCCCGTCACCCGATTGTTGCAGGAGCTGGGGCGCCGCGGCTTCAAGGGGCAGGCCCGCACCGCGCGCGCCGCGCGGGTGGTCCATGCCACCGACAATTCGATCTATTACCGCGAGCCGGCCTGCGTGCTGGAACCTGCCGGCCCTGCCGATATCGCCACCGCCCTCACCGCCGCCAACCAGGCCGGCCTGCCGATCACCCCGCGCGGCGGCGGCACGGGGACCAACGGGCAATCGCTGACCGATGGCGTGGTGCTGGACACTTCGCGTTTCATGAACCGGATCCTGGATTACGATGCCGCGCGCGGCATCGTCCGCGTCGAGCCGGGCGTGGTGCTGGACCAGCTGAACGCATTCCTCGCCCCGCAGGGCGTGTTCTTTCCGCCCGCCGTTTCAACCGCATCGCGGGCGACGCTGGGCGGGATGGTCGGCACCGATGCCTCGGGCAAGGGGTCGCGGCGCTACGGCCGCACCTCGGATCACCTGCATGCCGCCGAGGTGGTGCTGGCCTGCGGCACCCCCGCCCGGTTCGCGGATCTGCCCGGTGACGCGCCCGCTCCCGATGGCCCGCTGGGCGCCGCCGTGCGCCTTTTGCGCGCCGAGCTGCCCACCCATGCCGCCGAGATCGCCCGCGTCTTCCCTGTGATGAACCGGGGCCTGACCGGCTATAACCTGGCCGGGCTGCACGGCCGCGACGGCACCCTGCACCTGCCCAGGCTGCTGGCCGGATCAGAAGGCACCCTGGCCATCATCACCGCGCTGGAATTGCGGGTCACCCCCCTGCCCGCCCATCGCGGCATGGCGATCATCGGCTATGCCGATACGCTGACCGCACTTGGCGCGGTGCCCGACCTGCTGCCCGCCGATCCCGACGCCGTGGAGTTCCTGGACGACGTCACCGTGCGTCTGGGCAAGACAACCCCCGCCTGGCCCGTGCTGGAGCCGCTGCTGGGCAGTGCCCTGGCCGAATGCGGCGGCTATCTGTTCGCCGAGGTCGCGGGCGACACCCCCGCAGAGATCGACCGCCAGCTGGCCGCCCTGGAACAGGTTGCCACCGCCGCCACGCCCGCCGTGGGCATCCGCACCACCCGCAGCACACAGGAGATGGCCGCGATCAACGGGCTGCGCAAGGATGCCGTGGGTCTGATGGGCAAGGGCAAGGGCGCGCTGAAGGGCACCGCCTTTGTCGAGGACGCCGCCGTGCCACCCGACCGGCTGGTGCCCTTTGTCGCCGGGTTCCGTGACATCCTGGCAGCTCAGGGGCTGGATTACGGCATGTATGGCCACGCCGATGTCGGCTGTGTCCACGTGCGCCCCCTGATGGACATGCGCCTGCCCGACCACCGCGCCCGCATCCGCCCGGTCTCCGATGCCGTGGCGCGGTTGGCGCGCGAACATGGCGGGCTGATCTGGGGTGAGCACGGCAAGGGACTGCGCGGTGAATACGGTGCGGATTACTTTGGCCCGCAGCTCTTTGCCCTGATGCGCCGGATCAAGGCGGCGTTCGACCCCGCCAACCGCCTGAACCCCGGCAAGCTGGCAACCGCCGCCGGGACCGAATTGGCACTGGACCGGATCGACGGCATCGCCTTTCGCGGCGCGCGGGATCAGCGGATCGCGGCGCAGGACGGCTATGCCAGGGCGGTGGATTGCAACGGCAACGGCGCCTGTTTCCACTGGGACAGCGCGCAGGAGATGTGCCCGTCCTACAAGGTGACGCGCGACCGCGTGCAATCGCCCAAGGGCCGCGCGGCGCTGATGCGCGACTGGCTGCACGCGCGCGAAACCGGCAGCGATGCGGCTGCGGCCACGGCCGAAACGGCGCTGGCCGACAGCCTGGCGACCTGCCTGTCCTGCAAGGCCTGCACCAGCCAATGCCCCGTGCAGGTCGACATCCCCACGATGAAGGCGCGCTTTCTCGCGGCGCGTCACGCCACCCGGCCCAGGCCCGCCCGCGACCACCTTCTGCGCCGGATGGAGGGGTTGACCCTGCTGGCCGCGCGGATGCCGACGCTGGCCAATGCCGGGCTGCGGCTGGGCCGGGGCGCGCTGGCGCGGACGCTGGGGCTGGTGGACCTGCCCCGGCTGGACCGGACGGGCCTGTCGCGGCGGATGCGCGCGGCGGGCGCCCGGCAGCTGGCCCCCGGTGCCGCCCTGCCCGCCGGGGTGGATCCCCATCGCGCGGTGATCCTGCTGTGCGACAGTTTCCTGGCTCCGTTCGAGCCGCAGGTGCTGGAGGCCACGGCCCGGCTGCTGGCACGGATGGGGCTGACGGTGTTCCACACGCCGCCGCTGCGCAACGGCAAGGCGTTGCAGGTGCGAGGATTTCAGGCGGCCTTTGCCCGGACACAACAGCGCGCCATGGCGGATCTGACGGCCCTCGCCACCACCGGCCTGCCCCTGGTCAGCGTGGAGCCGGCGGCCACCATGCTCTACCGTCAGGATTTCGACGTGTTGCCCGCCACCGCGCTGCCCCTGTCGCTGGACCGGTTCCTGCACGAGAGGCTCGCCGCGATGCCGCGTGCGGGCGGTGGCGCGTTCCGGCTGATCGGCCATTGCACCGAAACCGCGGCCGATCCCGCCAACCTGACCCGCTGGGCGGCGATTTTCGACGCGGCGGGCCTGCGCCTGACCGCGCACCGCGCCGGCTGCTGCGGCATGGCCGGCCTGTTCGGTCACGAGACCGAACACCGGGAGATGTCGCGCCGGATCTTTGCTCTGAACTGGCACGAGAAGGTGACGCAGGATAGCGCGCCGCCGCTGCTGGCCACCGGCTTTTCCTGCCGGTCCCAGGCACGGCGGTTCGCCGATACGCCGCTGCCCCACCCGGTACAGGCCCTGGAACAGGCGCTGCGCGACACGGGCTGAGGGGAGCAGCCGCGCCAACCCGTGCCCCGGCCACCATCGAGGCTCCGGGCGCGGCAGCCCCCCTGTCTCGGGCCAAGCGCGCCGGGATTCATCACCCCCCGCCGATCCACAGCGGTTTTGACCGATTCAGGTAGTGCGGCGGCCGCCGATCACGCTGATGGGCCTGGAGTTCGCCGTCGGTGACCCTGTCGGCCTGTCATTCCGGCAATCTCACGGCGGCGGGGCGAGAACCTGGCCGAGGGCCTGCCAGAGACGCGGCGCGAGACCCCCGAGGTGCCGGACGCTTGCCCGACCTGGGCCGGGCCGCGATCAGGGCCGCGCCGGCAATGCAGCGCGCAACGCCTCCACCGAAACGCCCAGCGTCTGGGCCGCCGCATCGAAATCCGGTCGCGGACCGGTGCCCAGAGCATCAAGCAGGGCAGGCAAGGTCACACCCAGTGTCTTGGCGGCGTCGTCCATCCCTTCGGGCAGACCACCGCCCTGACCGGGAGCACCATTCGGGCCAGCACCGCCGAAACCGGCGGCACCGATGCCGTTCTGCGCAGTGGTGGCGAATTTGTCCTGCGCGGTCAGCCCCACCAGGCAGGTGGGCAGGTTCGGAAATTCGGGGGAGGCATGGTAATGGTAGGTCTCCCCCTGCGCGGTGGCCCCGACATGGCCGTTGCACTGGTCCAGCCCTTCCGGCTTGGTCCCGTCAGCCTCAAGACTGCCCATCATCGGGAACCCGTCGAAGGCATAGCCGAAGATCGCCGTGGGATCTTGCGCCACCGCGCCACAATCCACCGCGACCCCCTCGTGTTCGGCAATGGTGTCGATGTCGGTCGCGGTCGCGTGCCAATGGTACCAGCCACCGGGATCAATATGGCCGCCGCAGACATCCAGCGCAGGCAGGTGACCTGTTTCAAGGACCGAGGGCGCATCGGCGAAGATCGGCACGCCGTCCAGCGCCACGCCCACCTGTGCGACGGTCCCAAGTCCCGTGGCGTCTTCGGCCATCACCGGCGTGACCGGCAGGCGCATGGTGATGATGACACTTTCGTCCTGTGTGGCCATCAGGCAGGAATGGTCCGCCGTGGGCCGCGCGCCGGACCCGGGGTCACTGATCGCGATGGTGCCGTCCTCGTCGTAGAACTTGTAGCCCTGCGCGGCGAGCATCTCCCAAAAGGCGCGGTCCAGCTTGTACAAGCCCGCCTCCTCTCCGTCCCAATCCCACAGACCACCTTCGCCATCGATGTCCGAGGGGCAGAACGGCCCGATCTCCAGCTCCGCGGGCTTGTAGGGCACGGTGAATTCATAGCATTGCGCCGTGCTGCCGTCTTCCAGCGTGCAATCGACGATGGCCGGTTCGCTGGCAAAGGCCGTGGCGTTGAAACGCGCGGGATCCGGATGGGCATGGGCTGTCATTGGCAACAGCGAAAGCGCGACCAACCAGGGGGCCGGGGATCGGGTCATGAGTCTGTCTCCTCAGGGTGCAGGGATGTGTGCGGGGGTTGGGTACCGGGGACATGCGCGCCCAGGGCCTGATGCAGCTTGAACGCGCCTTGCAGGAACGCATCCGCCGTGTCCGGGCCCAGAAGGTCGCGGATCATCCTGTCCATGTCCTCCCAGGCGGCTTCGATTTCCGCGCGCAGATCCTGACCCTTGTCGGTCAGTCGCAGGACATTGATGCGCGGATCATCGGGATCGGGGCTGCGCGAGATCCAACCGCCATTGATCAGGCGGGCGGTCATCGTGCTCATGCTGGCGGGGGTGACATCGAATTGCCGCGCCAATTTTCCCTGAGAGGCCGTGCCGAGACGCCCCAGGGCATCCACGACACGGGCCTGGCGCGGTTGCAGGTTCAGCCCGCGCAGCCGTTGGCGCAGGCGGGCCTCCAGGATATCGGCGGAGTGCAGAATATGATGGATGCCAAATCTTTTCACAGCGCAGTTAGTATCCTAACTATCCCTGTGCGACAAGGGCGGGCGACCCGTTGGCGTGGAGGAGGACGTCGGGGACTGGCGGTATCCCGCCATGGGCAGGGGCGTGGCGTTCCATGCGAAGTGCTAGAAAGGCGGGTGGGTGCAGAACAGGTGTTCGATCTTCACCGGCGTGGCAGCGGCATGGTCGGTTTGTCGGGATGGGGCAAGTCCCGATGTGATACCGCAGGCCACCCAACGCGGCACTTCCGCGCGACCCACCATGCCGCGGCGCCATTCCGCGCGCGCGCCCGGCAGACGGTGCACCGGAGAACAGGGCACGGTCCACGGAGTTCAATCAACGGCCCGTCGCGCGGGCGGGTCAACGCCGCCCGCGCGGTCAGGTCATTGCAGAAGCCAGTTGGTCCAACGCTCCCGCAGCGCATCGCGATTGGCGCCGATCCATTCGAAGTCGGGATCGACAAGCATGTCGTAATTCGCCGGATAGGTCGCGTAGAGCTTCTGCTCGTCCTCGGGCAGCTGGCTCAGCCCGATGGTGGAGGAGGTCGCATAGCCCACCGCCTGGATGAAACCGGGATGCCCGTCGGCGGCGCCGTAGAAGAAATTGATGAACGCCATCGCGCCCTCGGGATTGGGCGAGTCCTTCAGCACCGCGAGGTAGCCGGTATCGCGGATTGCGCCATCCCAGGCCATGGCAAAGGGCGATCCGTCCTGGATGACCTTCAGCGCGCGCCCGGAATAGGCCATCGTCATCGCGATCTCGTTGTCGCGCATGATCTGCTGAACCTGGTTGCCGGTCTTCCACCAGACGGCGATATGGGGGCGGATCTCCTCAAGCTTGGCATAGGCCCGGTCCAGGTCAAGCGGGAACAGATCCTCTTTTGCGACGCCGTCGGCCAGAAGCGCAACGGTGGGCAGCCACCAGTCGCGGTCACCGGTATCGGGCAGGCCGCGCGGACCGGGATAGGTCTCCACGTCCCAGAAATCCGCCCAGGATGCAGGCGCATTCCCGGCGTAGGTCTCGGTGTTGTAGGTCAGGACCATGCCGCCGGTGGTGCGGGCAATGCCCTTGGGCTGGCAGGCTCCGGGCAGCGCGTATTCCCGAACGTTGTCCAGGCTGTCGCAGGGGATCGTCTCCAGCATATCGGCCTTGCCGACCAGATCCGGGCCGGTCGCGGTCACGATGTCGAATTCGACATTGCCGGTCCGCACCATGCCCTCGGCGCGGGCCCATTGGTCGGGCACCTCGATATCGAAGGGGATGACCTCCGTCCCGGTTTCCCCGGCGAACGGCAGGTAGAACCATTGCTCCATCTGGTTGCGCATCAGGCCACCCGTGGTGGCGATCACCAGCTCGTCCGCCCGCGCGGCCGTGCCGGCCGTGAGCAGGGCCAAAGCCAGCATCGCGGCCTTTTTCGTCATCTTCATGTCACTCTCCTTGTCGTCGGTGCCGTGGTGGGCCGGATCACCCGTCTTGCGCGGGCATTTTCCGGGATTGGGCCATGCGCCGCAGGATCGCGGCGGAGACCAGAACAAAGATGGAAACGCCGGTCAGCAGCACGGCGATGGCCGGGATCACCGGCGTCAGGTTCTGTTCGATGTTGTCGAACATCATCCGGGGCAGCGTCTTGTCGCGGATACCGGCCAGAAAGAACGAGATCACCGGTTCGTCAAAGGACAGGATGAACGCGAACAGCGCCCCCGACAGGACATTGGGCAGGATCAGCGGCAGGGTGACCAGCCGGAAGGCATCGAAGCGCGACGCGCCGCAACTCATCGCCGCGTCCTCCAGCGTTGCATCGACCGAGCTGAGCGCCGCCGCGACGGTAAAAACCACGAAGGGCATGGCGATGATGGCATGGGCCATGACATAGCCGGCCACCGTGCCCGACAGGCCCGTGCGCTGGAAGAACAGGTACAGCGCCACGGCCAGCGCGATATGCGGCACCACGATGGGGGTGATCAGCAGGCCCTGGAACAGGCTGCCCAACCACCCCGCGCCGCGCATCAGCGCATAGGTGGCCATGGTGCCCACAACCACCGTGACCAGAGCCGTCAGCACCGCGATCTTCAGCGAGAAGACAGAGGCCTTCATCCAGCGCGCATTGCCGAAGAAGGCGCCGAACCAGTCCAGGGTGAACCCCTCGGGCGGAAAGGTCAGGTAGTCGGGCACGCTGAAGGCCATCGGCAGGATGACCACGATCGGTGCCAGCACGAAGATCAGGACCAGGTAGACATAGGCCATCAGCAGCAGGCGGCCGGGATCGGGGCGACGGGTCATAGCTGCCCCCCCAACATCCGGTCAAAGCGGAAGACCCGGCTGAACAACAGTGTGATCGCGGTGACGAACAGCGTCAGCACGCCCACCAGCGCGGCTGCAAACGGCCAGTCGAGGAATTCGCGCAATTGCTGGGAAATCAACGTCGCGATCATCATCTCCTGCGGAGAGCCAAGCAGCGCGGGCGTGATGAAATAGCCAAGCGCGGTCAGGAACACCAGGATGAACCCGCCCAGCACTCCCGGCATGGCCAGCGGCAGCGTCACCTCCCGGAACCGGCGCAACGGCCCGGCCCCGCAGATCGCCGCCGCCCGTCCGTAATCGGCCGGGATGTTGCGCAGCGCGCCATAGATCGGCAGCACCATGAACGGCATCAGCACATGGGTCATCGCCACCACCACCGCACCCTGGGTATAAAGCAGACGCATCGGCGCCTCGATCAGGCCGATGGCCTGCAAGGCGTCGTTGATGATGCCGTTGCGTTGCAGCAGCACGGCCCAGGCCGCCGTCCGTACCAGGACCGAAGACCAGAACGGCAGCAGGACGCAGGCAGTGATGAACACGGCCATCGCCCCGCCCGAAGACACCATGGCCATCGCCACCGGAAAGGCCAGAAACAGCGACAGAACCGCCACCATCAGCGCGATCCACAAGGTCCGCAGCAGCACCTTGCCGTAGACGGGATTGTCCAGAATACGCTCGTAATTCTGTAGCCCGACCTGCGGTTCGGTGACCGAAATCGACAGCAGGCTGAACAGCGGATAAAGAAAGGCAAAGCCGATCAACAGGAAGAACGGCGCCATCAACAGGAAGGCCCCCGCGCGCGACAGGGCGCGCCCGTCCGGCTGGAAAAGGCGCGCCGGGCTCATGCTGTCGTCTCCCCGTAAACCAGCATCGCATCGGCGTCGAAGACCAGGCCGATACGGTCGCCCACCGCCAGCGCCGGCAGCCCGGCCGAGGGCACGCGGGCGCGGATCTCCGTCCCGTCCGCCAGTCGCGCGATCAGCAGCGTACCGGCCCCGGCATAGACCACCTCCTCAAGCGTGGCGGGCAAGGCCCCGGGCGCGTCGGGCGCGGTGACGCGCAACCGTTCCGGGCGCAGGGCCAGCGTGGCGGCCCCTTCGGGCACCCGACCGATCAGGGACGCGCCCGGCGGATCCAGCCGCTGCCCCTGCCCCAGGGCCAGGGCGCTGCCGTCCCATTGCGCGGGGATCATGTTCATTTCGCCGATGAACCCGGCCGAAAACAGGTTGGCTGGCCGCTCGTACAACTCTCGCGCGGGGGAAATCTGCTGGATGCGCCCGCCCCTGAGGATGGCGACCCGGTCGGCCATGGTCAGCGCCTCGCCCTGATCATGGGTGACAAAAACGACGGTCACGCCCAGTTCGGAATGCAGCCGCTTGATCTCCAGCTGCATTTCCTCGCGCAGGTTCTTGTCCAGCGCGGACAGCGGCTCGTCCATCAGCAGCAATCGGGGTTGGTAGACAATCGCGCGGGCCAGGGCGACGCGCTGGCGCTGGCCGCCGGACAATTGCGAGGGCATCCTGTCGCCGTAGCCCTGCAAGCGCACGACCTCCAGCGCCTCGGCGGCGCGGTGGCGACGGCTGGCGCGCGTCTCCCCCCGCATTTTCAGCGGAAAGGCGACGTTGTCGAGAACCGTCATGTGCGGGAACAGGGAATAGTGCTGGAACACCATGCCGATATTGCGCTTTTGCGGCGTCAGGCGGGTGCAATCGCGGCCGTCGATGGTAATGGACCCGCCGCTGGGCACTTCGAAACCGGCCAGCATCATGAGAACCGTGGACTTGCCGGACCCCGACGGACCAAGCAGCGCCAGGAACTCGCCGCTCTGGATGTCGATGGACAGGTCATCGACCGCCTTCAGCTGGCCGAACCGCTTGTCGAGCCCGCGCACCTGGATCTCGGCGCCGGCCGGCATGGGGTCTTGTTGCGCCATATGTCTCCCCGTTCTGGATGCGCGACCATGATCGCGCCGCAATGTGTTCAGGCACTAGAACATGATATACCATGTATAACAACTTTTTTCAGACCCTTTGGGGCAAAGCAGAGAGAGAAAGCGGCCGCCCAAAGGGCTGGACACCGGGCGCAGGGGCGCGAATGAAAAGGATTTACGTTGATTTTTCTGACTATTACAGGACAATCGTCAAACTCAGCCCATCAAAAAATGTTGCTGATCTGCCCATCAATTCCCGAACTATCCCTGCCTATCGGGCAAGCAAAGCTTGACGGATCGGCGATTATTCGACCTTCTGGTATATCACAAGACTCGGGCCATTCCCCGATTGCCCTCCTCTACAGCATCACCCGGACGGCAGCCGGTTGACATTCCGCTACCCCCTCCGGCCCGATTCCACTATCAGAACCAGCCCCCGAAGGACGCCCCGCCGATGACCCGATCCAAGTTCCGCTTTCCCGAAACCGGCCCCCATGCCGTCGCCCCCTGGGGCGTGCGCAAGGGCTATGCCGACGAGCATTTCCTGGCCGATTACCGCTACCAGGCCCCGCGTGAGGATCCCGACCTGGCCGAAGTCTTCGTCTACACCCCGCGCATGTCCTACGATCCCGGCGAAACGGTGGAATTCCACGGCTCCACCACCGCAGAAACCTGGACCTTGCAAATCTACCGCGACGGCTGGCAGCCCGAAATGGCGCACGAGGCCCACGACCTGCCCGGCAGCTTCACCCGGACGGCCCCGACGGCCTATATGGACGGCTGCGACTGGCCGGTGCTGCATTCCTGGACCATCCCCGCCGACCAGCGGCCAGGGTTCTATCGCGTGGTGTCCACCTGCCTGCGACAGGACGGTGAACGGTTCGTGCAACATCATTTCCTCGTGGTGCGACCGACACCCGAGACCCGCCAGGGCAAGATCCTGTTCATGCTCGCCACCGGCACCTGGACGGCCTACAACGACTGGGGCGGCGCCAATCATTACTTCGGCACCTGGGGGCCGAACGGCAACGAGGGCTCACCGCATCTCAGCCTGCACCGGCCCTGGACCCGCGGCATGCTCTGGCTGCCCAAGGGCGCAGCGCGGATCGCGCAGAACCGGATGCCCGAGATGAACGACCTGCCCGGCTACCCGTCCAAGGAATGGGGCTATTCCCACGGCTTCGGCCAATATTACGCCGCCGCCGGCTGGGCCCAGTTCGACCGTCACTTTGCCGTCTGGGCCGAACAACAGGGCTATGGCTTTGACATTGTCACCCAGACCGACCTGCATCTGCGCCCCGAGATCCTGGACGATTACACCTGCCTCGTCACCGTGGGGCACGACGAATACTGGTCCTGGGAAATGCGAAAGACGGTCGAGGAGTTCGTTGAGCGCGGCGGCAACTTCTCCCGGTTCGGGGGCAATTTCCTGTGGCAGATCCGGCTGGAGGACGACGGCGCCCGGCAGGTCTGCTGGAAGACCAGGGCACCCCAGATGGACCCGGTCCGCGACGATCCGCAGCGCCGCCACCTGCTGACCGCCTCCTGGGAAAGCGGCGCGGTCGACTGGCCCGGCGCTTCCACCGTGGGGGTCAATGGTTGCCATGGCATGTATGGCAGCTGGGGCGGGTTCGCGCCGCGCGGCTCACGCGGGTTCACCGTCTACCGGCCCGAGCATTGGGCGTTCGAAGGGACCGACCTGCGCTATGCAGATGTCTTCGGCGCGGAGGCCGGGATTTTCGGCTACGAGGTCGACGGGCTGAACTACACGTTCGAGCGCGGACTGCCCTACCCCGTCGCAGATCCCGGCGTGCCGGAAGGGATCGACATCCTGGCCATGAGCCCCGCCGTCCTGTTCGAATATGAACATGAGGGTCCGGGATACCGCTATTACGTGCGCGATTCCGATCTGGCTGGCCTGGCCGAACTGGCGGCGGCGGACACCCCGGTCGCGCGGCGCAATTACCAATACGGATCGGGCATGGTGACCAGCATGACACGCGGCAAGGGCGAAGTCCTGACCGCCGGATCCTGCGAATGGATCATGGGTCTGACCCGCCGCGATCCCTTTACGGAGACGATCACCCGCAACGCACTGGACCGGTTCAGCGGGGTGGCGTGACGCGGTACCCCGCTGGCCGCCGCGCTGGCCCTAACTGGGGGGCGGGCCTGGGCGCCCGCCCCGCTGGCGTTACTTGAACACCGGTGCGCGCTTGGCCATGCGCGCGGCGACGGCCTCGGCGAATTCCGGGGTTTTCAACTGGGCGGAGAATAGCACGGATTCGCGATCCATCTGCGCCTTCACCTGATCGCGTCCATGGCGGATCAGCGCCTTGGTCTCGCGCATCGCGGTGGGGGCGGAGGCGGCGACCCCGGCGGCCAGACGCGCGGTTTCCGCCGTCAACTCCGCTCCGGGTACAAGACGGGAGGCCAGGCCGGCGGCATGGGCCTCCGCCGCTGTCAGCACACGGTTCGCCAACAGCATGTCATTGGCCAGCGCCATGCCGATCAGCGCGGGCAACAACAGCGAGGATCCGGCCTCCGGCACCAGGCCCAGCCCGACAAAGGGCGTGCTGAACGTCGCCTCCTCCGCGATCACCACCAGGTCGCAATGCAGCAGCATCGTCACGCCGACACCGATCGCCGGACCGTTCACGGCGGCGATCACCGGCTTGGGGCAGGTCGACAGCGCGGTCAGAAAGCGCAGCACCGGCGGGGTCTCCGTACTGCGGTCGCCCATGGCGAAGTCGCGCACATCGTTGCCGGAGGTGAAATACTCCGCCGCCCCCGTGATGACAAAGGCGCGGGCGGTGTCGTTGGTGGCGTAATCCTCCAGCGCGTCGGCCATGGCGGCATACATCGCCTGGGTGATCGCATTGCGTTTCTCCGGCCGGGCCATGGTCAGGGTGGTGACACGGTCCCGGGTGGTGAGGGTGATATTCTCGGTCATGGGATGCCTTTTGCGTTGAAGTTCCAAGATGTCAGGCCGGTTCGGGGGCCTCCTCGCCCCTGGCCAGCCAATTTCCGATGTCCTGCCACAACACCTCCCGTCCCTTGCGGAAGGCACCGTCATGGCCAATGCGGCGCTGGCCGATCTCGGCCGGGCTGCGCATCACGATGCGGTGCGGGGCGGCGGGATAGACGCGCAGCAGGTCGCGTGCCGTGGCGGGGGTGGCGATGGGGTCGTCGGAAAACAGCCAGGACCGGATTGGCGCCGTGACCGCCCCATAGTGATGCGGCGCCAGCGCGCCGTCCAGGTCGGGCCGGAAATAGGCGCGTCGGTGGCTCCACCGCCGCCATGTGCGGAACAGGCGCGGCGGCAGCGGCTCGCCCCGCCAGCCACCCGCGCGCGGGATATGACCGTGACGGGCCAGCGCAACGCTGCCCAATCCCCACCAGAAATACAGCTCGGCCGGGATGTTGCCCAGGTGATGCCCGCCGAAATAGCCGGTCCCGACCGATACGAAGGCATGGCGCGCAATCCGCCCGTGATTGGGCGCCAGGCCGATGAAATGGCCGCCGACGCTATGAGCCAGGTGGGTCAGGGTCAGCCCCTTGGCGGCGCCCGCCAGCGCGCCGATGGCGGCGGTCAGGTCGTGACGGCCCCAATCGGCATAATCGATCTGGTGCCAGCGCGGATCCTGCGCCCCGGACCCGCCGATGCCCCGGTAGTCATAGGTCAGCACCATCGCGCCCTGCCTGGCCAGGTAGGTCGCCGCCGCATCGTAAAACCGGCGCGGGTACCCCGTTCCGGCGGATATCAGGATCGCCAGTTTCGGCGCCGCGGGCTGGTACAGATCGCCCTCCAGCAGCCAATCGTCCGCGGTGCGGAACCGCAGCGGCGCGACGGTCACCACGTCAGCCATCGGTGCGCGCCTCCGGTTGGTTGATGATGCTGTCCGCGTTCTCCGTCAGGTGGGTCAGGAAACGGTCGATCACCTGCTGCTCATGTGCGGAGAAGGGCGCCAGCAGCGCGGCGTTGAACCGCCGGGTCTCGGCGCCACCCTGGGCCAGCAGCGCGCGGCCGGGGGCACACAGGTACAGCTGGGTGATGCGGCCGTCCCGTTCCGAGGGGGCGCGCCGGACCAGCCCGCGCGCGCACATGCGGTCCACCAGGCCGGTCAGGCTGGATTTGCCCATCGACAGGATGCGCGACACCTCGGAGATCGGCAGACCGTCCTTGCGCGCCAGGATGAACAGCACCGCCAGCTGCGAGGTCGACAGCCCGACCCGGCTGCGGATGCGGTGATCGGCGGCCCGGAACAGGGCGGCATGGGCCACCTGCACCTTGTGAAAGATCCTGAGCTGATCGGCCATTTTTGTTCGTGTCCGTACTAACCGTATTTGTTCGTAGGCGAACCATCAGCCGGGCGCAACAGGGTCGGGACATGACGCCGCGTAGCGGGCGGCCGGCGCAATGGGGTGGACGGAATGGGGTGAGGTTGGGGCCGAGGCCGGGCGGCTCAGCCCGCGACGTAGCCGCGCCGCCGCTTGGCCGCGGCATGTTCCATCAACGCGGTGACGGCGCGCCCCTCGTCACAATGGCATTCCGCCACCGTGCGCCCGCCGCTGCCCAGCCGCCCCCATTCACGCACCAGCGAGACGCCCCCGAAGAGATCGGGTTGCAAGGTCATGCGATAGAACCGCCGCATGTTGCGCGACGGATCCTCCCGCCGCAGGTCGAGAGAAGTGGGAAAGACGTCCAGCTGCCGAGGATCGTCAGGGAGATCAGCGCGTTCGGCCATGGCAAGATGCTAGCAGGACGCCCTCCATGCCACCAGAGCAGCAGATGCGACAGCGCCGCGCCTGTGGCCGGAAAGGCGCGGCGGCGGAGGTCAGGGCGCCATCGCGTCGGGCCGGGCGTCGCGAAAGGCGGACAATGACGCGCAGGCCTTCGCCACCCGGCGAAGACGAGGCAGATCGTCCACCGGCACGCCCCATCTGTCGGCGTTGTAAAGTTGCGGGACCACGGCCAGATCCGCCTGTGTGACCAATTCGCCCATGGCATAGGGGCCGGTGGCATCCAGCAGCGCCTCCACCGCCGCCAGTCCCGGCCGGATGAACCGGGCCATCCACGCCGCCCGCGCGCTGTCCCGTCCGGTCAGGGCCACGACATGATCCGCCACCGACAGGTTGCAGACCGGGTGCAGATCCGCCGTGATCGCCTGCACTGCCATCCGCATCCGCGCCGCCTGCGCCGGGTCGGCGGGGCGCAGGGACAGGCGGCCTGTGTCCTCCAGGTAGTCGAGGATCGCCATGGATTGCGTCAGCCGCAGGCCGTCGATCTCCAGCACCGGGACCAGCCCCTGCGGGTTCAGCGCCCGGTAGGCATCGCTGCGCTGTGCCCCGGCGACCAGGTCCACGGGCCGGCTGTGCCAGTCGATCCCGGACAGGTTCAGCCCGATCCGCACCCGGTAGCTGGCGGTGGAGCGCCAGTAATCGTGCAGGATCACGGCGCCCATC
Source organism: Pseudooceanicola aestuarii (assembly GCF_010614805.1). Taxonomy (NCBI): domain Bacteria; kingdom Pseudomonadati; phylum Pseudomonadota; class Alphaproteobacteria; order Rhodobacterales; family Paracoccaceae; genus Pseudooceanicola; species Pseudooceanicola aestuarii. Next base: position 25,040 of record NZ_JAAFZC010000003.1, read on the forward strand.
TGTCAGTCCCGGTCCACGGCAGGCAGCACCGTGCCGGCACAGGCGCCAAAGCCGACGCGATAGCCCTCCGCCTGTGCCGCGCCGCGCAGGGTCAGCGTATCGCCATCCTCCAGGAACCGCCGTGTCCGGCCATCCTCCAGAGTGACCGGCGCCTGCCCGCCGCGCGTCAGCTCAAGCAGCGATCCGCAGCTGTCGGGCGTCTCGCCCGAGATAGTGCCGGAGCCGAGCAGATCGCCCACCCGCATCGGACAGCCCGAGGTGGTGTGGTGGCACAGCTGCTGCGCGGCTGAGAAATACATCTGGTTGTAGTTGGTCCGCGCCAACTGCGTCTCCGCGCCCCCCGCAGGCGCCAGGCTGACGGTAAGGTCGATGTCGTACAGCATCGGCCCCGGCTCTGCGAGGTAGGGCAGCAGCGGGCGTTCGCGCGCCGGTGTCGGGGTGCGGAACGGCGCCAGCGCGGCGGCGGTGACGATCCAGGGGCTGATGCTGGTGGCCGTCGCCTTGGCCTGAAACGGGCCCAGCGGCTGATATTCCCAGGCCTGGATATCGCGCGCCGACCAATCGTTCAGCAGAACGTAGCCAAAGATCATCGCGTCCGCCTCCGCGACGCTGACCATGCCGTCGGAGGGCTGACCGACGATGGCGCCCAGCTCCAGTTCGAGGTCCAGGCGCGCGCAGGGGGCGAATGTCGGCAGTGGCTGGTCCGGCGCCTTCAACTGACCCCAGGGCCGGCGCAGATCACTGCCCGACACCACGACCGAGGACGCGCGCCCGTTGTACCCGATGGGGATCGACAGCCAGTTCGGCGGCAGGGCGTTTTCGGCGCCGCGAAACAGGGTGCCGACATTCACCGCGTGGTTCTTCGAGGCATAGAAATCGGTGTACTCGCTGACCGTGAAGGGCATCAGCAACCGTGCCCCGGCCATCGGCACCAGATGCGGCGCCACCGCCCCGCGATGAGTCGCATCGCCCAGCAAGTCGGTCAACCGCGCCCGCAACGCCGCCCAGACCGCCGGGCCCGCCGCCATCACCGCGTTCCACGACGGCGCGGCGAACAGGGCCGGGTCCTGCCCGTGATCCACCGCCGCCACGTCCAGGATGCGATCCCCGATCGCCACCCCCATCCGCGCGCCCTGCCCGGCGTCGAACACACCGTAGGGCAGGTTGTTCAGGGGAAAATCGCCCTGCGGATCATTCGCCGCCTCGACCCAACTTTGCATCATGGTCATATTCTGCCCCTTCCGTTCAGTCCCAATTGCCTTCGGGCGTGCCGTCGAACCGTTTCTTCAGACTGTCCCAGCATTCGATGTAATCGTCCTGCAACGGCGCCTCCTGCGCGGCAAAGCGGGTCAGATGCTGCGGGAACCGCGTCTCGAACATGAAGGACATGGTATCATCCAGCTTTCCCGGTTTCAGATCGGCGAAAGTCGCCTTCTCGAAGGCCTCGTTGTCGGGGCCGTGCGGCAGCATCATGTTGTGCAGCGACATGCCGCCGGGGGCAAAGCCGTTCGGCTTGGCGTCGTATTCGCCGTAGATGTTGCCCATCAGTTCGGACATGACGTTCTTGTGGTACCAGGGCGGGCGAAACGTATCCTCGGCCACCATCCAGCGTTCGCGGAACAGGACGAAATCGATATTGGCGGTCCCCTCCACCCCGGATGGGGCCGTCAGCACGGTAAAGATCGACGGGTCGGGATGGTCGAACAGCACGGCGCCCACCGGGCAATAGGTCGACAGATCGTATTTCACCGGCGCGTAATTGCCATGCCAGGCGACCACGTCCAGCGGCGAATGCGGGATGCGGGTTTCGTGGAACTGACCCTGCCATTTCACCGTGACGGTAGAGGGCGCATCGCGATCCTCGAAGGCGGCGACGGGGGTCTTGAAATCGCGGCGATTGGCCATGCAATTGGCCCCGATCGGCCCCCGGCCCGGCAGGTCGAATTTCTGGCCGTAATTCTCGCAGACAAAGCCGCGCGCGGGACCGTCCAGAACCTCCACCCGGTAGAGCAGCCCGCGCGGCAGGATCGCGATTTCGCGCGGCGCCAGGTCGATCACCCCCAGCTCGGTGCAGAACCGCAGCCGCCCCTCCTGCGGGACGACCAGCAATTCGCTGTCGGCGGAGTAGAAATAGGCGTCGGCCATACTGTCCGTCACCAGGTAGACATGCGCCGCCATGCCGACCTGGGTATAGACATCGCCCGCCGTTGTCATGGTGCGCATCCCCGTCAGCCAGGTCAGCGGCGCGTCGGAATGCGGCACCGGATCCCACCGGTATTGCCCCAGGGAGGTGACATCCGGCACCACGTCGGGGGCGGAGGTCCAATAAGGCAGATCCACCCGCGTGAACCGCCCGACATGTTTGACCGAAGGCCGGATCCGGTAGCACCAGGTCCGTTCGTTCTGATGGCTGGGCGCGGTAAAGGCAGTGCCGGACAGCTGCTCTCCGTACAGGCCATAGGCGCATTTCTGGGGTGAGTTCATTCCCTGCGGCAAGGCACCGGGCAGGGCCTCCGTCTCGAAATCATTGCCAAAGCCGGGCATGTAATTCGGATGTGGCCCCGCCCCGCCCGCCGCGCGGGTCAGGCCGGAAATGGTGCTGGCTTCGGTCATGGCATGTCCTCTCTTTCGGGTGTCAGTCCTCTCTTAATTAGTTGCACTCGCAACTATCAAGAAAAAACGCAAAAAGGACGGGACCGGCGCGGGGTATCCATGCCCCCGCGCCGCGCCTCAGATCAGGAGGGGGCCAAAGGCGATCAGCAGGTAGACGACAATCAGCACCGCCAGGAACGGCAAGACCGCACGGGCGATACGCTCGATCGGGATATTGGCGGTGGTAGAGGCAACGAAGAGATTGATCGCGACCGGCGGCGTGACCATCCCGATGGCCAGCCCGACCACGATGATGATCCCGAAATGCACCGTATCGATGCCCAGCTGGACGGTCAGCGGCAACAGCATCGGTGTCAGGATGATCAGCGCGCTGGCGGTTTCCAGGAAGATCCCGGTGATCAGGATCAGCACCATGATCAACAGCAGGATCACATAGACATTGTCCGACAGCGACAGCGCGAACCCGGCGATGGCGTTGGGCACCTGCCAGCTGGCCAGCGCCCAGCTGAGCACTGTGGACGCCGAGATCACGAACAGGATCACCGCCGTCGTCACCCCCGCGCGCAACACGATGTCATACAGCGCGCGCAGCGACAGGTCGCGGTAGATGAACAGCGACACCAGAATGGCGTAGTTCACCGCGATCACTGCCGCCTCGCTGGGGGTGAAGATGCCGGAAAAGATGCCGCCCAGGATGATCAGCGGTGCCATCAGGCCCCAGCTGGCCGCGAGAAAGGTCCGAAGCACCACCGGCAGGGAGAAGGCCGCGCCGCGCGGATAGGCGCGGCGGTGGCCCTGCACCAGGGCCACGGCGATCAGACCCAGACCCATGGCGATGCCGGGGATGAACCCGCTGAGGAACAGCTTTTCCACCGATTCCTGGGCGATGACCGCATAAATGATGATCGGGACCGACGGCGGGATGACCACCCCGATGGTCCCCGACGCCGCGATCAGCGAGGCGGCAGAGGCGGGATCGTATCCCTTGCGCTTCAGCTCGGGCACCAGGCTGGCGCCCACCGCCGCCGTTGTCGCCGCGCCAGAGCCGGAGATGGCGGCAAAGAACATGCCCGCCAGCACCGACACGACGGACAGCCCGCCCTTGACGAAGCCGAACATGCTGTCGGCAAAGGCGACAAGACGTTTCGATATTTCACCCTGCGCCATCACGTCCCCGGCCAGGATGAACATCGGCACGGCGACCAGTGCAAAGGAATTGATGCCGGCGAACATCTGCTGTGGCACCACCATCAGCGGCACGCCGCCCAGGTTCAGCGCCGACATGGTCGCGGCGCCGATCACGATGGCAATGGGCAGGCCCATCAGCAGGAACAGCAGGAACAGGCCGGCCAGGATCAGGCTCATCAGATGTCCTCCGACACGGGGCCACGCGGATCGCGCCCGGCCAGCAGGTTGATCAGATCAATGACCGACAGAACGGTCATGACCAGCGCGCTGAATGGCATCACCAGATAGACCCAGGTCATCGACAGCCGCAGCGAGGGCGATTTCTGGAAACTCTGCATGTTGGAATATTGCCAGCCGATCACGGCCAGCGTCACCAGGAAGGCGATGACGACCAGGCAGCCCGCGCCGGTGACGATCCGGCGCGGCGCGGGGGGCAGGCGGTCCCGCAGCATGGATACCGCGATATGCCGCCCCTGTTGAAAGGCGAGGGTCGCCCCCAGAAAGGTGATCCAGATCAGCAGGAAGCGCGCGACCTCCTCGGTCCAGGCGACCGAGGTAAAGACCACGCGCGAGACGATCTGCAAGGTGATGACCCCGACCAGCGCGATCATCCCCGCAAAGATGACGGGGCGCAGGATCGCACCGATGCCCTGGTCCAGCCGCTCCAACGCCCCCATCATCTTACTTCAGCGCGTCCTGAATGCGCGGCAGGTAATCGCCGAACTTGGCACCGTATTTTTCGTAGACCGGCGCCGCCGCCTCGGCAAAGGCGGAAAGGTCGGCGTCATCGACGATTTCCATGCCCGCATCGCGCAGGGCCTGCATCTGCGTGGCCTCCTGTTCGGCGTTCAGCGCGCGTTCATGCGCAGCGGCCTCGCGGGCGGCCTGGACGACGATTTCCTGCGCCTCTTCGGACAGGCGGGACCAGACAGGCATCCCCATGACGAAGATCGCCGGCGCGTAGGTGTGGCGCGTCATGGTCATATGGGTCTGGGTCTCGTTCAGCTTGAAGCTGTGCACCACGTTGACGGGATTTTCCTGCCCGTCGATGGTGCCTTGCTGCATCGCGGTCAACGCCTCGGTCCAGGCCATGGGAATGGCATCGGCACCCAGTTCGCGGAACGTGTCGATATAAACCGGGTTTTCCATCACGCGGACGCGCAGCCCGTCCAGATCGGCGGGGCTATGCACCGCGCGTTCGGAATTCGTCAGATTGCGGAAGCCGCGTTCGGCATAGGCCAGCCCCTTCAGGTTCACATCTGCCAGCCGGTCCAGCAGTTCCTGACCGATGGGCCCGTCCAGAACCTCGTAGGCCTTCTCTGCGGAGGGGAAGAGGAACGGCAGTTCGAAGACGGCCATTTCCTCGACGAAGTTGGAAACGGGACCGTTGGTGATCACGCCCATGTCGACGGTGCCGATCTGCATCCCCTCCAGCAGGGTGCGTTCGTCGCCCAGCGTGGCATTGGGAAAGATTTCCACGCTGATCTTGCCGTCGGACCGTTCGGCAACCAGATCGCGAAACTTCTCCGCCGCGGCGTGAAAACCGTCCTGCTCGTTCACGACATGGGCCAGACGCAGGTTCACTGCCTCGATCTCCGCCATGGCGGGCGCGGCAAGACCCAGGGCGGTCAGCCCTGCCACGAAAAGGGTAGAGCGACGGGTGAGTTTCATGTTCATCTCCATGGTAATGCAAATCGTTCGGGGGTATCGCTGCACGTCGTGACGTTGCGGCCTGCCTTCGGGCGCCACATGTGCCCCAACCGCCCTGCGGTGACAAGGCAACCCCGGCCGTGAACCGGCACAATATGTCGCCTGTCCCTCGCAATTCGACCCATGCCACCTGAAGGCATGGCGCGGACCGCAGGAAAATTGCGCCGCTCAGGGCAGGCGGGCGCGGTCGATGAACTTGCGCAGGGCAAATCGCGACCGCACCGCCCGAATTCCCGGCAAGCGCAACAGGCGCGATTGCAGGAAGTTCTCGAAATCCTCCAGGCTTTCGACCGCGACTTCCAACAGGAAATCCTGCGTGCCGGTCATCAGGCTGCCGGTGACGACCTCCTCGAACTGGGCCACCTTGTGCTGGAACCGTGTGAGTTCGTCGCTCTGCTGGCGCTCCAGCTCGACAGAGACAAAAGCCGTGATCCCGAACCCCGCCACCGCCGGGTCGATGCGCGCGCCATAGCCCGCGATCAGCCCGCTGTCCTCCAGCTTGCGCAGGCGACGGTTGCAGGGGGTGGGGGACAGGCCGACCCGCAGGGCCAGGTCGACGATGGGGATTCGCGCCTCCTCCCGCAGAATGCGCAGGATCTGGCGGTCCGTGGCGTCCATGGTGATTTTCGCTGACATCTTGCCGCTCCGTAGGGAATTCCGCTCGTATTCTAGCGGAATACCGCGTCACAAGCGATCATTCGCCCCGTGATCCGAGGTAAACTGCGCCAATGACAAAGGGAGGTCACGATGTCCGACAGCGCCACGATGCCGATCACCATCCACGAGGAAACGCCGCCACCGGGGGTCGAACGGCTGGTCCGGGCCGAGGATCCCGCCAGCGGCCTGCGCGCGCTGATCTGCGTTCATTCCACGGCTCTTGGCCCGGCGGCCGGGGGCTGCCGGATGTGGGATTACCCCGATTGGAATGCCGCACGGGCCGATGTGCTGCGCCTGGCGGAGGGGATGACACGCAAGACCGCCATGGCCGACCTGGGCCTGGGCGGCGGCAAGGCGGTGATCCTCGGCAATCCGCACCGCGACAAGACACCGGCGCTGCTGCGCGCCTTTGGCCGTGCGGTGGACGCATTGGAAGGGCAGTATTTCACCGCCGAGGATGTCGGAATGTCCGCTGACGACATGGCCGTGATCGCGCAGGAGACCCGCTTTGCCGTCGGGCTGGATGGCGGCGCACATGGCAGTGGCGACCCCTCGCCCTTTACCGCAGAGGGGGTGTTCGAATGCCTGCGTGCCGGGGCGGAGGTCGCCTTTGGCAGTGCCGATCTGACCGGACGCCGGGTCATGGTGCAGGGGCTGGGCCATGTCGGCACGGCGCTGGCGGCGCGGTTGCACGGCGCGGGCGCGCAGCTGCTGGTCTCGGACCTGGATGCGGCAGCGGTGGAGCGCGCGGCCAACGGCTGGGGCGCGCAGCCCTGTGCGCCGGACGCGGTGCTGGACCAGCCGATGGACATCTTCGCCCCCTGCGCCATGGGCGGGGTGCTGACCGGAGACAGCGCGCAGCGGCTGGGCGCCCGGCTGGTCTGCGGCGCGGCCAACAACCAGTTGGCCACCCCCGAGGTGGCCGAGGTACTGCGCGCGCGCGGCATCCACTACCTGCCCGATTACGTGGTCAATGCCGGCGGCATCATCAGCGTCGCAGGTGAAATCCATCGCGCCGGCCCCGGCTACCGCAGCGCCCGGCTGGGCCGGATCACCACGCGGCTGCGGGACGTGTTGCATCGCAGCGCGGCCACCGGGCAGACCACGACCGCAGTCGCTGACCGGATGGTGGACGACATCCTCGCCGCCGCTGGCTGAGGCACCGGGACCGGGACCGGGACCGGGACCGGTGCGTCCTATGCCTCGCCCGAATGGCCCAGATCGCCCGACAGCCGGTCGGTGAAGGCAAGGAGCGTTTGCACCACCCGCCCGTCCGGCCCCGCATCGACCAGCGGGCCAGGGCCGATGGCGGCGATGCACAGCTGCACGCGGCCGGTGTAATCATGCACCGGCGCCGACACGGCGGTGATCCCGGGGACCGGCATGTCGCGTGTCACGGCATAGCCCCGCGCGCGGGCCTCTGCGGTTTCGCGGGCAAAGGTCTCCCGGTCCACGCGGAACCAGTCCCGGCGGCCGCCGACTTCGCGGCTGGCGAATTCCGCCTCGATCAGCTCGGAGGTCATCGACGGCGGCAGCAGGGCGGAGAACAGGATCCCCGTGGCTGTCATGGTCATGTAGTAGACCCCGCCGACCCGGATGTTGAAATGCAGGATGTCGGTATGTTCCTGGATGTAGACGATGGTCGGCCCCTGCGGCGCGAAGACCGCGACGGAGACGGTCAGGCCCAGGCTTTGCGACAGGGCGGCGATGCGGGGGATCGCCTCTCGCACGGGGTTCAGATGGCGCAGCCGCACCAGCCCGATTTCCAGCGCGAAGGGCCCCAGTTGGTAACTGCCCTCTGCCGTCTGTTCGACCAGCCCGGTATTGCGCAGGCTGACCAAGTAGGGGTGCAGCCGCCCGGCGGACAGGCCTGTGAGCAGCGCCAGTTCCGACAACTTGACCGCCGTTCCGTGATCCGACAGCGCTTTCAGGATCGCGCCGCCCGTTTCCACCGACCCGATCCCGCGCGAGGGTTTTTCACGTCCGTTCGTCCCCATGCCCGCGCCTACCCTTCGCTTCGTTGCCGCCGTCCCGACGGCGCTGCCCTCAAGCGGGCGCGCCGGTCACCCCCCGGATTCGCAGTTGCGGTTTCAACGGAGTCCGGCACAGCGCATGGAGGTAGCACGCCCGCTCCGCCAAGTCGATCAGCTCGACAATCTGGGCGGGGGTGGCGCTGCCGCTTTCGACGAACAGATGGCTTTCCACAGGGGCAAAACCCGGCGCCAGCCCGGTGCCCGAAGTGGCGCCACCGGGACCGAACCGGGTGTCCTGGACCAGCCGCACGGCCGAGACCTCGATCCCCAGCAATCCGGCGAGGATCTCCAGCTGAGTCATGAAGCAGAACCCGATCCCCGCCGACACGTAGGAGACCGCATCGGGCGCATCCGCCCCGCCGGCGCGAAACCGCCAGCCACTGCCGCAGGGCGCGCGCAATTCCTGCCACAGATCCAGCGCACCATCGGGCAGCACCCGACCACGGGCCGAGACATGCAGCGGATGCGGCGCCTCTGACGGGCGGGACCAATCGCCGGAGGTCAGGATATCGGCACTGTCCGCCGGGCCATCCCCCTCCCGGCAGATTGGCGCGGGATCGGCGGGCGCGGCGGTGTCGGGCACCGGATGCGACAAGTCCAGCGGCGCGCCGTTCAGCCAGGCGTTGAACGCACCGGGAAAGGTGCCGCGCACCGCGTCGGCGACCGGGGCGACATGCAGCGCATCGCTGACCAGCGCGAACAGGATCGTCTCGTCCAGATCATGTTCTGGCGCGATCTCGATCCCGAAGGGCAACGCGCCGCCCACCATCGTCTTGGCCCGCATCTGACCCTGAACGGAGTAATAATTGTCCACCGTGATGCCAAAGGCGCCGGGATCGACCCCGCGCAGCCGCGCCAGCGCGCGTATCTCTTGGGCATAGGCCAGGGCCAGCCCCACCGACAGGAAGCCCAGCGGCGGCGGCGCGGCATCCCAGCCGTTCAGGTTCGGGCCTTCGTCACTGGCCATGCGCCAGGCCCGCCCGGTTGCCGCGTTGGACAGGACCGCGACCTTTTGAAATCCAGACAGCGACCAGGCCACCATGCGGCAGGTGCGGGTATCGCGCAACGTTTCCAGCTGGTTCGCCGCGGCATGGCTGGCTTCGTGGATCAATCCGGCGGGCTGAGGGCCCAGGATGTTTGTGGCTTTCTCCGGCATGAACGCTCCTCCGCAATTCTCGACAGGTGAACCGCATTGCGGTACGTATGGATCGTATTACGGTTTTCATTGATTATTTGCAAATATCAAATTAGTCTCACGATCACTAACAGGGAGGAACTCACCATCATGTCCAAACAGATTCTTGCGACCTCACTCGCACTTGCGCTTGGCACCACTGCCCTCAGCGCTGCCGAGACGATTCGCCTGACGACCGTGTCCGGCTATCCGACCACCGCGTCCTGGGTCGGCAAATTCGAAGAGATCTTCGTCCCCGAGGTGGAGAAGGCGCTGGCGGAAACCGGCACTTATGCCATCGACTGGACCCATGGCTGGGGCGGCGCCATCACCGGCCCCAAGGGCGAGCTGGAGGCGATCGAAAGCGGGCTGGCCGATATCGGCGTCGTGCAGACCGTGTTTCACCCCGACCGGCTGCGTGTCTATGACATCGCCTATGCCACGCCCTTCGTCTCCACCGATATCGATCTGATTTCGGCCACGGTGAACGATCTGGCCCGGCAATATCCCGCGATGCAGCAGGTCTGGGAGGACAACAACCAGCACATGCTGACCAGCCTGGCGGCGGTGGACAATTACCAGATCTTCCTGAAGGGTGATTACACCGGCACCGACGCCCTGTCGGGGATCAAGCTGGGCGGCGCGGGCATGAACCTGCGCTATGTCGAAAGCGTGGGCGCCATCGGCGTATCCTCCACCCTGGCGGATTTCTACAACGGCGTCGCCACCGGCATCTTCGACGGTGCCATCGTCTGGGCCACGGCGGCGGAATCCTTCAAGATCCACGAAGCCGCCCCCACGGTGGTCAAGGTCGATTTCGGCGGTGTGAACTCCATGGCGCTGAGCATGAACCTGCAAACCTGGGAAGGTCTGCCGGAAGAGGTCCAGACCGCGATGGCAGACGCCGCCGAGGTCTACCGCAAGGGGCTGGCGCAATATTCCATGACCGATGCGCAGCGCGCGATGGACCAGATGGCGGCCAGCGGCGCCAATATCATCGAGGTCTCCACCGAGACGCGCACCGACTGGGCGCAGGGGATGGACAACATCGCCGGGCAATGGGCCCAGGAGGTGACCGCCATGGGTGCGCCGGGGGATGACATCCTGTCCTCCTATATCGAGGCCATGCGCGCCGCGGGTCAGCCCGTGCTGCGGGACTGGTCGGCGGAGTGATCCCTCAGGGCGCCGCCCTGCGCGGCGCCCCAACGCGGCGCCCCAAACTGGAGGCCAAGATGATCCTGACCCTTGCCAACAGGGTCTGCGCGGGGGCCGGCACCACGCTGGTCGTTGCGCAGATGCTGCTGATCTGTGCCGATATCGCCCTGCGCAGCGCCTTTTCCGCCCCGATTGCCGGGGTGCCCGAATTGGTGGAGCTGGCGATCGTGGCGCTGGTCTTCCTGCAAATCCCCAATGCCGTGCGCACCGATGCCTTCATCCGGTCGGACGGGCTGTTCCACGCGCTGGCGCGCCGCCGACCGATGCTGGGCCGGACGCTGGACACCGCCTTTTCGCTGGTCGGCGCGGCGGTGATGGCCGTCATCGCCTACGGCATGTGGTTCAAGTTTACGGCCGCCGTGGACCGCAACCTGTTCACCGGCAACCCCGGCCTGTTCACCGCGCCGATCTGGCCCGCGCTGCTGTGCATCGTCATCGGCGCCACGCTGGGCTGTCTGAACTACCTTGTGCGCGGCTGGTCCGCCGCCCAGGGCCGCACCCTGATGACCCCGGAGGGCCCGTAATGACCGGTCTTGAACTGGGCGCGCTGTCCCTGTTGGTGATGATCGCGCTGATCTACATGGGGATGCATGTCGCCATCGCCCTGGCCTCTGTCTCCTTCGTCGCGCTCTGGGCGTACAAGGGCAACGTGCTACTGGCCCTGTCTCTGACCACGCTGGCGACCAAGGATTCCATCGCCTCCTATTCCTTTGGCGTCGTGCCCTTGTTCGTCCTGATGGGCATGTTCGTGAACGAGGCCGGGCTGGGCCGCGACATCTACACCGTGGCCAATTCCGCCTTTCGCAAGCTGAACGGCGGGCTGGGTATCGCCACCGTCGCGGCCAATGCCGTCTTTGCCGCGATCACCGGCATTTCCATCGCCTCCGCCGCGATCTTTACCCGGATCGCGGTGCCCGAGATGATGCGCTACGGCCATACCGCGCGGTTCTCCGTGGGGGTGGTGGCCGGGTCCTCGGTGTTGGGCATGCTGATCCCGCCCTCGGTGCTGCTGATCGTCTATGGCCTGATCGCCGAGGTCTCCATCGCCGACATGTTCACCGCCGGCATTCTGCCCGGGCTGCTGCTGTCGGTGCTCTATTGTATCCTGATCCTGGCACTGTGCCGGTTCGCGCCGGGGTTCACCGGGCGGGCCGTGGTGACCGATGGCGGCGCCGGGCTGGGGCTGGCGACATCGGCGCGGCTGATGGCGCCCGCCGCCCTGCTGATCGTGCTGGTGCTGGGCGGGATCTACGGCGGCATCTTCACGCCGACCGAAGCCGGTGCCGCAGGAGCCTTTGCCGCCATGATCATCGCCGCGCTCAAGGGCAAATTGTCCTGGCCCGTGCTGTGGAAGCTGGCGGCGGATACCGGGCGGGTCACGGCCTCCATCCTGTTCCTGATCATCGCGGCCAGCATGTATTCGCGGATGCTGGGCGTACTGGGCATTCCCTCCCTTCTGGCCGAACAGCTGACGGGGATGGAGGCCGGGTTCACCATGGTGCTGCTGATCTATGTCGGGCTGATGATCTTTCTCGGGACGATCCTGGACAGCACGTCGATCATCCTGCTGCTGGTGCCCCTGTTCCTGCCGGCCTTTACCGGGTTCGACGTCGACCTGGTGTGGCTGGGCGTCGTCACCGTCATCGGGGTCGAGATCGGACTTCTGACGCCGCCGCTGGGCATCGCCTGTTTCGTGATCAAGGGCGCGCTGGAGGACAAGTCGATCACTCTGCGCACCATCTTTCTGGGCGCTCTGCCCTTTGCCCTGACCATGGGCCTTGCCTTGCTGGCGGTGATCCTGTTCCCGTCACTCACGCTGTCGAACTGAGGAGAGACCATGCTTACGCTGTATCATGCCGGGAATTCCGTCTGCTCTGTCAAGGTGCGCCTGGCCCTGGAGGAAGCCAACCAACCCTGGGAGGGGGTTGAGCTGAACCTGGGGCGCGGCGATCAGCACGCCCCCGACTATCTGAAACTGAACCGTGCCGGGGTGGTGCCGACGCTGATCGACGATGGGCGCGTTCTGGTCGAATCCAGTGTCATCGTGGATTACGTCGCGGGCATGTCGCCGGATCTGGTGCCCGCCGATCCCTACCGCGCCGCGCGGGCGCGCAACTGGGGGATGCGGGGGCTGGCCCTCCATGCGGCGGCGAACACCGTCAGCTTTGCCTCCTATGGCCGCTTGCCGATGCTGAACAAGACGGAGGCGGAGCGTGAAGCCGTCTACGCCCGGATGCCCGACCCCGAAGCAGCGGCGAAGCGGCGCGACCTGGTCGACAATGGCGCGGCCTCGCTCCGTGTGGCGGGCGCGCTGGCGGTGCTGCGCCAGATGGCCCGCGACATCGAGGCGGAGCTGGCGGAAACCGGCGGTCCCTGGCTGGCGGGGGCGCAGTATTCCATGGCCGATATCGCGGTCGCGGCCTATGTCTCCCGCACCGATTGCGTGGGGCTTGCGGGCCTTTGGGAGGACGATTGCCCCGCCATGACCGATTGGTGGGCCGCCCTGCAAGAGCGCCCCGCATGGGTCCGCGCGACGCAACCATGGGTGACGCCCGACATGCTGAAAATGATGAAGGACGAAGGCCTGCGCGTCTTTGCGGACGTGTAGCCGCACCCTCTCCAGCCCCCTGCGCCGGGCGGGGCGGCGCAGGCACAGGAAAATGGCGCGCTGCTGACGCGGTACCCGGACGCGCCCGGCGGCCTCCACGCAATGCCGGAGCCATAGGCCGGGCGAAATATCGCTTCCCCCTTGGCGGTTGCGGCGATACCTCCCGTGCGGCGGGACGATCCCGTGTCCGCCGCCGGAGGTTCGAATGCTTCAGATCCTGATCGCCCTGCTGCCCGATTTCGCCCTGATCGGATTGGGCGCGGCCCTGCGGGGCGCGGTTCCGCAGGCGGCCTGGGCGGGGATCGACCGGGTGAATTACCTGGTGCTGTTCCCGGCGCTGATCTTCCTGGCCGCCCTTGGCCGGACGCCGGACGGGGCGGACCTTCTGGTGCTGGGGATCGGCGTCTGGTCGATCATGGGGCTGGGCCTGATACTGACCTGGCTGGTGCGCCCGCTGGGGCCTGAACGGTTCCTTGATTTCGCGGGGATGTGGCAATGTTCCTGGCGGTTCAACACCGCGCTCGGCTTTGTCGCGATTCAGGGGTTCCCGCCGGATTACCGGGGGCTGCTCTCGATCGCGGTGGGGCTGGCGATCCCGGTGGCCAACCTGTTGGCTGTGGCCGGGTTGTCACGCGGCAATGCCATGTCGGCACGCCGCACCGCCTGGCAGATCGCGACCAATCCGTTTCTTCTGGCCAGCCTGTCGGGGCTGGGGCTGTCGCTGCTGGGCTACCGCCCGCCCGAGCTGCTGCTGGCGCCCGTGGCGCGGCTGTCGGATGCGGCGGTGCCGGTGGCGATGCTGTCCATCGGCGCGGCGCTGCATTGGGCGGCGCTGTCGCGGCTGGACGCGTTCAAGATCGCGATCAGCGTGATCCGCCTGCTGATCCTGCCCGCCGCCACATGGGCCGTGACCTGGGCCATCGGGCTGGACCCGGCGCGCACGGCGGTGCTGATGGTCTTTGCCGCGCTGCCCACGGCGTCGGCCTCGCATGTTCTGGCCTCGGTCTTCGGGGCCAATCGGGAGGAGGTCGCCGTGGTCATCGCGCAGACGACATTCTTCGGCATGCTGACCCTGCCGTTGTGGCTGATGCTGGTGGGCAGCAGCGGCTGAACCATGAAAAAGACCCGCGCCCGAGGAGAAGGGCGCGGGTCAGTCGGCCGGGTCCGAACGCCCGACTGGACGTGCGGATACCCGACAGGGAGGTCGGTCAGCCCGCCATGGCACCGGCCACGGCGCGGGCGGTCATCACGCCCACCAGATGGGCACGGTAGGCGCCGGTGCCGTGCAGGTCGGTATTCATTCCCTCCGCCGGCACGGTCAGACCGTCCAGCGCCGCTTCGGAGAAGTCGGCGGCCAGTGCCGTCTCCGCCTCGGTCCAGCGAAAAACACCGTCCTGACCGGCGCCGGTGACGGCGACGCGCACGGCGTCATCGAACCGCGCCACGAACACCCCGACCAGCGCAAAGCGTGACGCGGGCTGTTCGAACTTGGCGTAATGCGCCGCGCGCGGCACCGGGAAGCGGACACCGGTCACGATCTCCCCCTCCTCCAGCGCGGTGGTGAACAGGCCTTGAAAGAAGTCGTCCGCCGCGACCTCCCGCCGATCGGTGATCACCGTGGCGCCGGTGCCCAGAACGGCGGCGGGATAGCAGGCGGCGGGGTCATTGTTGGCCACCGATCCGCCGATTGTGCCACGATTGCGCACCGCCGGATCGCCGATCCGCCCTGCCAGCGCCGCCAGCGCGGGGAAGCTGGCCCCCGCCTCCGCCGCGACGCGGGCATGGGGGGTGGCACCGCCGATCTCCAGCGTGCCGGCACCCTGGGTGATGTGGTCCAGCCCCGCGATGCCGGTCAGGCTGACCAATGTCGCGGGCGCGGCAAGCCGGGCCTTCATCGTGGGCAGCAGGGTCTGTCCGCCGCTCAGGACGACGGCATCGGGGTCGGAGAGCGCCTTGACCGCCTCGTCCACGCTGCCGGGTTTCACGAATTCGAAATTATGCATGTCTGTACTCCCTTGATCCGGGCGAGGGGGGCGGGGCCCGCTGGCCCCTGCCCCGGCTCAGCCCTCGTGCAGCGCCGACCACACCCGGGCGGGCGTCAACGGCATGTCGATATGGGTGATGTTGCTGCGGCCCGCACGTTGCAGCGCGTCCACCACGGCGTTGACGATGGTCGGCGGCGACCCGATGGCCCCGGCCTCCCCGCAACCCTTCACCCCCAACGGATTATGGGTACAGGCGGTCAGGGCGGAATGGTCCACCTGATACATCGGCAGGTCATCGGCGCGCGGCATGGTATAATCCATGTAGCTGGCCGACGGGAATTGCCCGTCCGCATCGTAGACCGCGCGTTCCAGCAGCGCCTGCCCGATCCCCTGCGCCAGCCCGCCATGGACCTGCCCTTCGACGATCTGCGGATTGATGACGTTGCCGAAATCATCCGCCGCCGCAAAGGACATGACCTGAACCTTGCCCGTCTGGGGGTCGATCTCCACCTCGCAGGCATAGACGCCCGAGGGATAGGTGAAATTCGCCGGATCGTAGAACGCCGTTTCCTCCAGCCCCGGCTCTATCGTCTCAAGCGGGAAATCATGCGGGATATAGGCCTTCAGCGTGACATCGCCCCAGGGCACGTTCTTGTTGGTGCCCCGCACGGAAAAGACGCCGTCTTCGAAATCGACCTCCTCAGGGGTGGCGTCCATCATGTGGGCGGCGATCTTCCCCGCCTTCTCGATCACCTTTTCCGTCGCGCGCACCACCGCCGAGCCGCAGACCGCCAGCGAGCGGGAGCCATAGGTGCCCATGCCGAAGGGGATGCGCGCGGTGTCGCCGTGCACGATCTCGATCATCGCGGGGTCGATGCCCAGACGGTCCGCCACGATCTGCGGGAACGTCGTCTCGTGACCCTGGCCGTGGCTGTGGGCGCCGACCATCACCAGCACGTTGCCGGTGGGATTCACCCGCACCGTCGCCGCATCATAAAGACCGACGCGGCTGCCCAGAACGCCAACCAGGTTGGAAGGGGCGATGCCGCAGGCTTCGATATAGGAGGCGATGCCAAGGCCGCGCAGCTTGCCCCGCGCCTGGCTTTCGTTCAACCGGCCCTCGAACCCGGCGATATCGGCCATCTCCACCAGCCGGTCCATCACCGCGTCGTAATTGCCGGTGTCGTATTCCAGCGCCACGGGGGTGGTATAGGGGAACTGGTCGGGCTTGATGAAATTGCGGCGCCGGATCTCGATCGGGTCGATGCCCAGTTCGCGGGCGCATTTGTCGATCACCCGTTCCAGGGAATAGGTCGCCTCGGGCCGGCCGGCGCCGCGATAGGCATCGACGGGGGCGGTGTTGGTAAAGACGCCCTTCACGTTCACGTAGACATGGGGGACGGTGTAATTCCCCGCCATCAGCGTGCCATGCAGGAAGGTCGGCGTGGCGGTGGCGAAATTGGACAGGTAGGCGCCCAGATTGGCCATGGTATCCGTGCGCACGGCGATGAACTTGCCGTCGAAATCGGTGGCCAGCTCGATCTTGGTCACATGGTCGCGGCCATGGGCATCGGTCAGAAAGGCCTCCGTCCGCGAGGAGGTCCATTTCACCGGACGCCCCAACCGTTTCGCGGCGGCCAGCACCAGCGCCTCTTCGCCGTAATGATAGATCTTGGCGCCGAAACCGCCGCCGACATCGGGCGCGACCACCCGGAGTTTATGTTCCGGGATGCCCATCACGAAGGCGGAGATCAGCAACCGCGTCAGATGCGGGTTCTGCGAGGTGGTATAGAGGGTGTATTCCTCGGTCCCGGTGTCGTAATCGCCGATGGAACAGCGCGGCTCCATCGGGTTGGGGGACAGACGGTTGTTGACCAGTTCCAGCGTCGTGACATGGGGCGCGTCCTTGATCGCGGCATCGACCGCATCGCGGTTGTCCTCCACCCAGCCCCAGTCGAAACAGACGTTGCTGTCGACCTCGTCATGGACGCGGGTGCCGCTGTCGGCGACGGCCTGCGCCATGTTGACGATGGCGGGCAGCTCCTCGATGTCGGCGACGATCGCCTCGGCCGCGTCGCGGGCCTGTTCGGCGGTCTCCGCGATGACGGCGGCATAGGCATCGCCGACGTGGCGCACCTTGCCATGGGCCAGCACCGGGCGCTTGGGTTCCGTCATCGGGCTGCCGTCACGGCTGTGGATCAGCCAGCCCGCCGGATTGCCGCCAACCTCCTCGAAATCGGCGCCGGTAAAGACGGCCAGCACACCGGGCATCGCCTCCGCCTCGGCCGTGTCGATGGAACGGATGGTTCCATGCGCCACTTCCGAGCGGGCAAAGACCGCGTAGGTCTGGTTCTTCAGCACGATATCGTCGGTATAGCGGCCCTTGCCGGAGGTGAATCGCTTGTCCTCGCGCCGTTTGGGCGATGTTCCGACCACGTTATCCTTTGGCATTGTCTGTCCTCCCCCTCATTCCGCCGCGATGGCGCTGACGTCCTGGCCGGACGCGGCCATGATCGCCTTGACGATGTTGTGGTAGCCGGTGCAGCGGCAGATATTGCCCTCCAGGTGGTGCCGGATTTCGGCCTCGGTCGGGTTGGCGTTCTGCTCCAGCAGGGTGGCGGCGGACATGATCATGCCCGGCGTGCAGAACCCGCATTGCAGGCCGTGGTGGTCGTTGAACGCGGCCTGAAGCCGGGCGATGGTGGCGCCTTCGGGGGCGGGGGTCTCGATCGTGGTGATCTCCGCGCCTGCGGCCTCGGCGGCCAGCATGGTGCAGGATTTCACCTGCTTGCCGTTCACATGGACCACACAGGCCCCGCATTGCGACGTATCGCAGCCGACATGGGTGCCGGTCAGCCCCAGATCCTGCCGCAGGTATTCGACCAGAAGCCGCCGCGATTTCACGTCGCGCGTCACTTCACGGCCGTTCACCTTCATCGTGATATCGGTCATGTCTCTCCTCCCTTTCTCGTTTCGGATCGCTCAGCCGAGCCTCCGTTTGAACCACCCCTTGCCGGCGCCGTCTGCCCCCGTCTCCTCCACGGGGATGTCGGGCGTTTGGATTTCGGCGCGGGGTTGCGCCTCTGTGTCGGCGCGGACTTCCACGACATTCAACGCGCGGTCTTCCACGACGGACTGAAATTCGACAAAGAACTGATCGGCCAGCTTGCGGGTGAAACCGTCGATGACCCGGCCGCCCAGCTGCGCCAGCTTGCCGCCCACCTTGGCCTCCACGGCGTAGGACAGGCGGGTGCCCGGCCCCTCCGGGGCCAATGTCACCACCGCGCCGCCCCGCGCGAACCCTGCCGCGCCGCCCTTGCCCGCGCCGGTCAGGCGCAGGTGTTCGCCGGGTACCATGTCGGACAGGCTGACCTCTCCCTGAAAGCGGGCGCGCACCGGGCCGACTTTCTGGGTCACGACCGCCGCGAACCCGTCTGCGGGGGTGCCTGTCAGGCTTTCGCAACCGGGGATGCAGGACCGCAGGACCGCCGGGTCCAGCAGCGCGTCCCAGACAAGGCCGGGCGGCGCTGCGATCAGGCGGTCTTCGTTCAGGTTCATGGCTGGCCTCCGGGCTCGCTTGACCGGAATGCTAGGAAGAAAACCGGCGTCGGGATATGCGACCTTTGACGTAGGGGCGGCTTCGCGCGGATTGCCGCCCGTGGCGCGTGTCGTGGCGGCCCCCTCAGACCTTTGGCGCGGTTCGACGCGGGCGCACGCCGTGTTAGGGTGGGCCAACCTGAGAACGGACCGAATATGCCCAACCGCCTGCGCCACGCCCTGATCATCGACGATCACCCGCTGTTCTGCGACGCGCTGTCGATGACCCTGCGCATGATCGTCGGCATCGATGCCGTATCTGTCGCGCAGGATCTGGGCACCGCCATCGCCAAGGTTGAGGCCGATCCCGGCCATGATGTCATCCTGCTGGACCTGAACCTGCCGGACGTATCGGGGCTGGACGGGTTGATCCGGCTGAAACAGGCGGCGGGCCGGGTGCCGGTGATTGTCGTCTCGTCCCTGTCCGAGGCGTCGGTGATGCGCGCCGCGATCGCGGCCGGGGCGGCCGGTTTCGTGCCCAAGCATTCCCCCCGCGAGGTCTTCCAGCAGGCGTTTCAGACCATCGCCGACGGACAGGTCTATCTACCCGACGAGATCGGCACCGACGCCGCCCCCGACGAGGCCGGCACCGAACGCGAAACCGCCGTTGAACGTCTGGCACAATTGACGCGCCAGCAGATGAAGATCCTGGAACTGATCTGCGAGGGCAAGCTGAACAAGCAGATCGCCCATGACCTGACCATCGCGGAGGCAACGGTAAAGGCCCATATCACCGCCATCATGCGCAAGCTGGGCGTGCAAAGCCGGACCCAGGCCGTCCTGATCGCGCAGCGGGCGAATTTCGGGAACCTGTTGCAAGACGGCTGAGACAGGGCCATCCTCCGCACCTGACCGCAGGGAAGGATGAGTGACCATGCATGCCGGTGCCGGACCGACCGTCACAGCGACTGCTGCCGCGCGCCACGTGCTGACCCATGCCGCGGATTGCACCGATCCCGACGGGTTGCCCCAGATCGCCCGCGCCTTTGCCGGGCGCGACATGGCACTGGTGGTGTTCTTCGTCTCTCCCCTCACCGATTTCGCCGCCACCATGCGGCAGGCGGATTCGCTGTTTCCCGGCTGCCGCACCATCGGCTGCACCACGGGCGGAGAGATCGCGGGCGACGGCTATGCCGAGGGACGGATCGTCGCCGTGGGTTTCCCCGCCGCCGATTTCATCGCCGAACCGGTGCTGCTGCGCGGATTGCGCGATCTGGACCGGCAGGCGCTGATCGCAGACATGATCCGCCGCCGTGCCCGGCTCGCCGCCACCCGCCCCGACTGGCGCGGCGAATTCGGACTGTTGCTGGTGGACGGCATGACCCTGATGGAGGACCGCGTCGCCGCCGCCTGTGCCGATGCGCTTGGCCCGGTGCAGATGTTCGGCGGCTCTGCCGGGGATGGCACGCGGTTCGAATGGACCGCCGTCGCCATGGACGGGGTGGTGCATCGCGACGCAGCGGTCCTGACCTCCGTGCGGACGCGGTGCCGGGTGCGGGTGTTCTCCATCAACCACCTGACGCCCACGGATCAGCGCGTCGTCGTCACCAGCGCCGACCCCAGCCGCAGGCTGGTGCACGAGATCAACGCCGAACCGGCGGCGCGCGAATATGCGCGCCTGCTGGGCAAGGATCCCGAACAGCTGGACACCTTCACCTTTGCCGCCCATCCCGTCGCCGTGCGGTTCGGCGGCCAGCACCAGGTGCGCGCGATCCAGAAGGTCGGAAAGGACGGCGCGCTGGTCTTCTTCTCCGCCATCGAGGAGGGGCTGGTGCTGTCGCTGGCCACCCCCGCCCACATGGCCACCCACCTGGATCGGGAGCTGTCCGCGCTGCGCGACGATGGTCCGCCGGACACGATCCTGGCCTGCGATTGTATCCTGCGGCGCATGGAGGCGCAGGAGAAACAGCAGATGCACGCCGTCTCTGCCGTGCTGCGCGATCACGGGGTGGTGGGCTTTTCCACCTATGGCGAACAGATGGGCGGGATGCATGTGAACCAGACGATGACGGGCCTGGCCCTTTACCCGCCGGAGCGGCCCGCGCGATGGTGATCCAGCTGGTGAACGAGGCCGACACGCTGGAGCGGCAGAACGAGAAACTGCTGAAGATCACCGAGGTTCTGATCCGCCGGGTGGAGCAGTTCACCAATGACGACGCCGCCGCCTACGAGCAGTTCCAACGCGCCGTGATGCTGGAGGACCAGGTCCGCTCCCGCACCGGAGAGCTGGAGGAGGCGCTGAACCTTCTCAACGAATCCAACGCCCAGCTGTCCGCCGCGATGCGCGAGGCCGACGGCGCCCGCCAGACCCTGACCAACGCGATCGAAACGATCCGCGAGGGGTTCGGATTGTTCGATGCAGATGACCGGCTGGTCCTGTGCAACAGCCGCTTCGGCATGTTCATGCCCGACATCCGCGCCCATCTGAAACCGGGACTGCGGTTCCACGACTATATCGACCACGCCAGCCGGTCGCGGTTCATCGACCTGCCGCCAGGCACCCGCGCACTGAACTGGGCCGAGCGGCGGCGCCAGCGTCACCTGGAAGAACATGTCGTGTTCAACATCGCGATCACCGGCGACCGTTGGGTGCAGGTCAGCGAACACCGCACCGCCGCCGGCCAGACGGTGATCCTGCAAACCGACGTCACCGACATCATGCGCATCGAACGGCGCGAACGGTCGCGAATTCTGGACAACCAGTCCCGCCTGATCGCCGCCACGCTGGAACATCTGGACCAGGGGGTTGCCGTGCTGGACGCGCAGGCCACGCTGATCGGCTGGAACGCGCGGCTGTCGGAGCTGCTGGGCCTGCCGTTGACCCGGCTGCGGCGGGGCGCCCCCGCCGCCATGCTGCTGGACCACCTGCGCGGTGTCGCCCCCGACGCCCCCGACGCCGGCGCTGCCGCCGCCGACCGGCTGGACCAATGGATGGCAAGCGACGCCCGCCCGCCGCTGGTGTTCGACATGACCCGCCTGCCGGCCACCGCGCTGAAGGTCAACGCGCGCGGGATGCCCGGCGGCGGGCGGGTCATCTCCTTTACCGATATCACCTCGGAACGGCAGGCCGCGCTGGACCTGTTGCGCGCCAAGGAGACGCTGGAACGCCGGGTCATGGACCGCACGCTAGAGCTGGAGGACGCGCTGAGCGCGGCGGAACGCGCCAATGCCAGCCGCTCACGTTTCGTCGCGGCGGCCAGTCACGACCTGCTGCAACCGCTGTCGGCGGCCCGGCTTTTTGTCTCCTCTCTGGCCTCCGGGGCAGTGCGCGATCCCGCCACGGGGGTGGAGGTGCTGGGCAAGATCTCAAGCGCGCTGGACAGCGTCGAGGACATGATCGGCGCGCTGCTTGAAATGTCCAAGCTGGAGACTTTGCGCGACAGTTTCGACATCCGGCCCGTATCCCTGGGCGCGCTGCTGACCCGGCTGGACGGAGAGTTCCAGCCCCTTGCCGCGCGCAAGGGGATCGGCCTGCGGGTGCTGCCCTGCACCGATTGGGGCCTGTCGGACCCGACCTACCTGCGGCGGATCATCCAGAATCTGATCGGAAATGCCATCCGCTATACCGCCACCGGGCGGGTGCTGGTGGGGGTGCGACGGCGCGGGCCGATGCTGCGGATTGATGTCTGCGACACCGGCCCCGGCATCCCCGAGGATGCGCAAAGCGTGATCTTCGAGGAATTCCAGCGTCTGGACCACCGCCACAGCAGCAGTGAAGGGCTGGGCCTGGGGCTGACAATCGTGGACCGGGCCTGTGGCGCGCTTGGCCATCCGCTGACGCTGCGCTCGGTCGTGGGGCGGGGGTCGTGTTTCTCCGTTTCCGTGCCGCGCGCCCGCGCCCGCCCGGTCCATGCCCCGCCGCAGAACCCGGCCCTCGCCGTGCCACAGATGCCGGGCGCCGGGCGGCTTGTGCTGGCCGTGGATGACGATGCCGCGATCCGCGAGGCGCTGGATTACGCGCTGACCGGCAAGGGCCACCACGTCATGACCACCGCAAGCGTCGCGGAGGGGCTGGCCCTGCTGGCGGAGGCGGAGGTGCAACCCGACGCCATCATCCTGGATTTCCAGCTGGGGCGCGGGCTGACCGCGCTGGATTGCCTGGCGGAGATCCGTACCGTCCTGCCCGATGTTCCGATCTGCGTGCTGACCGCGAATTCCACCCCTGATGTTGCCGCCCGCTGCGCCGCCGCCGGGCTGGTACTGCGCCTGAAACCCGCCCGCGCCGAAGATCTGGACCAGCTGATCCGCGGCCTGACCCCGGCGCCGTCCTGATCTGCCAGCAGCCCCGCGCTACCCGGCCTGGAACACCCGGTCGCGCAGGAATTGCGCGGTCAGGGAATAATGCGAGGTCAGCGCCGCGATGGCACGCGGGGCGTCCCGGCCGATGGCAGCTTCGGCGATGTCGCGATGCTCCTGCTCCGCATTGCGGCCCTCACCCTCGACCGCCAGGGACAGGCGGCGATAGCGATCGTTCTGGTCGCGCAGCGTGTCGCAGAAGGTCAGGGTGATCGGGGATCCGCAGGCGGAGATCAGCGCCTGGTGATAATCGACATGGCGGGTTTCCCATTGCCGGTCGAACAGGGTCTGATCCTCTGGCTGGCGGCGCGGCAGCCGGTCCAGCACATGCAGGGCAGAGAGGATCCGCGCCTCCCACATCTCGTCACCGTGGCGAATCGATTGCTCCAGCGCCCAGGATTCCAGCCGGATGCGCGTCGCCACCAGATCGTCCAGATCATCGCGGCTGACCCGGCTGACCCGGTAGCCCCGGTTATGCTCTGCCGTCACCAACCCGGTGGCGACCAGCCGTGACAGGGCTTCTCGTACCGGCGAGACGCTCATCCCGCAGAGTTCCTGCAAATCCGTCGCCTTCAACGCCATGCCGGGTGCCAGTTTGCCCGACAGGATGGCGTCCCGCACGATTTCCCACGCCTGTTCGCTTCTGCTCACCTTCGTTTATCCACCAAATTTTCGAAAGTCTTGACTAGTTTCGACGATAATGCCTACATCACGAGGCAATGTGCAACCGATTTATCTTTGGAGGAGGGGATATGAAGGGGTTTTGTCTGAGCATGGCCATGGGCCTGTCGCTGCTGTCCGCACCCGTTGCGGCGCAGGATGTCACGATCCGGTTTCCGGTCGAATATTCGTTGGAAATCACACCGGGCGCGGCGAACAAGGAATTCAAACGGCTGGTGGAGGAACGCTCCGACGGGCGGATCGAGGTGAAGTTCTTCCCCAGTGGCAGCCTGTATCGCGGGCTGGATCTGGTGCAGGCGATCCTGCGTGGCGATGCGGAGATGACCACCCTGATCTCCGCCTACTGGAGCGCCCTGACGCCCCGTGCCGCCGTCTCGGAGCTGCCCTATGCCTTTCCGACGAAACAGGCGTTCTACAACGCGATCGACGACCGGTTCTTTGAACGGGTCTATGCCGAGGCCGAGGAAAAGGGCGTAACCGTCATCGGCATCCTGCCGTTCGACTACCTGGTGCCGGGCAGCCGCGAAACCGCGCTGGTCGCGCCGGAGGACTTCGCCGGGCTGAAGTTCCGCGGCCTGGGCAAGGTCAACCTGGCGATGCTGCAATTGCTGGACGCGACGCCGGTGTCGATCAACTTCGGCGAGATCTCTCCGGCCATCCAGCAGGGCGTGATCGACGGGCTGAACGTGCCGACGGACAGTTTCACCATCTACAAATGGGACGAAAGCATCCGGCATGTCACCTATGCCTCCTATTACATGGCCTTCTATCCCTGGACGGTGAATACCGAATGGTGGAACGGTCTGGACGCCGATCTGCGTGACATCATTCAGGAGACGGCGCGCGAGGTTGCCGCCGATCACCGGGCGCTGGCCGAAGCGGCCTCGGACAAGGCACTGGAGGATCTGCGCGCCGCCGGTGTCGCCGTGCACATGCCGACAGATGAGGAGCGCGCCACCTGGATGGCGGCCACGCAACCGGTCTGGACCCAGTTCGAAGATCAGATCGGGGTGGAGCTGATGGACGAGCTGAAAGGCTACCACGAATGATCCTGCGTCGGATCAGCACCGCTCTCGCCAGGGCAGAGGATGGCCTCGCCGCCCTCAATCTCGCGGCGGTGTTCGGGCTGGTCAGCTACGAGATGACGGCCCGAACCCTGTTCGGGTCGTCCCTCCCCTGGGCGGAGGAGATGTCGCGGGTGCTGCTGATTTCGCTGGTCTACATCAGCGCGGTGGGGCTGACGCGCAGCAACGGGCATATCCGGGTGGAATTCATCGTCACCGCCCTGCCCGACCGGCTGCAAGGCGCGGTGGTCTGGCTGTCCGACCTGCTGTGCCTGGCCTTCGCGCTGACGGCGACCTGGCTGGGCGTGGTTTTCGTGCGGGAATCCATGCGCTTCAATCTCAGCTTCGCGCATTCGGACCTACCGTTTCCGGTCTGGGTGGCCCAACTGATCGTTCCCGTGGGCTTTGCCCTGATTTCCCTGCGGCTGCTGCTGCGCCTTCTGGGCGCCCGATCCGGCGCCGCTACCGATCCGCAAGGAACCTGAATGTCCGCGCTTCTTGTCTGTCTTATCCTGGTCTTCCTGGCCCTGGGCGTGCCTGTCGGCTTTGCCCTGTGGCTGTCCGGGCTGATCTTCGTGCTGGCCACCGGCGCGACCTCTCTCACCCAGATCGCGCAATCGGTCTATTCGGGGCTGGACAGCTTCGTGCTGCTGGCGGTGCCGTTCTTCATTCTGGCGGGCAACATCATGCTGCGCTCGGGCTTTGCGCGCTATCTCTTCGACCTGATGCAAAGCCTGGTGGGCAGCGTCCCCGGCGGCGCCTCCATCGGGGCCAGCGGGGCCTCCGCGATATTTGGCGCGATGACGGGATCTTCCGTTGCCTCCGCCGCCGCATTGGGCCGCACCATGATCCCCACCATGGAGGGGCTGGGCTATCCACGCCAATACACCGCCGGGCTGATGGCGGCGGGCGGCACGCTGGGCATCCTGATCCCGCCCTCTGTCGCCATGGTGATCTTTGCCGAGCTGTCGCAGCAATCGGTCAAGTCGCTGTTCCTGGCCGGGGTGGTGCCAGGCCTTGTCTCGGCCGTGGCGATCGGGGCGGTGGCCTTCACCATCGCGTTCCGCCATGGCTACGGGCTGCGCACCGAACCGTTTTCCTGGACCGCCGTGGGCCGCAGCCTGCTGACCGCCGGGCCGGCGCTGGCCATGCCCGCCATCGTGCTGGGCGGGATCTACACAGGCACCACCACCCCGACAGAGGCCGCGGCGCTGTCCGTCGTCTACGGGCTGTTCGTGGGCATGGTGGTCTATCGCTCCATCGGGTGGCGCGACCTGCCCGCCATTTTCGTGGACAGCGCGCGCGGCACCGGATCGATCCTGTTCATCCTGTCGGGGGCGCTGTTCATCGGGATGCTGGCCACGCTGGTCGGCATTCCCCAGACCATCGTCGGCGCCATCGACGCGCTGAACCTGCATCCGATGGGATTTCTGCTGCTGGCCAGCCTGATGCTGATCGTACTGGGCTGTTTCCTTGACGGGTTCACCCTGCTGACCGTGGTGGCGCCGCTGCTGCTGCCCTCGGTCCAGGTGCTGGGCATCGACCCGATCCATTTCGCCATCGTACTGGTGCTGAACATCGAGATCGCCGCCGTCACGCCGCCCATCGGGCTGAACCTCTTTGTCATCGCCGGGATCTCCGGCACCACGATGAAAGAGGTTTCCCTGGGCGTCGCGCCCTTTGTCGTGGCGCTGATGGCGGTGCTGCTGCTGTTGATCTTCGTGCCGCATCTGTCGCTGATGCTTCTCTGATCCAATCTGATCGTACTACAGGAACCTGACTATGAAACTTGTCCGATTTGGCCCCCAAGGCAACGAACGTCCCGGTCTTCTGGATACTGGCGGCGTGCTGCGTGACCTGTCCGGCCGCGTCGCCGATTTCGAAGGGGCGGGCGTGTCCCTCGACGCGCTGGAGACGCTGCGCGGCATCGACACCGACAGCCTGCCCGAAGTGCCGGGCGACGTCCGGTTGGGCGCGCCGCTGGCCCGGGTTGGGAATTTCCTGGCGGTGGGGCTGAACTACGCCGAACACGCCCGTGAATCCGGCCAGCCCGCCCCGGCAGAGCCGATCCTGTTCAACAAGGCCCCCAACAGCCTGAGCGGCCCGAACGACCCGGTCCTGCGTCCGGCCACTTCGCAGAAACTGGATTGGGAGGTCGAGCTGGCAATCATCATCGGCCGCGCGGCGCACAATGTCTCCCGCGCGGATGCGCTGTCGTATGTGGCGGGCTACGCGGTGTGCAACGATGTCTCGGAACGGGCCTGGCAGGCGGAAGGCACCGGCCAGTGGGTCAAGGGCAAAAGCGCCCCGACCTTTGGTCCGCTGGGCCCCTGGCTTGTTACCGCGGACGAGGTGCCGGACCCGCAGGCGCTGGACCTGTCGCTGTCGCTGAACGGTCAGGTGATGCAGAACGGTTCGACCTCGGACATGATCTTCGCAGTGGACGAGATCATCGCCTTTGCTTCGCAGTTCATGCGGCTGGATCCGGGCGACGTCATCACCACCGGCACGCCCTCCGGCGTGGGCATGGGCCTGTCGCCGCAGGTGTTCCTGAAGGCCGGCGATGTCATGGAGCTGACCGTGCAGGGCCTGGGCCGGCAACGCCAGCAGGTTCAGGACGCCTGATCCGGCACACCAGGGAGAGGAGCCCGCGCCATGCAGATCATCGACAGCCACCACCACATCTGGCGCCAGGCGGACCTCGCCTGGCTACAGGGGCCGATGCAGCCGCGCATCTTCGGCCCCTACGAGCCGCTGCGCCGCGACTACCCGATCGAGGAATATCGCGCCGACATCGCCGGCTGCGATGTGGTGAAATCCGTCTACGTTCAGGCCAACTGGCCCGAACACCTGTTCGAGGAGGAAACCCGTTGGGTCCAGGAGACCGCCGACCGTACCGGCTGGCCGCATGGCATCGTGGGCTATGCCGACATGACCGCCGAAGACGCAGGGCCACAGCTGGACCGGCTGGCGCGCTACGGGCGGATGCGCGGCATCCGGCAGCAGTTCCACTGGCACGAGACACCGCTTTACCGCTTTGCGGCGACGCCCGACCTGTGCGCGCAGCCGCAAGTGCGGCGCAATATTCGCAAGCTGGCCGACCATGGCTGGAGCTTCGACCTGCAAGTCTTTGCCAGCCAGATGGAAGGCGCGGCAGAACTGGCGGCGGCCTGTCCCGACGTGACCTTTGTGCTGCAACATGCCGGGATGCCGGAAGATCTGACCGATGCCGGCTGGTCCGGCTGGGGCGCGGGGATGCGGCGGCTGGCCGACCAGCCCAACGTGGTGACGAAACTGTCGGCCTTCGGCACCTTCGTGCACCGCCTGGATGCGGATCTGATCGCCCGCATCGTGCACGAAACGGTGGCGATCTTCGGGGCGCAGCGCTGCATGTGGGGCTCCAACTTCCCGATTGAAAAGCTGTGGACCAGTTACGACGCGCTGCTGGCCGCCCACCTTGAAGCCACCGAGGGGATGCCCCCCGCCGACCGCGCCGCGATCTTCCATGACACGGCCGCGCGGATCTACCGGCTGTAAGGCCCGGCAGGGGCGGGGCGCTGTGCCCTACCCCTGCCCCATCAGGCGAAAGGTGCCGGTGGCGCGCGCCACGGATGTGCCTGCGCCGTCGCGGACTTCCCCCTCGGAGAAGTAGATCTTGCGCCCGCCGCCGACCACGCGCCCCTCGGCGATCAGCAGGCGATCCCCTGGTGCTGCCAGAAAGCTGACGTTCAGGTTCAGCGTCACCGCCGCGCGAAAATCGTTGTCCTGCCCGATATAGCACCCGGCGGCGCCCAACGCGCTGTCCAGCAGGGCGGAATAGACACCGCCATGCGGGATGCCCGCGCGGTTCATATGCGCCTCCTCCAGCGCCAGTTCGAAGGCGGCGTACCCCTCGCGGAACGCGGTCTTGCGGAACCCCAGCAGGGATTGGAACGGATAGGCGGGGCGGAACCGGGTGGCGGGGTCAGCTGTCATCATCGTCTCGCAGTTTCAGGGACAGGTTCGCGGCGGCCTGCAACAGGCGGTCGCCGTGGTCGCGCATCAGCTCCTCCGCCGGGTTGAAGAAGCTCAGCCCGCCGACATTGATCGCCAGCGACCGGGTCTTGTCCGGCAGGGTGACGGGGGCGGCGATGCCGTGGATTTCCTCCCGCCAATCGCCGAAGGAGGTGCAGAAGCCGTAGCGCGCGTAATCCTCCCGCGCCTTGTCCAGCCAGCCGGCCAGCCGGTCGCGCCATTCCGGCCGGGCGCGGTCGCGGGCGCGCGCCAGCAGGGCATCCTGCCGATCCTCCGGCTGGGTCATGATCGCCGCCCGCCCGATGGAGGTGGCAAACAGCGGCACTTCCCCGCCCAGAGTGAAATTCAGCGCCAGCGCGCGCGGCTTGCGATAGGTGGCCAGGTAGATCATCGACAGGTCGTGCCGCTCGCCGAGGCCCGCCGCCACATTGGCATTGTCGGACCGGCACAGGATTTCCAGCTCCATCATCGCGCGATCATGCAGGTCGGTGGCGGCCACCGCGCTCAGGCCCAGGGTCATTGCGCCCGCCGCCAGCCGATACTCGCCCGAGGTCTCCACCTGGGCAAGGTACCCCAGCTTGCACAGCGTGTAGGTCAGCCGCGACACCGTCGCCTTGGGCAGACCCGTGCGGCTGGCCAGCGCCTGGTTGCCCAGCGTGGTATCGGACCGGCGAAAGGCGCGCAGCACACCCAGGCCCCGCGCCAGCGCGCTGACGAATTTCGGGTCCGACAGGTCGTGTTCGTGCAGAAGGTTGGGCGGGCTCATGGCCTGGCCTCGCGGGGGACCACGCGGATGGTGCCATGCCCGACCCAGCCGTCGCAATGATCGCAGCTGTAGCGCGCATTCAGCAGCGCGCCGCAATCATGCAGGCGGATCTCCGGCGGCGGCGCATCGCCATTGCACCAGCGGTCGCCCCAGGCGGCGATGGACAGGATCAGGGGCAGGAAATCCTCCGCCCGTTTCAAAGGGGCAAAGACCGACATCCGGCCCTCCTTCCGCTCCTCCACCAAACCGAGGTCCAGCAACTTGTTCAGCCGGTCGCGCAGGACGATTTGGCCAATCTGCAAATCCCGCGACAGCGCCAGCAGGTGGCGCGGCCCCTGCGCCAGCGCATAAAGCACCTCGTTGCAGGCGATATCCCCGACAAGGGACGCCGCGATCAGCGCCCCGCCATCGGTCTGCGCGGCAGTAATGGCGGCATCGTTGCGCCGGGCCAGGCGGGGGCGCGGCGCGGTGTCGTGCTGCGGCGGATCGGTGCGCCGCACCTCCAGCGCCGCGCCAGTGACCGGGCCGTGGCAATCCGTACAGCGATAGGTCGCACGCAACACATGGCCACAGGGCACATGCACCAGATCAAATGGCAGCGCATCGACCGGACCGGGGTTGGCCCGGTGCCACAGCCAGATCGAATACATCGCATCGGCCAGATCGAATGTCTTGGCCGTCGGCACATAAAGAACCGTGCCCGCATTGGCGTTCAGGTAGCGCCGGTGCAGCATCTGATGTTGACACAGCGCCGCCAGCCGCAGCGACAATGTCTGCTTGGGGATGTTCAGATTGCGCCGGAAGTCCCCGAACCGGCGCGTGCCGTTGAAGGATTCCTTCAGGATCAGCATGGTCCAGGGATCGCCGAGAATGGCGAGCGCCCGACGCAACGACGTCGAAAGAGGGCCGAGCGTTGCGTCCGGCACGGCAGGGTCCAGTGTCATGCCCGCAGCATTGCCGCCCGCGCCGGAGGTTTTCAAGTCACCGTCGATGATCAGGCCGCCCACAGGTCTTTGCCATCCACCCAGGTGGTGTGGAACCCGATGGAGATCCGGCGCGGGATCTTCACCCGTGCGATCGGTCGGGTGATGTCCGACGCGTCGAAGATCAGGCAATGGCTTTCCCATGTGTTGCTGTCGGTGGTGAAGATCACCGGGTAGGCGCGGGTCTCGTCCGTGCCCTGGCCTGCGCCCTGGGCCGCCGCCACCGGCGCTTCGGACCCATAGACGCCGTCGCCGTAATCGTAGCGCTGCGTCTCTCCCGTCTCCAGATCATAGCGCAGCAGGCCGTTGAAGGTCTGGCACCGGCCTTCCAGCGTGCCGTCCTGCGGCACCGGGATGATCTGGTTGAAGCTGTAGCGCGTCTTGCGGCCCAGCATATGGGTGTTCACGGTGGGGAATTCGGTGTTCCGCTCGTCGATCATGCCTTCGCGCGTGACGCCGGTGCGGGTGTTGAACGACCAGCGATACAGCACATGGCTGCGCCGGCGATAGGCCATCATTGACGCCAGGTGATGATCCCGCCCGTCCTTCTGCGGCATCGGGTCTTCCTGACGGCAGCCGATCATGTGGACCCAATCGCCTTCCTCCCAGGAGTTGGAGATATGCAGGATGTAGCAGGCCTCGGCCTCGAACCACTGCACCTTGTCCGACCGGCCGAACCGGTCGATCAGGCCGAACCGCGCGGGCTGATCCCGATGGAAGCCCATGACCCGGCGACCGTGGGTCTTCAGGATGTCCACGTCGTGATAGAAGGGCAGATCGTGCAGGATGGCGTAATTCTCGGTCAGGCCCATGTCATGCGGCGACCGGGGACCGGACAGGTCGATGTCGATATCGAATTTCAGCTGCCCCTGCGCATCGGCCATGCCGTAGCTCATGTAGGGCGGCTCGTCCTGGTAATTGAAGAAGAACAGCTCTCCGGTGATCGGATCGGTTTTGGAATGCGCCGACAGGGAATGCGACAGCTGCCCGCCCAGAGTCTCCCGGCCCGTGGTTTCCAGCGTCTCGGGATCGACGCGATAGGGATCGCCGGACATGTGCCACAGCGACAGCAGGCTGCCCCGGTAGAAGATGACATCGGTGTTCGAGACATCCTTGATCGGCGATCCGGGCAGGCGAAAGTCATAGGGGCCCGCGATGCCGGGCCAGATCGCCTTTCCGGCCTTGTCCTCGACGATGAAAGCCCCGTTGCGGAGGTATCGCTGCCGAAAGGTTGCGCGCCCGTCGCGGAAATAGATCGCCCGCAGCTGCGCATCGCCATCGTAATAATGGTACTTGTGGTTTACCGGCTCGAACCGCTGCGAGGGGCCGTTCATCACGTAGGCCCCACACAGATCGGCGGGGATCTCGCCTTCGACTTCCAGATCTTCGGTCTCGTATTCCGCATCCGCCGGGGCAAAGGCGCCGTGCAGGTAGGGGTGATCGTAGTTCCAGATCCAGTCAGGCGCGTCGGGCGGCGGACTGCCGTCGGGGGCGAACATGCGCACATTGGCCTTGGTCACGGCCAGGGGGGTGTGATCGTCAGACATGGGGCCTCCTGCGGCGGGATGGTTATTTACCTAGACTACATCTTCCAACGGGATGGCGCAATCCTTCTGTGTCAGGCTTCTTCTCAGGCAGAATCCGACCGCAATCGGTTCATTTTTCAAGGGCTCGCCGTGCTAAATGAAACAGATCATTCCGTGGGTCAGAATTTCGTTCCGATATTTTATGTTTACCGAAGGCAATTTTCCCGTATGGTCTAGAAACGATACCACGAAAGCGAATCATGACTCGACTGACCTGCATCCCCGGCCTGATGAGCACCGGCACCGTGTTTGACCGGCTTGCCGCGCGGATGGGCCGGGCCGTTGCCGTCGCACAGCCGGCAGCGGATGACGACTTCGCCCGCCTTGCCGCTGGTCTGGCCGCTGGCATGCAGCCGCGCACGGTGCTGCTGGGCCATTCTATGGGCGCCTACCTGGCACTGGCCGTGGCGCTGCGGATGCCGGAACGCATCGCCGGGCTGGTCCTGGTCAGCGCCAGCGCCGCCGCCGACACGCCGCAGGCCGCCGCAATGCGCGCCAAGACGGTGGATTGGGCCCGCCGCAAGGGGCTGGACGCGCTGGCCCAGGGGCAGGTGCAGACGCTGCTGGCGCCCGACAACCGCGCGCGCGCCGATCTGGGCGCGGTGATGCAGGCGATGGCACATGATGTCGGGCTCGACACCTTTGCCGCGCACCAGACGGCGCTGGCCACCCGGCCCGATCAGACCGACGCCCTGCCCGGCATCGGCTGCCCCGCGCTGGTTCTGACAGGCGCGCTGGATTGCGTGACCCCGCCCGCCACCGGCCGCGCCCTGGCCAAGGCCCTGCCCAACGCGCAATTCCACGAGATCCCCGGCGCCGGGCACATGCCTCCGCTGGAGGCGCCCGAGGCGCTGGCCGGGCACCTGACCGCATTTATTGACACCCTGCCGCAGAAGGCGCCCGCGACATGAGCCCCGATACCCTGACTGCCCTGCCCCCCGTCGCCGACCGCCTGCGCCAGCTGCGCGTGCCGGCCTTTGTCGCGCCGATGTTCCTGGTCTCCACCCCGGAGCTGGTGATCGCCAGCAGCCGCGCCGGCATGGTCGGCACCTTTCCCGCGCCGAACCTGCGCAGCAGCGCCGAGCTGGGGCAATGGATGGCGCAAGTAAATGCCGGGCTGGCCGCGCCCACGACCGAAGATTGGCCCGTCGCGCCCTGGGCGCTGAACATGGTGACCCATTCCACCAGCCCGCGCCTGCCCACCGACCTGGAGCAGGTCGCCGAACATCAGCCGCCCATCGTCATCACCGCCCTGGGCAGCCCGCGCCCGGTGATCCCCACGGTGCAGGGCTATGGCGGGCTGGTCTTTGCCGATGTCATCACCGAAGACCTGGCGCGCAAGGCCGCCGATGCCGGGGTGGACGGGCTGGTGCTGGTCTGCGCCGGGGCCGGGGGCCATACCGGAGAGCTGAGCCCGCTGGTCTTCGTGGAACGGGTACGGCGGTTCTTTGACGGCTACATCTGTCTGGGCGGCGGCATCGCCACCGGCGACGCGATCCTGGCCGCGCAGACGCTGGGCGCCGATTTCGGCTATGTCGGCACGTCCTTCATTCCCGCCGCCGAAACCATGGCCGAGGACGCCTATCGCCAGATGCTGGTGGACAGCACGGCGGGCGACCTGATGATCACGCGGGCGTTTACCGGCGCGCGGGCCAGCATGTTGAAACCGTCGATGTTGCGGCAGGGGCTGGACCCGGCCGAGCTGGAATTCAAGGTGGCCAAGATGAACTTTACCGGCCGCAAGGACGAGGCGGTCAAGCCATGGTCCGGCATCTGGGGCGCCGGTCAGGGCGTCGGCCGCATCGACCGGGTGGAGCCCGCCGCCGACATCGTGGCCCGGTTCGCCCGCGAATACGACGCCGCCCGCGCCCGGATGAAACAGGTGATCGCATGAGCCCCTTTTCCGCCGCCGACCGTGCCCGCCACCGTGACAGCGGCCATTGGGGCGAAGTGACGATCCACGCAATGTTTGCCGCCACAGCCGCCCGTGTGCCCGACCGTCCCGGCCTGATCGACCCGCCCAACCGCACCGCGCTGGTGGGTGGCGCCCCGCGCCGGCTGACCTACGCCCGGATGCAGGAAGAAGTCGACCAGCTGGCCGAGGCCCTGCGCGCCCAGGGGCTGGGTGCCGGATCGCTGGTTGCGGTGCAATATCCCAACGTGGCGGAGCTGGTGCTGCTGTATCTGGCGCTGGCGCGGATCGGGGCAATCCTGTCGCCGATTTCGCTGGCGCATCGATCGGCCGAGCTGGCGGCCAGCGCGCGGATCGCGGATTTCGACGCCTACGTGGCCCCCGGCATGGTGTCCGGGCGGCCCTTCTATGCCGAACGGCTCGCGGCCCTCCCGTCCGCAGTGCGTCGGCTGGGTCTCGGGCCGGACCTGCCGGATGGCGTGGTCCGGCTCGACGACGGCGTGCAGCGGGCCGTGGCACCGGCGCATCAGGGGTCGGCCGATGATCTGTATGCGGTCTTCTGGACCTCCGGCACCGAGGGCGCGCCAAAGGCGGTGCCCAAGACCCACAACAACATGATGGCCAGCAGCCTGGGCGCCTGGCGTATCCTGGACCTGCCCGACGGCGGCAATATCCTGGCGCCGTTTCCCTTTGTGAACGCGGCGGCGATG
Source organism: Pseudooceanicola aestuarii (assembly GCF_010614805.1). NCBI lineage: Bacteria > Pseudomonadati > Pseudomonadota > Alphaproteobacteria > Rhodobacterales > Paracoccaceae > Pseudooceanicola > Pseudooceanicola aestuarii. The sequence goes on from NZ_JAAFZC010000003.1 coordinate 59,832, forward strand.
GGCGGGCTGATGATGTGCTGGATGCGCACCGCCGGCGCGATGATCCTGCATCATCCGTTCCACCTGGACACCTTCCTGAAGCAGCTGGCGCAGGAGGACGTGACCTACACCATGGTGGCCCCTGCCCTTCTGGTCGATCTGCGCGACCGTGCCGATGATCCCGCCCTGCGCCCCGCGCTGTTGCGGCTGCGCGCCATCGGCACCGGATCGGCACCGCCGGACCCGGAGGTCTTCGGCTTCTTCCGGGATCGGTTCGACGTGCAGGTGCTGAACTTCTTCGGCTCCAACGAGGGGGCGCAGATGTGCGCCTCCGGTGATCGGGTGGTCGACCCGCGCAAACGGGCGCGGTTCTTTCCCCGCGACGGCGACGTGAACTGGCCCGAGGGTACCGGGCGGCGCACCGCAAATGGCGGGCGGTTCCGCCTGCGCGACAGCGACGGCGCCCCGGTCACCCGCCCCGGCGAGATCGGGGAAATGTGGATCGAAGGGCCCGCCCTGATGCCCGGCTATTACCGACGCGACGCCAGCGGCGTGCAGTTCGACCGCGGCAAGTTCGACGCGCAGGGCTATTTCGCCACCGCCGACCTGTTCGAGATTTCCGATTGCGGCACGCTGATCCGGTTCCATGCCCGCGCGCGGGAGCTGATCGTGCGCGGCGGGGTCAAGATTTCCCCGGTGGAGCTGGACAACGCCATCGCCGCCATGCCCGCCATCCGCGAAGCTGCCGTCGCCCCCTATGCCGATCCCCGGCTGGGGGAAAAGGTCTGCGTCTTCGTCGTGCCGGAGGGGCGCGGCGCGGTCACCCTGTCCGAGGTGATCGCCCATTGCGACGCGCAGGGGCTGGCCCGGTACAAGTGGCCCGAACGGCTGATCACGCTGGAGGCCCTGCCCCGCACGCCGCTGGCCAAGCTGGATCGCAAGGCGCTGATCCGCCGGCTGGCAGAAGAGACGACCGCCGCCGCCGGGTAACCGGCACGGACCGGACCAGGCCGCGCGACCCGTCGTCAGTCGCGCGGCACAGACCAAGGACGGCACCGGCGTGGAGGACGCCGCACCCCTAACGGAGGAGATGACAGGGATGTATTTCAAGAAACTCGGGGGCATCGCCCTCGGCACCGCTCTGGCCATTTCGGCCACCACCGCACAGGCCAAGGAGCTGGCTTTTGCCGTGTTCATTCCGGCCTCGTCGCCGACAATCCAGCAGGTCTACCAGCCCTGGGTCGACTGGTTCAACGAACAGGTGGCCGACGATGACGTTTCCATCAAGATGTTCGCCGGTGGAACGCTGGGCCGCAACCCCTTCACCCAGGCCGATCTGGTGGCCAACGGCGTGGCGGACATGACCCTGACGGTCCCGTCCTACACCCCCGGCGTCTACCCCGATTTCGACATCTTCGAACTGCCCGGACTGGCCCGCACCACCGCCGAAGGCTCCCAGGCCGTGCTGGAACTCTACGAGGAGGGCAAGCTGCGCGGCTACCAGGATTACCATGTCGTCGCGCTGTATACCTCCGGCGGCTACATGCTCCACACCAAGGAGCCGCTGGCGGATTTCGCCGCCATCAAGGACCGCAAGCTGCGCGTCGCGGGCCAGATCCAGACCGCCGTCGTGGATGCCCTGGGCGGCGTGCCGCAGAACATGTCGGCGCTGGAGATGGCCGAGAACATCGACCGGGGCCTGATTGACGGCGCCGTCGCCGACGCCTCCGTCGCCAAGACGTTCCGCGTCGCCGATGTCGCGCCGCATCATTACGATGCCGAGATGGGCGTGCTGGTCTTTGCCATCATCCTGAACAAGGATGTCTACGAGGAGCTGCCGGACAGCGCCAAGACCGCGCTGGCCGAAAGCCGGCAGTTCATCGTCGACCGTCAGGTCGCCAGCTATACCGCCGCGATCGAGGCCAACATGACCGCCTGGACGGAAGATCCCGACCACAATGTGGTGATCCCCGACGCGGCCGACCGCGCCCGCATCACCGAGGCCGTGCAACCGGTGGTCGACCAGGTCGGCGCCGCCGCCTCTGACGGGTTGCTGGATGCCTACCGCGCCAAGCTGGATGACATCCGCAGCCGCTGAGCCGCATGTTGGGGGCGGCGGGATCATCGCCGTCCCCGGATTCTGAGACCGGGAGGACCACCGTGGACCGGATCGAACTGGTGCTGAAACGCGCCCTTCGCATGATCGCCGCCCTGGGGGCATTGTTTCTTCTGCTGGTCGCCGGGCTGGCGGTGGTGGATATCCTGGTGCGGGAATTCACCGGCCGGCCGGTGCATGGCGCGCATGATATCTCAAAGCTGCTGACCATCGTGATCGTCGCGGCCTGCTTCCCCGCCGGTCTGATGGAACGCCGCCAGATCAAGGTAACGCTGATCCAGGCCGTCGCCGGGCCGCGCGCCAACCGGGTGATGGGGGTGATCGCCGAACTGGCCACCCTGTTCATGTTCGCCTGCATCGCCTGGTTCCTGACCCAACATGCGATCAAGGTATCCGGCCGGGCCGAGGTCTCGATGATCCTCAATACCCCCGTCGGTCCCTGGTGGTGGGCCGCCGCCGCGCTGTTCTGGGCCTGCCTGCCCGCGCAGCTGTTCGTCATCGCGGCCGAAGCCACCGGCCGGCCCCCCGAAACCGAAGAGGTATAAGCCATGGATCCGTTCATGATCGGGCTGCTGGGCATCGCCATGATGCTGGTGATGATTTTCGCGCAGGTGCCCATTGGCGTCGCCATGGGGATTTCGGGGGTCGTGACCTTTGCCCTGATCCGCGGCAGTTTCGAGGCCGCGCTGACCCTTTTCGGCACCGAAACGGTGGGCAAGATCGCCAGTTCCGAATTGTCCATCATTCCGCTGTTTCTGATGATGGGCGCCTTTGCCACCGTCGGCGGGCTGTCAGGCGATCTCTACCGTATCGCGCATACGCTGATCGGCCATGTGCGCGGCGGGCTGGCGATGGCCACCATCGGGGGCTGCGCCGGATTCGGCGCGGTCTGCGGGTCGTCCATCGCCACCGCCACCACCATGACCCGCGTCTCCCTGCCCGAAATGATGGGGCGCGATTATTCCGAGAAGCTGGCCACCGGCTCCGTCGCCGCCGGCGGCACGCTGGGGATGCTGATCCCGCCCTCGATCATCCTGGTTCTCTACGGCGTGCTGACCGAACAATTCGTCAAGACGCTGTTCGTGGCCGCCCTGATCCCCGCCGTCCTGGCCGTGGCCCTGCACATGCTGACGATCCTGATCATCGTGCGCCGCAATCCCGACCTTGGCCCCTCCGGCCCGCGAGAGACCTGGGGCGCCACCCTGCGCGCCCTGCGCGACGGCTGGGCGGCGCTGTTGCTGATGTTCGTGGTGACGGGCGGGATCTACGGGGGCATCTTCTCCGTCAACGAATCCGCCGCCGTGGGTGCTTTCCTGGCCTTTGTCATCGCGCTGTTCCGGCGCCGGCTGTCGCTGGCCGGGTTCTGGATGGCCCTGCGGGAAACGGCCAGCACCACGTCGATGATCTACCTGATGGTGATCGGAGCCTCGATCTTCACCTATGCGGTCACCGTCTCGGGGCTGCCGCAGGTCATCGTCGAGGGGATCCGCGACACCCAGCTTCCGGGCATCTGGGTCGTGCTGCTGCTGATGCTGATGTATCTGGTGCTGGGGGCCATCTTCGATACGATCTCCTCGATGGTGATCACCATGCCCTTCGTCTTTCCGTTGATCCTGGAATACGGCTACGATCCGATCTGGTGGGGCGTGCTGACCATCATGGTGATCGAGATCGGGATGATCACTCCGCCCATCGGGATGAATGTCTTCGTGATCAAGGCGATGCTGCCCGAAACCCGGATCGGCACGATCTATGCAGGTGTTGCGCCCTTTATCCTGGCGGACCTGCTGCGGCTGGGGATCATCATCGCCTTTCCGGTACTGTCGCTGTTCCTGGTGGACCTGCTGGCCCTGCCCCGCTAGGGCGCCGCAGGGCGCCGGTTCGGCAGGCGCGCGCCGGTTTTCGGTTCGCGCCTGTCGGGAGCCCTGTCAGAGCGCCTTCCCGCTCATCGTGCCAGCCCCCCACCGGCAGGAAAGGGGCGCGGCCCGGTACGGCCCCGCCCCCGCGACGAAGATCCTACGGACACCACCGGTCCGGGATCAGCCGCCCTTGTACATATCCTCCACCAGGGCGGCGTATTTCTTCTCCACCAGCTTGCGCTTCAGCTTCATGGTGGGGGTCAGTTCCTCGTCCTCGGCGGACAGCTGGACCTCGATCAGGCGGAACGCCTTGACCTGCTCCACCCGGGCGAAACCGGCATTGGCGCGGCTGACCTCCTGATCGATCAGCTCGATCACCTGCGGATGCCGGGTGAGAGAGCGGAAATCGCTGAACTCGATCCGCTGGTCCTGGGCCCAGTTCTCGACATTCTCCTGGTCGATCATCACCAGGCAGGTGGGGAACTTGCGGCGATCACCGATCATCACCGCATCGGTGACATAGGGGCTGAACTTCAGTTGGTTCTCCCATTCCGAGGGGGTGATGTTCTTGCCACCGGCGGTGATGATGATGTCCTTGATCCGGTCGACGATGTAGTAGTACCCGTCCTCGTCGCGGCGACCCACGTCGCCGGTCTTCAGCCATTCGCCGTCAAAGGTTTCGGCCGTTTTCTCCGCCAGACCGTGGTACCCGGCAAAGACCTGCGGGCCGCGCACCATGATCTCGTTCTGATCGGACAGGCGCAGTTCCGTGCCCGGCAGCGGCTTCCCGATGGAGCCGATGCGCGCCCCGCCCGGCGGGTTGATCGTGGCGGCGCCCGTCAGTTCCGACATGCCCCAAAGTTCCAGGATCTCGATGCCAAGCGCATCGAACCAACGCAGCAGATCGGGCGAGATCGGCGCCGCACCCGTGGCCGCGAACCGCACCCGGTCCAGGCCCATCTGGCGCCGCAGGTTGCCCAGGGCCACTCGCTGCACCCCCCGCGCCCACAGCCGCGACAGCGCACCGGGGCGCCGCCCCTCGGCCCGCGCGGCGGCCTGGCGGCGCCCGACGGCCATCGCCGCATCGGCGCAGGCACGTTGAAAGGCGGTGCCCTCCTTCAGGGCGATGGCGGCGGCGGAATAGATCTTCTCCCAGACGCGGGGCACGGCCATGAAGACATCGGGCTGCACCTCCCGCAGGTTCTCGAACACCGTGTCAGGATGTTCGACGAAATTCAGCACATGCCCCATGGCCAGCGCCGAATAGGCGCCGATTATCCGTTCCGAGACATGGCACATCGGCAGAAAGGACAGCCGCTCGCCGCGCGGCACGGGCGGAAAGAAATCGCGCAGGGTCACGGCGGCGAAAACGGCATTTCCATGGGTGATCACCGCCCCCTTGGGCGCGCCGGTGGTGCCGGATGTATAGACCAGCATCGCCGGATCCGCGGGCGACCGGGAGGCCAGCGCCGCGGGACGGCCAGCGGCACGCCCGGCGGCGATCAGGTCGTCCAGCGACAGGATCGCCGGATCATCCAGATCGCGCAGCCCCTTCATGTCAAAGACGATGACGCGGTGGATGTCCGGCAGGTCGGCGCGGCGTTCCAGGAATTTGTCCAACTGCTCCTCGTCCTCGACGAACAGGAACCGCGTGCCGCTGTCCAGGCACATGTAGCGCAGTTGGTCGGCGCTGTCGGTGGGGTAGACACCGCTGACGATGGCCCCGCCATATTGCGCGCCCAGGTCCACCCAAAGCCATTCACGGGAGGTATTGGCCAGGATCGACACCATGTCCCCCGGCACCATCCCCAGCGTGGCCAGGCCGGCGGCGATGGCATCGCATGTGGCGTCCAGTTCGGCCCAGGTCTGGCCGTGCCAGATGCCCAGATCCTTCTGCCGCAGGATGATCCGGTCGGACCACCGCGCCGCCTGCGCCTTGACCATGCCCGGCACGGTGCCGAAATCCTCTGCGGTCTGCATTCCGCCCCCCTTGCTCAGCGCCATGTCTTCGTCTTCTTCCAGCGGCGGGCGCCCCGGACACCCTCGTCCTTCAACCCAAGGTAGAATTCCTTGATGTCGTCCTTCTCGCGAAGCACGGCGCAGCTGTCCTCCATCACGATACGCCCGTTTTCCAGCACGTAGCCGAAATCGGCGGCATTCAGCGCCATGGCGGCATTCTGTTCGACCACCAGAATGGTGGTGCCGCGCTCCCGGTTGATGCGCACGATGATCTCGAAGATTTCCCGCGTCAGCCGCGGCGACAGGCCCAGCGACGGCTCGTCCATCAGGATCAGATCGGGCCGGGCCATCAGCGCACGCGAAATCGCCAGCATCTGTTGCTGGCCGCCCGACAACAGCCCGGCGGGCTGGCGGGCGCGGGCGCGCAGGATCGGGAAATAGGTGTGGATCATCTCCAGGTCACGGGCGACCTGATCGCGGTCGCGGCGGGTGTAGCTGCCCATCAACAGGTTGTCATGCACCGACAGCAGAGGGAAGATCTCCCGCCCCTCGGGGACATGCACCAGCCCGCGCCGCACGATATCGGCCGGATCGTGGTTGGTGATATCCTCGTCCTTCAGCATCACCTTGCCCGCCGCTGCCTCCAGCGTGCCGGATACCGCCCGCAGGATCGTGCTTTTGCCCGCGCCGTTGGAGCCGAGGATCGTCACGATCCGGCCCTCCGGCACCCGCAGGGAAATGCCGCGCACAGCTTTCACCGGCCCGTAGGACGCCTCGACGTTCGAGAGGGTCAGGACATCCATGCTCATGCCTCCCGCCTCAGGCTTTCGACGTCTTCGGCACCGCCCAGATAGGCCTCGATCACCTGGGGATCGGCCTTGACCTCGGCCGGGGTGCCCATGGCCAGCATCCGGCCCTGGTTCAGCGCCAGCACCCGGTCCGAGACCCGCGTGACCAGCCCCATGTCATGTTCCACCATCAGCACGGTGACCCCCAATTCCTGGTTGATGTCCTTGATCCACCAGACCATGTCGTCCGTCTCCTCCACCGTCAGGCCGGAGGATGGCTCATCCAGCAGGATCATCCGGGGCCGGGCGCACAGGGCGCGTGCGATCTCCACCACCTTGCGGACGCCATAGGGCAGACCGGCGACCAGCGCGTCGCGGTAATGGGCCAGGTTCAACAGGTCGATCACCCGTTCCACCTGTTCGCGCGCTGCGATCTCATGCCGCCGGGCAGAGGGCAGGAACAGCAGGTGTTCAAACATCGTGGTGCCCCGGTGCACATGCCCGCCGATCAGCAGGTTGCGCAGGACGGTGGCCTGTTCGAACAGCTCGATATTCTGGAAGGTGCGCGCCACGCCCATGGCCGCGACGTTGTGGGCGGGCTGATCGGTCAGGCGCTGGCCCTCGAAATCAATGTGCCCTCTGGACGGGGTGTAGAGACGGCTGATCAGGTTGAACACCGTCGTCTTGCCCGCGCCATTCGGTCCGATCAGGGTAAAGACCTCGCCCTTGCGGACATCAAAGGTCACCTCGTCCAGCGCGACCAGGCCGCCGAACTTCAGCTGGACCCCGGAAACGGATAGCTGTGTGTCGTTGCTCATCACCGGCTCCTTTCAGTGCAGACGTTCGGATTTCTGGAAGGCGCGCTGTCGCCGCATCAGGCCCTTGCGGTAGATCGGGAACAGCTCGAAATAGGTACGGATGCGAACCCATCGGCCATAAAGACCCTGCGGTTCGAACATCACCACCAGGATCACCACCAGCCCGAAGACCACGGATTGCAGCCCCGGCGCCTGTCCGATCACGCCCGGCAGGTAATCCCGCAACAGGGAGATCAACTGCGGCGCGGCGATCAGGAAGGCCGCCCCGATGAACGCCCCCTGCACCGCGCCCAACCCGCCGACCACGACCAGCATCAACAGGTCGATGGATTGCAGGATGCCGAATTGTTCCGGCGACAGGTAGCGCAGTTGATGCGCATAAAGCGCGCCGGCCACCCCCACGATCGCCGCCGACAGGGCAAAGCTGGCGGTTTTGTACAGCGCCAGGTTGATCCCCATGCTCTGCGCCGAAATCTCGCTGTCGCGGATGGCGACAAAGGCGCGGCCGGTGGGGGTGCGCAGCAGGTTCACCACCAGCAGCGTCACCAGGATGCAGGTGATCAGCGCCAGCCAGTAGAACCGGTTCGTGGCGCCCAGACTGACCCCGAACAGCTGTGGTGAGGGCACCAGCAGACCGCCATTGCCGCCGGTCACGGATTCCCAGCGGGCAAAGACCTCCTCCACGATCAGGCCAAAGGCAAGGGTGGCAATGGCCAGGTAGATCCCCTTGACCCGCAGGGCAGGCAGGCCGACCACCGCGCCGACCAGCGCCGACAGCACCGCCGCCGCCAGCATCGACAGCGGAAAGGGCACGCCCATGTCGACCAGCACCGCCTGCGTATAGGCGCCAACGCCCAGAAACGCGGCATGGCCCAGCGACAGCAGCCCGGTGAACCCCGCCAGCAGCATCAGCCCGACCCCCGCGATGGCGTAGATCAGCACGAAATTCAGCTGCGACAGCCAGTAATTGTCCAGCACGAAGGGCGCGGCCAGCAGCAGCAGCCCCAGGGCCACATACCACGGCGCCTGCCCCGGTTTGCCCAGCAGGCGGATATCCTGCAAGTAGTCGGTCTTCTGGCGATATCTCATACCTTCTTCCCCAGGCTTTCGCCGAACAGGCCCGTGGGACGGACCGCCAGCATGATCAGAACGACGACATAGGGGGCGATGTCCTTGAACCCCTCGGGCAGGTAGAATCCGGCCAGCGCCTCTACCAGGCCGATGACCAGGCCGCCGATCACGGCGCCCGGCAGGCTGCCGAAACCGCCGACGATGGCCGCCGGAAACGCCTTGAGGCCGATGAACCCCATGTTGGCATGCACAAAGGTGATCGGCGCGATCAGCAGGCCCGCCACGGTGGCGACCAGCGCCGACAGCGCCCAGACCAGCGTGTTCAGCCGTTTCACCGGGATGCCGACGTAATAGGCCGCGATCTGGTTCTGCGACGAGGCCTGCATCGCGATGCCCAGCAGAGTGTAGCGGAACAGCAGGAACAGCGCTCCGCACAGCAGCGCGGTGGCCAGGATGATGTAGCCCTGCTCGGCACCCAGAACGATGCCGCCGACCTCCCAGATCTCACCGCGCCAGGGGGCCTCGATGGCGGTGGTGTCGGTGCCGATGTCGGGGATCATGGTGACGGCGCCGCGCGCCAGATAGCCGAACCCGATGGTCAGCATGATGATGGCGAATTGCGGCTGGCCCAGCACCGGACGGATCATCACCCGTTCGGTCAGCGCCCCCACCCCGGCCATCGCCACGACAGAGGCCATCGCCGCCATCCAGAAGGGCAACCCCATGACCCGCATCAGGATCACGCAGAGCATGGCGCCCAGCATCATCAATTCGCCCTGGGCGAAATTCACCGTCTCCGTCGCCTTGTAGATCAGCACGAAGCCCAAGGCGATCAGCGCATAGACGCAGCCAAGCGCAATACCCGATACCAGCACCTGTATGATGGCCATTTCCGGCGTCCTCTCCCCGTGTGTCCTGCGGGCCGGACCGGCGCTGTGCCGGCTCGATCCCGGCCCCATCAACACCGGGCGCGGCCTCCCGGTCTTGTGCAGAGTCACTGGCGTGGGTCGAAACGGCCCCGGCGCGGGGTCTTCCCCCGCCTGCCTCCGCGGCCCGCGATCTGACCCTGCGTCGTCGGCGGCGGGCGGGCGGGTCTGTAGCGCCTCCGCGCAAGCCAGCGGGCGGAATGCGGCGAATGTTGAAGCCGCGCGCCGCGGCCAGTCCGCACCCTGCCCGCGCGTCCGCTGACCCCACGCCCGAAAGGATCCCCATGACGCCCCTCACGCTTGATATCGCGGATCGTCGCGCCACGCTGACCCTGTCCAACCCGGACCAGGGAAACCGGATGAACGCCGCCTTCATGGAGGCGCTGATCGACGCGGTGGACCAGTTGGAGGCGCGCAGCGATTACCGCCTGGTGGTGCTGCGCGCGCAGGGGCCGCATTTCTGCGTCGGCGGGGCGATCGACGAATTCATCAGTTCCGGCGACATGGTCGGCCATATCCGCGCGGCGCTGCCACCGTTTCAGGACGCGGTCGCCCGGCTGGCGGCGCTGCCGGTGCCGGTGCTTTGCGCCGTGCAGGGGCCGGCGGCGGGTGGCGGGCTGGGGCTGGCGCTGTGCGGGGATATCTGCATCGCGGCGGAGGCGGCGCAATTCCGGTCAGGCTATCCCGCCATCGGGCTGGCGCCCGACCTCGGATCGTCCTTTCAGGTGATCCGCCGCGCCGGACCGACCTTCGCCACCGGGTTCCTGATGACCAACCGCCGCCTGACCGCCGAACAGGCGCTCAGGGCCGGGCTGATCAACGAGGTCACCACCGACAACGCCCTGCCCGCCCGCACCGAGGAAATCGTGCAAACCCTTCTGGCCCTGCCCCGCGCCAGCCTGGCCGCGATCAAGGGTCTGGTGCGCGACCCCGGCGCCGACCTGCCCGGCCATATGGCCCGCGAACAGGCCGCGATGATCGCCTGTGCCGAAACCCCCGATGCCCATGAGGGCGTCACCGCCTTTGCCGAGGGGCGCCGCCCCGTCTTCGCCCGCGACTGACGCCAGCCCCCGGCCCCATCCGACTCAACCGAAAGACCAACGCGATGAAACTGACCCACGAACACGAAGAACTGCGCCGCAGCGTCCACGCCTGGATCGACGACAAGGTGAACCCGCATGTCGACGAATGGGAAGCCGCCGGCATCTATCCCGCGCATGAAGTCATGGGTTCCTTCGGCAAGCTGGGGATGCTGGGCGTCTCCAAGACGGAGGCCTATGGCGGCCTCGGGCTCGACTTCTCCTATGCCGCGGTGGTGGCCGAGGCCCTGGGCCAGCTGAAGTCTGGCGGGATCTCGATGTCCATCGGCGTGCAGACCGACATGTGCACCCCGGCGCTGGAGAAACACGGCAGCGACGCCCTGCGGGAGGAATTCCTGCGCCCGGCGATCAGCGGCGAATACGTCGGCTGCATCGGCGTTTCGGAGCCGGGCAGCGGGTCCGACGTGGCATCGGTGAAGACGACGGCCCGCAAGGATGGAGACGATTACGTCATCAACGGCACAAAGATGTGGATCACCAACGGGATGCAGGCCGATTTCTGCTGCCTTCTGGCCAATACCGGCGACGGCCCGGCGCATCGCAACAAATCCCTGATCGTCGTCCCGATGAAGACCCGGGGCGTCGAGGTCGCCCGCAAGATCGAGAAGATCGGCATGAATTCCTCGGACACCACGCAGCTGTTCTTTGACGATGTGCGGGTGCCCCGGTCCAACCGGATCGGAGAGGAAAACATGGGCTTCATCTACCAGATGGAGCAGTTCCAGATGGAACGGCTGTGGGCCGCGCTGAACAGTGCCGGGATCATGCAGCGCGCGATTGATTGCACCATCGACTACACGCGGCAGCGGCAGGCCTTTGGCAAGTCGATCCTTGACAATCAATGGGTCAATTTCCGCATCGCCGAAATGCAATCCGAACTGGAATCGCTGAACGCGCTGAACTGGCGCGGTGTGGAAATGGTGATGCGCGGGGAGGACGCGACCCGAATCGCCACCATGGCCAAGCTGAAGGCCGGCCGGCTGGTGCGGGAGATCGCGGACAGCTGCCTGCAATTCTGGGGCGGCATGGGCTATTCCGACGACAGCGAGATTTCCCGCATCTACCGCGATGCCCGGCTGACCTCCATCGGGGGTGGCGCGGACGAGGTGATGCTTCGCATCCTGACAAAATACATGGGCATCGGCGCCGATTGACAGGAACGGGCCGGACCGGACCGAACCGCCGGCCCCGGTCAGCCGGTCATCGCAAGTTTGGGCGCGACCGGCATGGCAGGCTGGACCGGCGACCAGGGAGAAGAGGAGGGGCAGGACACCATGACAGGCGACACCCGGACAACCACGCGGTTTGACGGCGGCGTGACCCCGCCACCCGCCAGCATCGCGCGCATCGCGCTTGGCGATATCCTGCGGCGCAGCGCCCGGCGGACGCCCGGCAACATCGCGCTGGTCGATGGCGACAGGCGCGTCACCTATGCCGCGCTGGACGCGATGGCCAACCGGATGGCACATGAACTGCTGGCGCGCGGGGCGCAAAAGGGCGAACGCTGCGCCACCATGATGGCCAATTCGGTCGAACTGGTGGCCTGTCTCTTCGCCATCAACCGCGCCGGGCTGGTCTGGGTGCCGATCAACCTGATGCTGGAAGCGGACGACGTGGACTACACGCTGACCCATGCCGGGGTGGCCCATGTGCTGACCGAACCTGCCTTTGCCGATCATCCCGCCCTGGGCGCGGTGGCGCGGCGGCTGACCTTGCCGGTGACGGTGCTGGAACCGGGGATGGCGTTCTGCGCCGATCAACCCGCCACCGAGCCCGACATGCCGGTGGACCGCGACGACATCGCCGCGATCATCTATACCTCCGGCACCACCTCCCGGCCCAAGGGGGCGATGCACAGCCACCAGTCGATCTACCTGGCGGTGATGTGCGACGCGCTGGAATGGTCCCTGACGCGCGACGACCGGATCCCGCTGCAATTGCCGCTGTTCCATTGCGGCGGGCATGTCCTGCTGCTGGCGTTTCTGATGGTGGGCGGCACCTGCGTGCTGCAACGCGGTTTCGATGCCGGGGAAATGTTGCGCGTGATCGAGGAGGAGGCCTGCACCGTCGTGATCGGCATCCCGATGATGTATGCCGCCATGCTGGATCACCCTGACATGGCGCATCGCTCGATGGCCTCGCTCCGCTTCGGTGTGCACACGATGGCCCCGATGTACGAAAGCCTGCTGCGCCGGATGGTCGAACGGATCTGCCCGAATTTCCTTCTGACGTCCGGCCAGACGGAGATGTACCCGATCACCACCCTGTCCCGCCCCGACATGTCGCTGAAGCGGTTCGGCAATGTCTGGGGCGAAAGCTCCCTGTTGTGCGACCTGGCGATCATGGGTCCGGACGGGCAGATCCTGCCCGATGGCGAAATCGGAGAGCTGGTGCATCGCGGCCCCAACGTGATGGCAGGCTATTACCGCGACCAGGCGGCGACGGACGAGACCCGCAGTCACGGCTGGCATCACACCGGCGATGTCGGGCGGATCACCGAAGACGGGGAGTTCGAGTTTCTCGACCGGATGAAGGACATGATCAAGAGCGGTGGGGAAAACGTCTCTTCGATGAAGGTGGAGGCCGCGTTGCTGCAATGCGACGGGGTGGAGGCCGCCGCCGCCGTCGGCCTGCCCCATCCCCGCTGGGGCGAGGCGGTGACCGCCTTTGTCGTGCCCCGCGCCGGGCACACGCCGGAGGCGGAGACGATCCTGGCCCGGCTGCGCGACACATTGGGCGGGTTCCAGTTGCCCAAACGGATCGAATTCGTGCAATCGCTGCCCGCCACCGCCACGGGCAAGATGCGCAAGGTCGAATTGCGGATGGCCCATGCCGATCTGTACGACCGCGACACGGCCTGAGGTTCGCCCGGTGGCCCCGCGCCCGGCTCCGCCGCACGGGGTCCGGCCCGCCAGTGCGCGAACACTTGCCAGGCCCGGCCGCTTGCGCCACAGGTACCGGGCCTGCCACGATATTCAATGCGCGAGGTGACAGGATGAATGGCCCAGGTCTCGGCCCGCCCGACAGAACTGCCCGGCCCGCCGGGGTCACGCCTCTGCGCGACCCGACCCGGCCGCAAAGCATATCGAGCCACATCGTGCGCGACGTGATCAAGGGCCTCTACGAGGGGCGCTATGTCGCCGGCCAACGCCTGGTGGAGCCGGACCTGATGGAGGATTACCAGGTCGGCCGCAGCACCGTGCGCGAGGCACTCAAGGAATTGTCCTCCCACGGGATCGTCATCCTGGCCGCCCATCGCGGCGCCCATATCCGCAAGCTGCGCCGCCACGAGGCGGAGAACCTGTTCCTGACCACCGAGGTCGTGCTCGGCCTCGCCGCGCGGCAGGCGGCGCTGCACAGCGACGCCCCCGGCGCGCGCGACACCCTGACCGAGGCGCTGGCCCGCATCCAGGACCATCGCGATGCCGACGGGCGGTTCGAATACCTGCGGCGGCGCAACCGCTACATCCGCAAACTGGTGGCGATCAGCGGCAACGACGAAGTGCAGCGCCTCCTGCCCCGCCTTCAGGTCCACCTGATCCGCAACAAGCTGAGCGTGCCGCTGAACCAGCGCGTCACCGGCTTCGAAGCGATCACCAGCGCCGTCCTGTCCCGCGATCCGGCCAAGGCCGAGGACGCCGCCCGCGCCTATGTCCGCCGCACCGCCAACTGGGTGCTGCCGCATTTTCCGGAATGACAGCGCACGCCCGGCAGATGTCTGACCGGGCAGCGCCGCGCGATCCGGGAGCCGGCCGGCAGGAACGCGGCGGCGGGATCCCCGTCACCGATGGACCGCGACGGATCTTGCCCTGTCCCGAGTGACGGAACAGGCGGCATGGCAGCGGGCCGGCGACACGGCGCCGGGTATCTACCGGGAGGCCAAGACCTGCCGCCTGCGCCCACGGACCTGTCCTCCGCTCCCGCGACCGTGGCGGGCCGGACCGGACCCGGCGCGCGGTTTGCAGCTCAGGCCGGGTCGATCTCCACCATCACCATATGGGCGCCCACCTGGGTACCGGGGGTGACATGCACCGCGCTGACATGGCCGGCGATGGTAGCGGCATGGGTATGTTCCATTTTCATCGCCTCGACCACCGCGACCTTCTGGCCCGGCTCCACCCGGTCGCCCGGCGCCACGTCGACAGAAACGACGCTGCCGTTCATCGTCGCCCGCACCTTGCCATCACCACCCGCCGCCCCGGCGGTAACCACGGGGGCAAAGGTGAGGTCGGCAAAATCATGGCACCGCCCGTCAATCTGAAGAGTGATGCGGCGGTCCGGGCCGGCGCCGCTCTCTGTCAGCAGCGCGGCGCGCAGGGCACCGTCCAGCTCCACCGTCAGGTGTGCGCCGTCGCGGCGCGTCACCCGCAGGTCCAGCGGCGGCATCTCCGCCATTTCCACACGGGTCGCGCCGTCGCGGCGCTGCTGCACCATCGGCTGGTACTCCGCCGAATCCCCGCCCAACCGCAGCGGCGCGGGGTAGCCATGGCCCAGCCGACTGCCCGGCCCGGCGCGCAGCAACGCCGCCGCGACCATTGCCGCGCGCGGTTCGGCGGCGCGGCCCAGGGCCAGCAGGTCATCGCCGTGATCGCCCACGAAGGCCGTTGTTGCCTGCCCCTCCGCAAAGACCGGATGCGCCAGGCAATCACCCAGGAAGTCGCGATTGGTGCGCAGCCCGGTGACCGCCGTATCCGCCAGCGCCGCCTGAAGCCGCTGCCTTGCGGCATCGCGGGTGGGGCCATGGGCGATCAGCTTGGCGATCATGCTGTCGTAATGGGGCGGCACCCCGGCACCGCTGCGCAGGGCGTGATCGACGCGGATCGCCCCGGACGGTTCCCAAAGGTCGATGCGCCCACTTTGCGGCATGAAACCGGCGGCGGGATCCTCGGCGCACAGCCGCACCTCCATCGCGTGGCCGTCAAAGGTGATGTCGTCCTGCTCCAGCGGCAGAACCTCCCCCGCCGCGACGCGCAATTGCAGCGCCACGAGGTCCAGACCGGTGATCGCCTCCGTCACCGGATGTTCGACCTGAAGGCGGGTGTTCATCTCCATGAAGTAGAAATTGCCCTGATCATCCAGCAGGTATTCGAACGTGCCCGCCCCGACATAGCCGATGGCCCGCACCGCCGCGACGGAGGCCGCGCCCATCCGCGCCCGCAGCTCCGGGCCGACAGCGGGAGAGGGGGCCTCCTCGATCACCTTCTGGTGGCGACGTTGCACGGAACAATCGCGTTCGCCGCAATGCACCACGTTGCCGTGTCGGTCGGCCATCACCTGGATCTCGACATGGCGCGGATTGACGATGGCCTTTTCCAGCAGCACGACATCGTTGCCGAAGGCACCCGCCGCCTCGGACCTGGCCGAGGTCAGGGCATCGGCGAACTCCGCCTCGGAAGACACCAGCCGCATCCCGCGTCCGCCGCCACCAGCGACGGCCTTGATCATCACCGGAAAGCCGATCTGCCGGGCCTCCGCCAACAGCCGGTCCTCGGATTGGTCATCGCCCTGGTAGCCGGGCACGCAGGGCACATCGGCGGCGATCATCAGCGCCTTGGCCCCGGCCTTGTCGCCCATGGCGCGGATCGCCTCCGCATCCGGGCCGACAAAGACGATGCCGGCGGCATCACAGGCGGCGGGCAGGTCCGCGTTCTCCGCCAGGAAACCATAGCCGGGATGGATCGCATCGGCGCCCGTCGTCCGCGCTGCGGCGATGATCGCGTCGATCCGCAGGTAGGATTGCGCCGGCGCTGCCGCACCGATGCACACGGCCTCATCCGCCTGGCGGACATGCTCGGCCTCCGCATCCGCTTCCGAAAAGACGGCCACGGTGCGCAGCCCCATGGCCCGGGCAGAGCGGATCACCCGCAGGGCGATTTCACCGCGATTGGCCACGAGAAGCTTGGAAAAAGGGGTCGGTTGAAGGGTCATTGGCATCTCTCGCGCGGATCAGGGACGGGCAACGGCGAACTGGACCGGCCGGGGCGTGCGGGTCTCGGCCTCACGCGACAGGGCCATCAGTTCGATCAGCAGATCGCGGGTATCGCGGGGGTCGATCACCCCGTCGTCCAACAGCCGCGCCGAGGTATGGAACGCGTCCATCTGGCTGTTGAAATTCTCGGTGATCCGGGCTTTCAACGCCTCCAGCTTGGCGTGGTCCACCGGCTGCCCCATGCGTTCGGCGCGGGCCTCCTGGACCACGGCCATGGTGCCGGCGGCCTGCTCCCCGCCCATCACGGCGGTCTTGGCATTGGGCCAGGAGAAGGCGAAACGCGGATCGAAGCCGCGCCCGCACATGCCGTAATTCCCGGCGCCAAAAGATGCCCCGCAGAAGATGGTGAATTGCGGCACGTCGGCATTGGTCACGGCCTGGATCATCTTGGACCCGTGCTTGATCGCGCCGGCTTCTTCGTAGCTGCGCCCGACAAGGAAACCGGTGGTATTGTTCAGGTACAGGATCGGGGTTCCGGCCTGGCAGCAGGACTGGATGAAATGCGTCGCCTTGGCCGCGCCCGCCGGGTCGATCGGGCCGTTGTTGGTGATGATCCCGATGGGCCAACCGGCGATCCTGGCATTGCCACAGACCGTGGCACTTCCGTAACGCTCCCCGAATTCCAGAAAATCCGATCCGTCGACCACGCGGGCGATGATCTCCCGCATGTCGACCGGCTGGCGGTGATCCATGGGCATCAGGCCCAGCAGTTCCTCGCGATCATAGGCGGGGGCGTCGAAGGCGCGGGCGGCGTCGTCGCAGCGCTGCCATTCGATATTGCCCAGGATCGACCGCGCCAGGCCCAGGGCCTCCCGGTCGTCTTCGGCCAGGTAATCGCCCAGCCCGGAAATGCCGGTATGCATCTCGGCGCCGCCCAGCTCCTCCTCGGTCGCGATCTCGCCGGTGGCGGCCTTCAGCAGGGGCGGGCCGGCCAGAAAGGCCCGCGTGCGGCCGCGCACCATGATGATGTAATCGGACAGGCCGGTCTGATAGGCCCCCCCGGCGGTGGAACTGCCATGCGTCACCGTCACCACCGGCAGTCCTGCGGCGGAGAACCGCGCCAGGTTGCGGAACAGCGCGCCGCCGCGCACGAAATCCTCCACCCGGTAGGCCATCAGGTTGGCGCCGGCGCTTTCGACCAGCTGAACATAGGGCAGCTTGTTGGCCAGGGCGATTTCCTGAACCCGCAGCTGCTTGTCCAGCCCCATGGGTTGCAGGGCGCCCGCACCGATGCCGCTGTCGGACGCGCTGATCATGCAGCGGTGCCCGGAGACATAGCCGATGCCCGCCACCACGCCGCCACCGGGAACCGAGGCCGCCAGGTCGGGCTGGTCCAGCCCGTAACCCGCCAGCTTCGACAACTCGATGAAGGGCCGACCAGGATCGAGCAGCAGCGCCACGCGGTCGCGGGGCAGCAGCTGGTGACGTTTCTCGAACCGCGCGCGGGAGGCTTCGGAGGCCCGGCGGGTGCGGTTCTCGATTTCCTCCAGCTTGTCCAGAAGGGCCAGCATACCCTGCCGGTTGGCCTGGAATCCCTCGGATGTCGGAGAGAGGGAACTGAGTATCTTTGCCATGTCGCACCGCGCCTTCTGTCGTCTGTCCAAACCAGTTAGACATTCGCCCGGCGCGCGACTTGCGTCAGTCCGCTACCTCCGGCCTGGCGCGGCGCTTTCTGCTGGGGCACCCGGCGTCACGAGCGGAATCCGGGGCCGGATCGCAGTCACGCGCGGTCAGTACATCGCGGCGGCCTCGGTGACCCCGGCATGCATCCGCAGATCGCGCGACCCGATACGGATCGAGCGGGGTTGCAATCCGAATGTCTTGCGGATCGAATTGCTGAAATGGCTGCTGTCGGGATAGCCCAGCGACAGCGCGACATCGGTCAGGCTGTTGGTCTGGTTGGCATGCAGCATGAAGCTTCGCGCCCGCCGCCACATCCGGTAATTGCGGAACGACACGCCGGTCTGATCCTTGAACAGATGCAGGAACCGTGACGAGGACAAGCCGATCCCTGCGGCGATCTCTGCCGCAAGGGCGGGGTTCTCCAGCCCGTCACGCTTCATCGTTTCCAGCGCGCGGGCGATGCGCGGATCCATCTGCCCCTCGCGCAGGGCACGGCCCAGCACGATGCGGTCGAACTCCTCGGCCAGCATCTCCCCCCCGTCGGGATGCGCGGCCAGTTCGGCCGCCGCATCGCGCATCCGGTGGACAAAGCCGGCACGGCGCGCCGGGTCGTTGAAATCTGCCAACAGGCGGGGCAGCTCGCCCTGATACAGGCGCTCTGTCTCGATCAGGACACTGATGATCTGGTTGCCCTCGGAATGGACCTGGTGGGCCTGGTAGGGCGGCAGGATGGCCAATTCCCTGCGCTGCCATTCCTCGGTGCCGATACGCAGGCGGAAATGGCCGCGCGGCGCAAGGTAGATCGCCACGCCGCCCATCCGCCGGTTCTGCATCTTGCGCCCGGCCAGTCCGACGTAGAACAGGCGGTCGTCCAGGACCATCATGTATTTTCCGCTTTGCACCTGTGCGGGTGTTCCGGTGGTCATCGCTGCGCTCCTCCCGCTGCTGAACCGTCGTTTACCGTGTCCTCCAGGGGCCTCCCCTGCCCCTGGCGGACACGGCTTTCAATGCGCAGCATTGTCAGACGGTCTTGTCCGATATCGGAAAGATTAGGGTGATCCGAAACTGAAATTCAACCGCCTTGCGCCGCCTGCGACGGATTTTCGCCACGGCTGCCGGCACCGCAGAACACAGGTCGTGGCGTCGCGCCACGGCATAGCGACTGGGCACAATCGCGCGCCGCCTGCGGCCCCTAATCTGCGCGCGAACAATCGGAGATCCCCATGCTTCAGCTTTGGCATTGCAACGACGCGCGGTCCTTTCGTGCGCTGTGGTCGTTGGAGGAACTGCGCCTGCCCTACGCGCTGAAGATGCTGCCGTTCCCGCCGCGCATGTTCGAGAAATCCTACCTGGCGGAGAACCCGCTGGGCACGATTCCCCTGCTGATCGACGGCGCCACGCGGATGACCGAAAGCGCGGCGATCCCGCATTACCTGTCCTGCGTGCATGGCGACGGGTCGCTGGCCCGTATGCCGGGAGATGCGGAATACGGCGATTACCTGAACTGGCTGCACCACGGTGAGGCGACACTGACCTTTCCGCAGACGATCTTCCTGCGCTACGCCATGCTGGAACCCGAAGAGCGGCGACAGCCCGAGGTGGCCGCGGATTACCGCAAGTGGTTCCTGGCCCGGCTACGCCTGGCCGAAAGCATCCTGTCCGATGGACGTGAGACGCTGTTGCCCGGCGGATTTTCCAACGCCGACATCTCTGTCGGCTATGCGCTGCAACTGGCCATCGGACTGGGGATGCGCGATGATCTGCCGCCAGCCTGTCTGGCCTATTTCAACGGGCTTAAAACCCGCGACGGCTACCAGCGCGCGAGGGCGGCGCAACGCACCGCGCAGGACGAGGCCGGGCTGACCCCGATCCTCTGACGCCGATTATCTGACACGGTCTTGCGCCGCGCCTACAGCGGCGCCCGGCGCAAGACACGGGCGAACTGCTCCGCGATGCGGGCACGGGCGACATGCGCACCGTCGCGCACCAGGTGCCGGCCTGCCGCCCAGACGTCGCTGACTGCCACATCGCGGCCAAAGATCCAGCGGTCCAGCATCTGATCGCCGCCCGTCGCCGCGCCGTGGGGGTCGTGCAGGGCCACCATGTCCGCCGGTGCGCCCTCCGCAAGCTCGGGACTGGGGGCGTCCAGCGCCTGGGCCCCGCCCTTCGCCGCCTCGACAAACAGGCGATGCCCGGTCGATCCTCCGGGCCGGGCCAATACGTTGCGCTGCTGGTGGTGCAGGCGCTGGCCATATTCCAGCAGGCGCAATTCCTCGGCCACGTCGATGCGCAGGTTGGAATCCGTGCCGATGGCGATCCGTCCCCCACGGGACAGGAAATCCGGAGCGGGAAAGAGGCCGTCGCCCAGGTTCGCCTCCGTTACCGGGCACAGCCCTGCCACCGCGCCGCTGTCGGCCAGTCGCGCCGTTTCTGCCCCCGTCAGGTGGGTGGCGTGGACCAGACACCAGCGCGGCCCCACCGGCGCATTGTCCAGAAGCCACTCGACCGGGCGCGCGCCCAGGGCGGTCCGGCATTCCGTCACCTCCCGCTGCTGTTCGGCGATGTGCAGATGCACGATCCGTCCTGGCAGCGCGGCGCAAAGTTCGGCGAGCTCGCCCCCGGTGACCGCGCGCAGCGAATGCGGTGCCCAGCCGACCCGGTCCTGCGGCCGGTCCAGCAGCGCCACGCAGCCCGCCACCAGCGTGGCGAAGGCCGTCGGGTCATGCAGGAACCGGCGCTGCCCCGCATCCGCCGCCACCGGCCCGAACCCGCCATGGGCGTAGAACACCGGCAGATGGGTCAGGGCAATCCCGGTCTCCTGCGCGGCGGCAAAGATCCGCAGGGACAATTCTGCGGGATCCGCATAGCGCCCGCCGTCGGTGTCGTGATGCAGGTAGTGGAACTCGCCCACGCGGGTGAACCCGGCTTCCAGCATCTCGACATAGGCCATTTCGGCCAGGGCCTGCACATCCTCCGGGGTGACCGACAGGGCCAGCCGGTACATTGTCTCCCGCCAGGTCCAGAAGCTGTCTGGCCCGGTGCCCCGCGTCTCGGTCAGGCCGGAGAACCCGCGCTGAAACGCATGGCTGTGCACGTTGGGCATCCCCGGCACCAGCGCGTCGACACGGACATCGCCGGGCGCGACGCGGCTGCCGGGGGCCACTGCGGTCAGCTGCCCGGCAGCCTGGGTCAGGCGCACATTCTCCGCCCATCCCGACGGCAGCAGCGCATGTTTGGCAAAGATCATCCAGGGCTCCCTCTGTTTCAACCTCGCGCAGGACGGGGGAAGACAGCTTGTTCCAATCCGCCCTTTATGTATAGACTTTTTTATGTATATACTTAATGACGCGAAAGCGCAATTTCTCTGACCGGAGGGGCAAGCGGATGTCGGACAGAACCATATGGGCGAATGCCAGGCTGCCCTGGCCCGTGGGCACGCAGACCGTCACCGACATCGCTACCGAAGCAGGCCGGATCCTTGCCTCCGGTCCCGATCTGCCGCGCGCCGGGGCGCGGGTCCACGATTGTGGCGGGCGGCTGGTGACTGCGGCACCGATAGATTGTCACAGCCATATCGTGCATGGCGGCGACCGCACCGGCGAGTTCGAGATGCGGCTGAACGGCGCCAGCTACGCTGAGATCGCGCAGGCGGGCGGCGGCATCGTGTCCTCCATGCGGGCGACGCGGGCCATGGATGTGGCGGATCTGGTGCGCACCGCCCTGCCCCGTGTCGACACCCTGCTGGCGGAGGGCTGTTCCACCATCGAGATCAAGTCAGGGTACGGCCTGTCCATCGACTCAGAGTTGAACATGCTGCGCGCCGCCCGCCGTATCGCCGAGATCCGCCCGGTGCGGGTGCGCACCACCTGGCTGGCCGCCCATGCCATGCCGCCCGATTTCGACGGCAGCCGGGCGGATTACATCGCGGACGTCGCCATCCGCGGGCTTCAGATCGCCCATGACGAAGGGCTGGTCGATGCGGTCGATGCCTTCTGCGAGGGCATCGCCTTTGCCCCGACCGAGATCGTTCCCCTGTTCGACCGCGCCCGCCAGCTGGGCCTGCCGGTCAAGCTGCATACCGAACAGCTGACCCGGTCGGGCGGGTCTGTGATGGCGGCGCGTTTTGGCGCGCTCTCCGTCGATCACATGGAATATGCCGAGGCCGAGGATATCGCGGCCATCGCCCGATCCGGCAGCGTCGCGGTGATCCTGCCCGGCGCCTTCTACATGCTGGGCGAAACCCGCAAACCGCCCGTCGCCGGGTTCCGCGCCGCAGGCGTACCGATGGCGCTTGCCACCGATTGCAATCCCGGCACCTCGCCCGTGACCTCCCTTTTGCTGTGCATGAACATGGCGGCGGTGCTGTTCGGGATGACGGTGCGCGAATGCCTGGACGGGGTCACCCTGAACGCCGCGCGCGCCCTGGGTCTGGAGGCCCGGATCGGCGGGATCGCCCCCGGCCTGGCGGCGGACCTGGCCATCTGGGACGTGGAGCGCCCGGCACAGCTGGTTGGCCGGGCCGGTCACAATCCCCTGCACCAACGCGTCTTTGGCGGAGAAATCACCCATGGCTGACACCCCCCCTGCCCCCGATCCGCATATCCTGATCCCCGGCCGGGTCCCCCTGCGCAAGCTGGCGCAAATCTACGGCGACCGGGCCGATGTGGTGCTGGGCGACAGCGCCCGCCCCGGCATGGACCGCGCCGCCGCCCGCATCGCCGAGGTCGCGGCCGGGGAGACGGCCGTCTACGGGGTGAACACCGGCTTTGGCAAACTCGCCTCTGTCCGCATTGCGGCGGAGGATGTGGCGACGTTGCAACGCAACCTGATCCTGTCCCATTGCTGCGGCGTGGGCGATCCGCTGGCCCCCGAGATCGTGCGCCTGATCATGGTGCTCAAGCTGATGTCGCTGGGGCGCGGGGCGTCGGGGGTGCGGATGGCGGTGATCACGCTGATGACCGACATGCTGCGCGCCGGCGTGCTGCCGGTGATCCCGGAAAAGGGCTCGGTCGGGGCGTCCGGCGATCTGGCGCCGCTGGCCCATATGACCGCCGCGATGATCGGCGAGGGGCAGGCCACGCATCACGGCACCACGATGCCCGCGGCCCAGGCTCTGGCCCGCGCCGGGCTGTCCCCGATCCGATTGTCGGCCAAGGAGGGGCTGGCCCTGATCAATGGCACCCAGGTCTCCACCGCGCTGGCACTGGCAGGGCTGTTTCGCGCCGAACAGGCAGTGCAGGCGGCGCTGGTCACCGGGGCGCTGTCCACCGATGCGGCGATGGGGTCCACCGCGCCATTCGCGGCGGAAATCCACGCCCTGCGCGGCCATCGCGGCCAGATCGAGGTCGCCGCCACCCTGCGCGGATTGCTGGACGGGTCGGGGATTCGCGCCAGCCATGTCGACAATGACGAACGGGTGCAGGATCCCTATTGTCTGCGCTGCAATCCGCAGGTCACCGGCGCCTGTCTGGACGTGCTGCGCCAGGCCGCTGCCACCTTGGCGATCGAGGCAAACGCCGCCACGGACAACCCGTTGGTCCTGTCCGATGGCGATGTCGTCTCGGGCGGGAATTTCCACGCCGAACCCGTGGCGCTGGCCGCCGATCAGATTGCCCTGGCCGTGGCGGAGATCGGGGCCATCGCGCAGCGGCGCATCGCGATGCTGGTCGATCCGGCGCTGAGTTTCGGCCTGCCCGCGTTCCTGTCACCCCGGCCCGGCCTGAACAGCGGCCTGATGATCGCCGAAGTCACCTCTGCCGCATTGATGAGCGAGAACAAGCAGCTGGCGCATCCTGCCTCCGTCGACAGCACGCCCACCTCCGCCAATCAGGAGGATCATGTGTCGATGGCCTGTCACGGCGCGCGGCGGCTGTTGCAGATGACGCAGAACCTGTTCCACATCGTCGGGATCGAGGCCCTGACCGGTGCGCAGGGGGTGGAGCTGCGCGCGCCGCTGGCGACCTCTGCCCCGCTGGCGGCGGTGATCGACCGGCTACGCCGCGACGTGCCCGCCATCGGGGACGATCGCTACCTGGCCGACGATCTGGACCGCGCCGCCGCGCTGGTGGCCGGCGGCGCGCTGTCCGCTTCGGTGCGCCCGCATCTGCCGGAGGTCTTCTGATGCCCGCCGTGGACGTCACCGAAGGCGACAGCCCGCTGGTGTTGGGGATGCCGCATACCGGCACTCATATCCCCGACGAGATCGCCAACACCCTGAACGACGAGGGGCAGGTGCTGCGCGATACCGATTGGCACATCGACACGCTATATGCCGGGCTGGCACCGGGGGCGAGCGTGGTGCGCGCGACCTTCCACCGCTATGTCATCGACGCGAACCGCGACCCGTCGGGGCAAACGCTTTACCCCGGTCAGACGACCACGGGGCTGGTGCCGCTGACCACCTTTGACAACGTGCCGATCTGGCGCGAGGGCGCCGCCCCCGACGCCGCCGAAATCGCCCGGCGGGTCGCCCGGTACCACGCCCCCTACCACGTCGCCCTGCGCGCGCAGCTGGATCGGGTGCGGGCGCGCCACGGCTTTGCGATCCTGTTCGATTGCCATTCCATCCGCTCGGTGATCCCGTGGCTGTTCGACGGCATTCTGCCGGACCTGAACATCGGGACCGACATGGGCCGCACCTGCGCCCCGGCGATCGAGGCCGCCGCGCGGGCAGCCGCCAAAGCGACCGGCCGCCGCCACGTCGTCAATGGCCGGTTTCGCGGGGGTTGGACCACCCGCCATTACGGCCGCCCGAACAAGGGGCTGCACGCCCTGCAACTGGAACTGGCACAGGCCACCCACCTGAGGACAGAGCAGCCGCCCTTTGCCCTCGACCCTGCGAAAACCGCCACGCTGCGCCCGCAGCTTGCGCATCTCCTCAGCCAGATCCAGCGCGCCGCCCCGGCTGCGGGATCGCCATCGAAAGGCCTTTGGACATGACCGACCCCCGCCACAACCAGCGCGACATCTTCCCGCCCACCGGCGCCACGCTGACCGCGAAATCCTGGCAGACGGAGGCCCCGCTGCGGATGCTGATGAACAACCTGCATCCCGACGTGGCCGAGAACCCGCATGAGCTGGTGGTCTACGGCGGGATTGGCCGCGCGGCCCGCAGCTGGCAGGATTACGACACCATCGTTGCCACCCTGCGCGATCTGGAGGCGGACGAAACCCTGATTGTGCAATCCGGCAAACCCATCGCGGTGATCCGCACCCATGCCGATGCCCCGCGCGTGCTGATCGCAAATTCCAACCTGGTACCGAACTGGGCCAATTGGGACCATTTCAACACGCTCGATAAAAAGGGGCTGATGATGTACGGGCAGATGACCGCCGGGTCGTGGATCTACATCGGCGCGCAGGGCATCGTTCAGGGCACCTACGAGACCTTCGCCGAAGCCGGGCGCCAGCATTACCGCGGCGACCTGAGCGGCAAGTGGATCCTGACCGGGGGGCTGGGCGGCATGGGCGGGGCGCAACCGCTGGCCGCCGTGATGGCCGGGGCCTGCTGCCTGGCGGTGGAATGCGACGAGACCCGCGCCGATTTCCGCATCCGCACCCGCTATTGCGACGAGAAGACCCATGACCTGGACAGCGCGCTGGCGATGGTCGACCGCTGGACCCGCGCGGGTGATGCGAAATCCGTCGCGCTGATCGGCAATGCCGCCGAGATCTTTCCCGAGATCCTGCGCCGGTTGCAGGCGGGCGAGGCCCTGCCCAATGGCCGCCCGGATATCGTGACCGACCAGACCTCGGCCCATGATCCCTATCGCGGGTATCTGCCGCGGGGCTGGACGGTGGCACAGTGGCGCGCCCGGCAGGAGAGTGATCCCGCCGCCGTGGCCGCCGCCGCCCGCCAGTCGATGAAGGACCAGGTGGCGGCCATGGTCGGGTTCTGGAACGCCGGGGTGCCGACGCTGGATTACGGCAACAACATCCGACAGATGGCCCTGGAGGAAGGGCTGGCGGATGCCTTTGCCTTCCCCGGTTTTGTCCCCGCCTATATCCGCCCGCTGTTCTGCCGCGGGATCGGGCCCTTCCGCTGGGCGGCGCTGTCCGGTGACCCGGAGGATATCCGCAAGACCGACGCCGCGATGAAGGCATTGTTTCCCGACAATGCCGGGCTGCACCGCTGGCTGGACATGGCGGCAGAGCGGATCGCCTTTCAGGGAATGCCGGCGCGGATCTGCTGGATCGGGCTGGGAGATCGGCACCGCGCCGGTCTGATGTTCAACGAGATGGTCGCCAAGGGGGAGCTGAGCGCCCCCGTCGTCATCGGCCGCGACCACCTGGACAGCGGCTCTGTCGCCAGTCCCAACCGCGAGACGGAGGCGATGCGCGACGGCTCCGACGCCGTGTCAGACTGGCCGCTGCTGAACGCGCTGGTCAACACCGCCTCCGGCGCGACCTGGGTGTCGTTGCATCATGGCGGCGGCGTCGGAATGGGGTTCAGCCAGCACGCCGGGGTGGTGATCTGCGCCGACGGCACGCCGGAGGCCGCCAGACGGCTGGAACGGGTGCTGTGGAACGACCCCGCATCGGGTGTCTGGCGCCATGCCGACGCCGGCTATCCCGAAGCGCTGAACTGCGCGCGGGACCACGGGCTGCGCCTGCCCCGGATCCTGGGCTGAGGCCCACGGGCCGGGGGTGCCACGCGGGAGAGCGACCGTCAGCTTCCTGCGCCTGCCCCAGGGCCCGCAGCCGGACCGGCGCCGCCGTCGAATTCGGCGACCAGCTGATGTGCCGCGCCGGGATAGAGCAGCCGCACACAGGTCACCCAATCCGCATCTATGCGGGTCTTGCGCAGGATCTCCAGGCAGGGTGTGCCGGGCTTCAGGTCCAGCCGCGCGGCGTCATGGTCCGGTGCGCCGACGGCGCGGACCTGGTGGCGGGCATTGGTCCAGGGCATGGTGTTCAACAACCAGGTGCCCGGCGCCTCCTGCCCGAAATCGGTCTGCGCGGCATCGGGAACGGTGTCAGGGTTGATCGCCCGCGTCTCCAGGCAGAAGGGGGCCGCGTCGGCAAGGTGCAGCCCGGACAGGAACAGGGCTGGGCGCGGGCTCTCCGCCTCCTCCAGCCCCAGGATGCGGCGATCGTCGGCCCGGCTTGCGCGCAGCGCGCTGGACAGGAGGATCCAGCGGTAGGCGCGGCCCAGCCCGGCGACCTCCTCCGCGATATGGTTGATCGCCAGTACGGCGGATTGCGCACGCGGCTGCGCGACATGGGTGCCCGTCCGCTTGCGACGCACGATGTAGCCGTCCTGCGCCAGGCGTGTCAGCACCTTGTTCATGGTCATGCGCGACACGCCGTAATGCTCCGCCAGCGCGATTTCGCGGTCCAGCCGATGGCCGGGCTTCCAGGTGCCGTCGACGATCTTGCGGGTGATGTCGTCCAGTATGCGGGCGTGAAGGGTTTCGGTGGATCTGGGCGGCATGGTCATCCCTGCTGTCGGTCCCGGCCTCCGGGCCTGATCGTCCGGTCCGGCCCGGAGGCCGGGACATGTACATACATGTGAGGCGCCGCCCCGGCAAGGGCACCCCGGTCACCTGGGGCCATGGTCCCGGCGCCCCCTTCCCCCGCGCCCCCTTCTCTCGCGCCTAGCCACGGCCCAGCATCCGGGCAAAGGGCGGGATCGCCCAGGCGCGATAGGTGCGGCGCGGCGTGATCTTGGTGAGCAGCGCGCGCTCTGTCGCCTGGTCGATCAGCTTCTGCGCGCCGCGCGGGGTGATCTGCAACCGCTCCGCCACCACGGCGCCGGTGACGATGGGGCGGGTTGTCAACAAGGCAGCAAGATCCGGCAGGCGCGATGCCCCATGCGCCCCCTGCCCCACCGCCCGCGCCCGGTCCAGCCAGCGGCGCAACATCGGCAGCGCGCCCAGCCCCCGGTCCAATGTCCCGGCCAGACCGCGTATCAGCTCTGCCACCGTGTCGGGACGCGTGACGGACCATAGCCTGAACCCGTTGTCGACCAGCGCCAACGCCGGCTGCATCACCCACATCCCGCGCGGCGCGGCGATCAGGTCCGGCGGATCGGCCGCGCCTTGCATGAACCGGCCCGACCCCCGAAGCGCGTGATCCGCCGCGACGAAACCCAACCGTTCCACCGATGGCGCGCGCCCGTCCGTCGCGCGGTTGAGGATATGCGCCACCCGCAGCGCGCCCTGCACCGGGCTGTCGGCCTGTTGCAGCGCCACACGGATCGCGGCGTGATCCGTGGCGTCGAACGGGGCGGCGCCTTCCCCCACCGACAGCCGCCAGAGCCGGGAGAGGACAATGTCAGTATTGCCCTCCAGCGCTCCGGGTGAATGCAGGCCGCGTAGCAGCGCCGCCGCCGCCAGTGCCGCGCGGTCACGATCCGGGTCTCCCATCGTGTCGCGGAACGGACGGCCCAGCAAATCGGCGGGGGTGACCGGCAGATCCTCCAACCAGGCCGAGGCACAGGCCTCCTGAACCGCCGCCTGCCCGCGCCACAGCGCCGCCAGCGCCGCATCGGCCCGCAGCGCCCCTTCGAGACGGGCAGCCACGATCTCGATCCGGAAGAGCTCGGACAGGGGAAAGGACGGGGCAGGCGGGTGCATGAGCGATTTCCGGGATGGCACGGATACGCCAGAGGATAACAAGTTTGACGGAACGAAAACAGACAGTTTGTTCCGTTGCCCCAGCAGGTCGCTTTCGACGGGCCGAAGGTTGGGTCCAACGCGGTGATACCGCTCGGGTACGAAAGATCCCCGCCGATCCAAGGACCGGCGGGGACGGGAGAGGTCGTCTTGTCAAAAAGGATCAGAAGTCGCGGGCAGGAAGCAGATCCGTCACGTTTTCCCATTTACCATTCGCAACCCGGGTGATCCGAACCTGGCGATTGCTGAGACGGTCATCCTCGGAAATGTTGAAGGCGGGATTGCCCAGGGCATCAACCGGCAATTCGGTTTCATTGGCACTGGCGGCGAAACTCTCGGGTGTCAGATCCGCGCCGGCGTTTTCAGCAACGGCAGCAAAAACCTGCATCGCGTAATAGGCGAACATGGAGTAAAGGCCGGGCGCTTCGCCAAAGCTGTCGGTATACTTGGCGACCCATTCGGCCACGGCAGGGTTGGGATCATCGGCATAGGGGATCGGGATGAAGGCGGCAGCATAGACACCTTCCATCGCCTCCCCGCCCAGAGCCGGGACCTGAATGGCGTAGTTTGATAAGGTGCCCAAGAAGATCGGGTCATACCCGATCTTGCGGGCCTCCGTCACGGAACCGACGAATTCCCGTAGGGTGGATGCGTTGTAGACAAAGTCGCAATCCGCTGCGGACAAACGTTGAATCTGGGACGAGAAATCTGTGGCACCGCGTTTGTAGGATGTTGCCTCTACGATCTCCACGCCCTTGGCTTCGGAGAAGGCCTCGACCCCGGCGAGGGAAGAGCGGCCGAAATCATCATCCTGATACAGGGCGCAAAGGTGATTGGGCTTCAGCTCCTCGAATGCCCAGACCAAGCTGGCAGCCGCGGCATCCGCATAGGACGGCGCCATTGCCATTTTGTAGGGGCTTGCCGGTTCATACAATCCTGGCGAGGCGCCCTGCGGCATGATGTTGAAAACCTTGTTCTCAAGCAGCAACGGCATGACGGCCATGTTCGTAGCAGTGCCAAGGTGGCCGACGATGGCAAAGACCTCGTCACGGGTGATCATCTTGTTCGCGGCAAGAACGGCCTTTTTCGGGTCGTAGCTGTGATCTTCGACCACCAGGTTTACCTTGCGCCCATGGATGCCGCCGGCGCCGTTGATCTCGTCAATCGCCATTCGCAGGCCGTTCAGAGATTCCGAACCATAGATCGCCACCGGACCTGACAGGTCCGTCAGGATGCCAAGATTGATCGTATCATCGGTTACGGATTGTGCCAGCGCCGGGCTGGCTGCCAAAGCAGCAAGTGCGGCGGTAACCTTTGCGAAATGTGTCATCGTTTCCTCCCGTTTGGGGCTGTTGCCCTATGGAAGCATATGGTCCAGCGGGACGCGGAGGCTTGTGCGCAGTCGCTGCTGGACCTGATGTCAGATCGGTGTTCACAGCTGTGAAACCTTGGCGGGGGGGCAGGGCGATCACAGCTGTGAACTCTACGCCGCCTCCCGCCGGACCAGAGCCATGATCATCGGACCGCAGGAGAAGCGCCCCGCCGCCGCGCGGGCTGAAAGACTGCGCAGATACCCGCCAGGGGATCGGATTTCGCCGAGCCTTTGCAACATCGCAGCCACAACCGCAGAGGCCTGTTCCGGGCCCATCCTGACCTTGGCTTCCTGCCAGGCCGAAGGTGAAATCCCCATCATCGGCGATACTTGATCCGCAGCACGGACTAGGTGATGCCAATGCCGCAAGGGAGCATCCGCATAAGACAGGATCTCGGGGCAGGCCGCCTTAACCAGGCTCAGGGGGATATTCGGGAGGGCTTCGACGGGCGGTGGATCCGAAACCGTTTTCGGCAGGTTCTCGTGGCCTGTCAGCGGGAAAGAAGAGACTACGGAAGGGGAGCGAACATCTGGGTCTGATGCCTCCTCCGTCGCTGGTTCAAGATCATATAGATCTTTATCTGAACTCTGATGGTGCTGCTCGATTTCGGCATCATTGGTGCTCATTTCAGTTAACTGCGGCGTTTCCAGGAGATCGCGGGCTTCCTCCAATGCGGTGGACAGTTCCGCGTGGATGGCGTTCAGATCGGCCATCGTCAGCTTGCGGCGCAAGCCGCGGGCGGTAAGCGCGGCCAGATCGGTGAAGCGTGCCCAACGTTCCTGGTGGGGCTGTTGGCTGATGCCGTACTCGGCCAAGCCGGCCAGATCTCGGCGCATCAGGCTGACGGCCTCGCGCAGGTCGCGGAACGCCTCTTGCTCGGCGCGGACTTCTTCGGCCAGTTGGCAGAAGGCGACGTGACGGACGGCCAGCGGCGTCAGGTCAAAGCCATAGGCGACTTTCTCCGCGCCTCGGCTGCGGGCATAGCGTTTGCCGTTGGGCGAATCGCGGCGCAGCAGCAATCCGGCTGCAACCAGGTGGGACAGGTGGCGGCGCATGGTCGAACAAGGCATTCCGTTCAGCCGCTCGCAGATCGCACGGTTCGACGGATAGACGATCAGGCTCTCGGTCGTGGCGCCCAGGATCGTGTCGGGATGAAAGCTCAGCAGCGCCTGAAGGACGGTCAGATCCCGGTCCGACACGCCCAGTCGCCGCCGCGCCCTGGACAGGACACGCAGCGATTCCCACTTGTTCACGCCCTGCGGCGGAACGGCCTTTTGCCGTAGCTGCTGGCCCGTCAAATGCGCAGCATCTACCGGTCGCCGGAACGGCGTTACAGGATCATACCCCATTTTTCTTTCACGAAGGCAAAGTTCACCCGTTCCGCGAATCGATTTCGACTTGCGGTTCGTGCTCCGGGACACTACTTTGAGGGTGCTAAGATCAAAGTCAGGGTCTCGTGGAGCGACAGCTTTGCGGGACCTTTTCTTTAGCCTCTGTCGTGCCTCCTTTTGCTTGGTCTGCTCTGTTGCCTCATCGCCGCTGCTTCCAGCGGTCGTGAAGTTCGGTGATCCACCCCTGGGCCTCTTCTTCCAGCCAATCGGCGAAATCGGGCTCGATGGCGGTCAACTCCAATTGCAGCCCGCGTGCCGTCCTGCGCAACTTGCCGACACGCGCGCCGGACAGCTGCAACGGGACGGAGGACACAGGCGCCGGGGCCGTGGGGGTGGCGCGTTTCTTCAGGTGGCGGGCGAGGGCCTCGAACGCAAGGGTCGACGGGTCAGGCCCGGTGTCGCTGTCCGCGGCCTCCGCGCTCGCCCTTTGGCGGGCCTCTGCGGCGACGGGGATCAGGCCGGCCGGATCCAGGTTCAACTCGGTGATCTGGCGGGCCAGCGCGTCCCATTTCGGGCGACCGATGCCGTGGGCCGGGCCGATGGCCGCCGCCAGATCGGGGCCGACGGTGCGCGCCACGCCAACCGCCATGGAGACGGCGGATTTCGTGACATTCAGAACCTCGGCGACCTGCGTCTGGTTGCCATAGCCGCTGTCCAGAAGTTCAACGGCAAACAGCGCGCGTTCGATAAAGGACAGGTCGCGCCGCCCGGTATTCTCCGAGATCTGGGCGCGCAGGGCGGCCGTTTCGTCCAGATTGGCGATCAGCGCCCGGACCTTCGTAACTTCGGAGGAGCCGCGAATGGCCTCCAGCCGCCGACGGCCATAGACAAGAAGATAGCGATCCGCCGTTTCGGGGTGGCGGCGCACCAGGATCGGAACGGTCTGGCCGTTCGCCTCGATCGAGTTGCGCAGATCGGCCACGTCCTGCGGATCCAGCCGGTCGGCAAAGCGGGTGTCGGCGATCTGCTCCGGCTCCAGTTCCCAGACACGGTGCGAATCCACAGCGTCGCGGGCCGAGCGCAGCGCCCGGTTGCTGGACATCATCGTCGATCCCGGCGCCGGAGTGCCCGAGGCGGCCAGCGTGTCCAACATCGACATCCGTTTCTTTTTGCGATCCGTCATTTGCGCCCCCATGTCGTCTGGATCAGCTGCGCGATCTCGTCGTTGACGGCATTCAGGCTTTCGATCGCGCGGTCATAGGTGGACCGGGTAAAGGCGCTGCGCTCCACCTCGTAGAGGGTCTGCTTGGTCAGGCCAGCATCGGAAATCGCGGTTGATTTCAACATGGTGGCGTTCAGCACCTTGTCGCCGTACATCGTCCGCAGGAAGGCGACGATCCGGTTCTGTGGCGCGTCCGTCGGTTCATACCGGGTCAGCAGGTAGCGCATCCAGTCGTGGGACATGTCGGCCCCGCTGTCGGCGATCACGTCCATCAGATCGGCAGTCATCCGCAGGAACTGGCTCATCGACATGACGTCCAGCATCTCGGGATGGATCGTCACCAGAACACCGGTCGCGGCGGACAGCGCGGACATCGTCAGGAACCCCAGCTGCGGCGGACAATCGATGACCACCACGTCATAGGCGTCATCGACCTGCGACAGCGCCTCCTTGACCCGGAAGAAGAACAGGCCGGCGTTGCCCTGCGCCAGCACGCGCGGGGTCTCGTGTTCGAACTCCATCAACTCGAGGTTGCCGGGAATCAGGTCGAGATTGGGAATATAGGTCGGCCGGATGACGTCTCGGATCGGCACCGGATCCTCATAGCGGATGGCGTCATACAAGGTGCCGCCGTCCAACAGGTCGAATTCCGGTTGCACGCCATGCAGCGCCGAAAGGGAGGCCTGCGGATCCAGGTCGATGGCCAGCACGCGGTAGCCCTTCAGCGCCAGCCTCTGCGCCAGGTGGGCGCTGGTTGTCGTCTTGCCGGAGCCGCCCTTGAAATTCATCACTCCGATGATCTGAAGGTGGTCACCCTCGCGCCGGCCGGGCACGTAATCCCCTGGTTTGCGTGCGGTTTTCTCCAGCAATACCCGCAAATCGTTGATGTCCTCGGTGGAATAGAGACGCCGGTTTCCGGGCGTCAACTCGGGCGCGGGGCCTTTGCCATCAAGGTGCAGTTTCCGCAGGTAGCTGTCATTCACGCCCAGCAGCGTCGCCGCCTCGCCAGAGGTGAACTTGCGCATTTCCTTGGTCGCGTCCGGGGGAAACAGACTTTCGCGTTGCGCATGCAATTGCGCGGCCAGCCATTCCGAATGTTGACGGATGACCGCATTGAGGTCCTCATGCGTGTCGGGCGTGCTCATCTGTCCCTCTCATCGCCGTGTCGTGTTCACGGTTTTTGGCGTTTAATCGCGCTTTTCCGTGACTATTTACCGAAGCGATGGATTCGCGCAAGCGAATTCTAGATCTGGGGGCAGGGGCGGGCGCCGGCACAACGGCGTCCGGGGGGCGTTTCGACTGTTCAGGCGGCGTTGCTTCGTGGACCGGGCGCGCGCCAAAGCAGGGTGAACAGCACTGCCGCCCCGGCCAGGTCCGTCAGCGCCATGGCCAGGAACAGCGTCGCGAGAAGGCCGAAAGTGCCCATTGCTCCGGCGATGGCCACCGAGAGACCAAAGGCCAGACCAAGGAAACCCAGCCAGGCGCACCAGCGCCACCCGCGCCAGACACCCAGCCCGAGCACCGACCAGAGCGCGGCCCCGACGATCATCGACACCCCGTAACTGGCAAAGTCCAGCGCGGCGACCGGCAGGTGGATCACCGCGGACAGGCCCATCAGCCCGGCGGCGAGGCGATATCGGATATCATGGTGCATGGCGGTCTCCTTATTCCTCTGGGCAGGGCTGTCCTGCGACACCCCAGATCAGGACGTCGTCCACATGGGATTGCAGGTCATAGGGCGCCGGTTCGCGCCCGCCGCCGGGGTTCCACCCCCATAGGACAAAGCCGCGATGCCCGGCATCCTCCACCAGGTGTTCAGCCAGACCCATCCAGTCCCGGCCTCCGTTCCGGTCGGGATCGGCCAGCTGGGCGCAGATCTCGGCGGCGGATTTCTCGAACCATTCGAATTCGACCGGCGCCAATTGCCAGTCCAGCCCGGCATGGGGCGGGGCGTTCAGCCCGCTCCGCAAATGATCGGAGGTGCGGTGACAGGTGGTGCAGGGCAGGGTCTCCACGCCCATGCGGCTGTCGCCGGCGGTGATGTTCATGCCATGCGGCCGCGCGGGGCCGGCGGCGCCGCCGTACCACATCGGGATGTTCTCGGGCCCGGTATGGCAATTTGCGCAGCGCGGATGGGTTGTCACCTCGTGGATGCGGGCCATGGCGGCCAGCCCCTCCGCCCGGGTGACCGATCCTTCGGGCGGCGGGGCGATCGTGGCGGGGGCCTCCCCCTCCGCCAGCAGCGGCGCGGGAAGGGTCAAGGCGGCCAGGGCCAGCACCAGCAGGGGGGAACGGGGCATGTGCGGCCTCCTCAGACGAAATTGATGTGGCGCGACAGCGGCAATTCGCGGATGCGCTGGCCGGTGGCGGCAAAGATCGCATTGGCCAGCGCCGGGGCCGCAGGCGGCACGCCCGGTTCTCCTACGCCGCGAATGCGCGGGCCGTTGGCCAGGGCGCGCACCGTGACCGGCGGCGCCTGGTAAAGACGCATGGCTTCGTAGGCGTGGTAATTGGTCTGCTGCGCGGCGCCGTCCTCGTAGGTAAGCTCGCAATTCATCGCATGGCCCAGGCCGAAGATCGTGCCGCCGAACACCTGCGCCTCCAGGTTGACGGGGTCCAGAACCTCCCCGACGTCGACGGCGACCCAGGCCTGGTCCAGCCGGATGCCCGCATCGGTCTGCGTGACCTCCACCACGGTCGCGGTGGGCACGCCGAAAGACAGGCAGAATCCGATCCCGCGGCCGCGTCCAGGCGCCGGTGACGGACCTTGCCAATCACATATTTCTCCTACTGTTTCCAACGTCTTGCGCGATGTTGGGTCAAGGCAGAGGCGAATCCGTTCGGCCAGCGGATCGGCGCCCGCGGCATGGATCAGCTCGTCCAGGAACGCATCGTGCAGGAACCCGTTCCCCGAGGCCCCGACCGACCGCCAGGAGGACACCGGCACCATGTCCGGCGCGCGGTAGCCGGTGACGCGGTAATGCGGAATGGCAAAGGGCTGGTCCCAGGAGCCGGTGGTGATCGTGGCGTCGGGGCCGGGGATCGACATTCCCGTAAGCCGCCCGAACCACGCCGGCGTCATCGCCGATTGCCCGACCGACAGGTCCAGCGCATGGACCTGCCCGTCCTTCACCACGCCGCGTGCGCGCGATACGGCGGCGGGGCGGGGGTAGTCGTGGGTCATGTCTTCTTCCCGGCTCCACGTCAGTTTGACGGGGGTGCCGGGCAGGGCCATCGCGATTTCGACGGCCTGTTCGACATGGGTCATTTCCAGCCGGTGGCCGAAACTGCCCCCCATCGGCAGGACATTGACCCGCACCTGCGCCGCGTCCAGCCCGGTCATCGCCGCCGCGCGGTCGCGGATGAACAGGGGGATCTGCGTGCCGGTCCAGATCTCGCACAGCGTATCAGTCACGCGCACGACGGCGTTCATCGGCTCCATCGGGGCATGGGCGAGGTAGGGGATGCGGTAGGCGGCGGTGATCACGGCGTCGCCGGTTTCCTGCAACACCGTGTCGATATCGCCGTCGTCGCGTTGGCGGTGGTCCTGCGCGTCTGGGTTGTCCACTGCGGCGTCCAGCTTGGCGAAGATCTCTGCGCTGGTGGCGGGGTAGGGGGCGGGGCCCCAGTCGATGGTGATCGCTTCCGCCGCCTTGAACGCGGTCCAGGTGTTGCGCGCAACGACGGCAACGCCATGGGCCACGGGGAGAACCTGCTGCACGCCGGGCATCGCTTGGGCCTCAGAGGCGTCGTAGCCGCGGACCTCGCCACCGATGCCGGGATTGGCGCGGACGGTGGCGTGGACCATCCCGGCGATCACGGTGTCGATACCGTAGACTTCCGTCCCGGTGCATTTCGCGACCATGTCGGTACGCTGCATCGGTTTGCCCAGCCGGGTCCAGTCGCGGGCCGGGCGCAGCGTGACATCGCGCACGGGATCCAGCATCGCGGCTTCTGCGGCGAGGGCGGTAAAGGGGATGCGGCTGCCGTCGGGCAGGATCACCTGGCCGTCGTCGGTGCCCAGGTCGGCGCGCGACAGGCCCGTGCGACGTGCGGCGGCCGCCTTCAGGGTTTCGCGGGCGACGGCCCCGGCCATGCGCAGGCGGACATAGCTGTCGGGCACGGTGGAGGACCCGCCGGTCATCTGCATTTCAAAGATCCGCGCCGGCACCGCCATGAAATCGCGCATCGCATTGGCCACGGCCCCCTGGTCATAGGCGGGGAAGGGCACGGCCTCTCCCAATACCGCGCCGTTGTAATAGGCGGGGCCGGGGGCGCCGGGGGTGATGGTGGCCGTGGCGGGATCGATGTCCAGCTCCTCTGCGATCAGGTTGGCCTGAACGGAATAGGCGCCCTGCCCCTTGTCCGCGCGGGGGGTGATCAGGGTGATCCCCGCCGCATCGATCAGGACATAGGGCGTGATCGCGGCGGTGCCGTCTGCCAGCCCGTCCAGCAGCGGATTGTCCAGCGGGCGGGTCACGGCGTAGGTGCCGAAGGCCACGCCGCCCGCCACGGCAGCAGAGCCGATGAGAAAGGCGCGGCGACCGACGTTGCGCAAGGTCCCCATGATCAGCCCTCCTGCCGGGTGATGGCCAGCCGGATGGCGGCGCGGGTTCGCGGATAGGTGCCGCAGCGACAGAGGTTGGCGGACATCACCGCGTCGATCTCCGTATCCGAGGGGTTCGGGTTCCCCTCAAGCAGCGAAACCGCCTGCATGATCTGCCCGGACTGGCAATAGCCGCATTGCGCGACCTGGGTTTCGATCCAGGCCTGCTGGACGGGATGGGGGGCCTGGGGTGTGCCCAGCCCCTCGATCGTGGTGACATCCGCGCCGTCGAGTTCGCGCGCCTCGACCTGGCAGGCGCGCACGGCCTGCCCGTCCAGGTGCACGGTGCAGGCGCCGCATTGCGCGATGCCGCAACCATATTTGGTGCCGGTCAGCCCCAGTTCGTCCCGCAGGATCCACAGCAGCGGCGTGTCTGCCGAAACGTCGACCGTGCGGTCGGCGCCGTTCACGCGAAAGCTTGTTGTCATGCCTGGCTCCTGTCGCTGGGATCTGACCCTTGCAGCACGAAACAGGACGAAAGGAAATGACCCTCCGTGCCAATGTCCAATCAATTTGTGCCATCTCGCGCGTGATGGCGCGGGGGTTGCGGATCAGCGGGGCGCAGGGCCGGGGTGGTGGCAGGCGGCCAGTTGGCCCGGTGCGCCCACCCGGTCCAGCGCCGGTTCCTGCCGGGAACACAGCGCCGTCGCGCGGGGGCAGCGGGTGTGGAACCGGCAGCCCGAGGGCGGATCGACGGGGGAGGGCAGATCCCCCTTGAGCACGATGCGCTGCCGGTTGCGTTCGACGCGCGGATCGGGGCGCGGAATGGCCGAGATCAGAGATTGCGTATAGGGATGTTGCGGCGTCGAATAGAGCGCCTCCACCGGGGCCTGTTCGACGATCCGGCCCAGGTACATCACCGCCACCCGGTGCGATATATGGCGCACCACGCCCAGGTCATGGGCGATGAACAGGTAGGCGCAACCGATCTCGCGCTGCAATTCCTCCAGCAGGTTCAGCACCCCGGCCTGGATCGATACGTCCAGTGCCGAAACCGGTTCGTCCAGCACCACCAGACCGGGCCGCAGGGACAGGGCGCGGGCGATGCCGATGCGCTGGCGCTGGCCGCCCGACAGTTCGTGCGGGTAGCGGGTGGCGGTATCGGCGGGCAGGCGCACCATGTCGATCAGCGCGGCGATGCGTGGGGCCAGCTGGTCGCGGGGCAACGCGGCCAGGCGCAGCCCCTCTGCCAGGATCTGCGCGACGGTCATGCGCGGGTGCAGCGAGGCCATCGGATCCTGGAACACGATCTGCATGTCGCGGCGCAGTCGGCGCAGGGTTTCCACATCCGCGCCGGTGACATCGCGCCCGGCCAGCCGCACCTGCCCGGAGGACGGCTCCAGGAGCCGCAGCACGCTGCGCCCCAGTGTGGATTTCCCGCAGCCCGATTCTCCGACCAGGCCAAAGGTCTCTCCGGCCGCGATGTCGAAGGAGATGCCGGACACGGCCTGAACCGCCCCGCGCCGCTGCCCCAGCAGGCCGCCGCGCAGGGGGAATTCCTTGGTCAGGTTCTGGACGGAGAGGGCCGGCAGATCGGCGGGGGCGCTCATGCCGGGGTTCCATCCAGGAAGGCACCGACCAGCCCGGCCTGCGGATCCATCATGGCCCGCCCCGGCACGATCCGGCAGTTCCGCGCCTGTGCCGCGGTCAGCAGCGGGGTGATCGCGGGGGTCATGACGACCTCGGCCACGATCGCGCCGAGGGGGATCTGGTCGGCGGGCAGGGGCAGGGGGTCGTCGGGGTCCATGCCCAGAGCCGTGGCATTGATGATCAGGCCCGGGGTCGGGCCGTCGCCCACATGCAGCGCGCATCCGGGGGCCACGCCGCTGTCGCGGATGGCGTCGGCCAGGGCCCGCGCCCTGGCGACGTCGCGGTTGCGGATGGTCAGGGACCGTGCCCCGCCCCCCGCCATGGCAAAGGCGATGGCCCGTCCGACCCCGCCGGCGCCCAGCATCAGCACATCGCGCCCGGTGGCCGCGACGCCCTGCGCCGCCAGCCCGGCGACAAAACCCGCGCCATCGACATTATGTCCCGTCAGTGTGCCATCGGCGTTGCGGCGGATGAAGTTCACCGCGCCCGCTTGCAGCGCCGCGTCGGTCAGGTGATCGACCAGCGCGACGGCGGCGATCTTGTGCGGAATGGTGATGCCGGTGCCGGCCACGTTCGGCGCCCGGCGCAGCATGTCCAGCATGTACGGCAGGTCCGCCGCGCGCACCTGAAGCGGCACCGTGACCAGCGCGCGGCCGGTCTCGACCCAGGTGCGGTTCAGCACGTCGGTGCCGATCACGTGGTCGATCGGATCGCCCATGATGAACAGGACGGCGGTGCGCCCGGTGATGTGCAGGCGGGGGGCGTCGGGGTCTTGCATCAGGTCTCCGCAGGCAGGGGGGTGGATCGGGGGGCGGGATCGGCGTGCGGCGGGGACAGCGGGAAATGGCAGGCACGGGCGGTGGCGCCTTCGGCGCGCAGCGCCGGATCCTGCCGCGCGCAGCGCGGCTGCGCCCGATCGCAGCGCGGGTGAAAGGAACAGCCCTCCGGCCGGTCGAAGATGGAGGGCGGCGTGCCCTCGATCTGGCGCAGGGTGCTGGTGCCGTCCAGCGTGGGCACCGCGCCGATCAGCCCGGCGGTATAGGGATGTGCGGTGTCGTAGAAGACGGCATCGGTGCCGCCACGCTCGACCACCCGGCCGCCATACATCACCGCGATCTCATCGGCGATCCCGGCGACCACGCCCAGGTCATGGGTGATCAGCACCATGCCGATGCCCAGATCCCGGCGCAGGTCGGCCAGCAGATCCAGGATCTGCGCCTGCACGGTAACGTCCAGCGCGGTTGTCGGCTCATCCGCGATCAGCAGATCGGGCCGGTTCGCCAACGCCATGGCGATCATCGCCCGCTGGCGCATCCCGCCTGAGAATTCATGCGGATATTGCCGCACCCGGCGGGCGGGCTGGGGGATGGCGACCATCTCGAACAGGCGTTCTGCCTCCTTCAGCGCGGCACGGCGGGAGACGGAGCGGTCGTGCAGGCGGATCGCCTCGGCGATCTGGGTGCCGATCGGGATGACGGGGTTGAAGGCCGACAGCGGATCCTGGAACACGCAGCCGATGGATTTGCCCCGGATGCGGCGGATGCGGGCGGGGGTCATGCCGATCAGATCCTCCCCCCGGAATCGGGCCGAGCCGGTAACGCGGGTGCCCCCCGGCAACAGCTGGAGAAACGCCATCATGGCGATGGACTTGCCCGATCCGCTTTCGCCGACAACGCCCAGAACCTTGCCCGGCTCCACCGACAGATCGACGCCGCGCAGGGCCTCGGCCCATTGCCCGCCATGCGCGCGAAAGGAAATGCGCAGGTCGCGGATGTCGAGAAGCGGCTCGGTCATGCGGTCCTCCGGTCGAAGACATCGCGCAGCCCGTCGCCCAGAAAGGACGTCGCCAGCACCACCGACAGGATCGCCATGCCTGGGCCGAAGGCGATCCACCAGCTGTAGAACCTGGCCGCGCCCTCGGAAATCATGCTGCCCCATTCGGGGGATGGCGGCGTTGCGCCCAGCCCGATGAACGACAGCGACGCGGCCAGCAGAACGACCTGACCGAAATCCATCGTCGCGTTGATCAGCGTCGGGGCCCAGCACAGCGGCAGGATATGCACGCCCAACACGCGCAGGGGGCGCGCGCCGCCGGCGATCGCGGCCTCCACATGTTCGTTCTCGCGCTTTTCCAGCACCTGCGCGCGCATCAGCCGGGCGTAGATCGGCCACCAGACGATGACCATAGCGATGGAGGCATTGGCCAGCCCCGGCCCCAGCATCGCTGCCACGGCCATGGCCAGCAGGATCGGCGGAAAGGACACGGTGACATCGACCAGCCGCATGATGATCCCGTCCCACCAGCCGCCGAAGAACCCGGCCAGCGCGCCCAGGGCCGAACCGAT
The DNA here is from genome assembly GCF_010614805.1 of Pseudooceanicola aestuarii. Classification (NCBI taxonomy): domain Bacteria; kingdom Pseudomonadati; phylum Pseudomonadota; class Alphaproteobacteria; order Rhodobacterales; family Paracoccaceae; genus Pseudooceanicola; species Pseudooceanicola aestuarii. Next base: position 101,143 of record NZ_JAAFZC010000003.1, read on the forward strand.
GGCCACCGCGCAGGCGACCACGACAAAGGCGATGGGAATGGACCAGACCGCGCCATGCATCGTCCGCGACAGCACGTCCCGGCCAAGCGCATCCGTCCCCAGCCAGAACGCCGCCGAGGGCGGTTGCAGCCGCCGCCCGGCCATGGCCAGCGGATCGGCCAGCGGCCAGAACTGCACGCTGATCACGGTGATCACCCAGCACAACAGGATCAGCGCGCCGACCTTCCCGGTCAGCGGCAGGCGCCGGTAGATATCGCGCAGCGCGTCCAGACGGCGGCGCAGGGCGGCAGAGGCCCGGCGGACCAGCGGCGCGGCGGGCTGGGGGGACGAAGAAAGGGACATCAATGCACCTTGATCCGGGGGTTGGCCCAGGCATAGGCGATATCGGTCAGCAGGTTCGCCAGCAGAAACGCGACGGACCCGACGATGGTCACCCCTCCGATGGCCGGATAGTCCAGCGAGGCGGCGGCGCGTACCGCATAGGATCCGATGCCGGGCCAGGAGAAGATCGCCTCGGTCAGGACGGCGCCGGTGATCAGATAGGCGAAGGTAAAGCCCAGGATCGTCAACAGGGGGATCAGCGCATTGGGCAGCGCGTGGCCGACCAGAACCACCCGTTCCGGCGCCCCCTTGGCCCGCGCGGTGCGGGCGTAATCCTGGCCCAGCCCCTCGATCAATGTGGCGCGGGAGATGCGGGTGATGATCCCGGTGACGGCCCAGCCCAGCACAAAGGCCGGCAGCGCCAGATGGGCCAGCGCCTGGGTGAACAGGTTCAGGTCTCCGGCGATCAGCGCGTCGATGGTGTAGAACCCGGTATGGGTGGGCGGCGGCGTCACGCGCGGTGGCAGCCGCCCGGTGCCGGGCACGATGGGCAGCCGCACCGACAGCAGATACAGCAGGATCAGCCCGGACCAGAAGATCGGCAGCGACGACCCGATCAACGCGAAGACCCGCGCCAGATTGTCGAAGACAGAGCCGCGGAACCGCGCGGACAGCAGGCCCAGAGACAGACCCAGCACAGTGCCGATGATCATCGCCGCGATCACCAGTTCCAGCGTTGCGGGCAGGCGTTCGGCAATGTCCGTCGCCACCGGCCTGCGCGTCGCAAAGGACGTGCCCAGATCCCCCTGCACCAGCTTGCCCAGGTAGACGACGTAGCGCACCGGCAATGGCTGATCGAGACCCCATTCCGCCTTGACCGCCGCGACGACCTCCGGGTTGGACATCATGCGTTCGGGAACAAGGGCGGCCAGCGGGTCGCCCTTGGTCATTTGCGAGAGAAGAAACGACACGCTCGCCACGCCCAGCAGCAGGAACGGAATGGTGATCAACCGACGGACGATATAGGCGAGCATGAGGCGTTACTTCCGCGAAATTTCTGCCAGCGGCAGGTTGCAACAGGCGGAGTAGCGCACACCTTCGATGTCATTGCGATAGGCGAGCACCAGATTGGGCGAGACGAGGGGCAGGATGATCGCATCCTTCATCATCTGTTCGCCAAGCTGGCCGTAGATCGCCTCTGCCTCCTCTCCCGAGGACGCCAGCGCCCTGGCGTAAAGCTCGGCCTCCTCCGGGTTCACGACCAGATCGTCCTGACCGACACCCGCGCGCCCGACCCAGGGAAAGCCTTCGATCATGCCGAAATAGGCGATGTACTGGCCCGAGCCGTAGTAATCCGGCGCGTAATAGACGGCGGTGATCGGCCATTCGCCGGCGCCCAGCTCATCCCGCCAGACCGCCCAGGTCAGCGGTTTCAGCTCCAGCTCCACGCCGATGGCGGCAAAGTCCTGCTGGACCTTCTGCATCATGATGTTGAAATCGACGCCGTAGATGTTGTCGTTGGGATAGCCGGCGACCAGCTTCAGATCGGATTGCCCGGCGGCCGCCAGCATCTCCTTTGCCTTCTCCACGTCCTGTGCGCGCGGCGTCAGGCCCGATGTACCGGGGAATCCGTTGGGGATCGGCGCCGCCTGCTTGGTGCCGTTGCCACCGACGGTGAAGTCGAGCATCCCGTCATAATCGATCGCCAGCGCCAGGGCCTGCCGCACGTCCGGGGTCAGAACATCGGCCATGCCCTGCGCCCCGGGGATGAAGCCGATATAGACGAAGTTGTAGGAGGGGATGACCTCGGTCGTGACCTCGCCCGACCGGATGGATTGCGCCGTGTCAGGGTCGATCTGCATGGCGATGTCGACCTGACCGGTTTCCAGCGCCTGCGCCTGGCTGACGGCATCCTGCACCTGCGTCACCACCACCTCCGCAAAGGCGGGAGCTTCACCCCAGTAATCGGCATTGCGCGTCAGGCGCAGTTCCGCATCGGGGGAATAGGTGGTCAGGGTAAAGGGGCCGGAGCCGGCGGAATTCTCCAGGAACCATTGTTCGGCCTTGTCGGCCTCGGCCGCGTCATCGGCGGCGCTGGCGCCATTGGCCTGCGCGACCTCGGCGTTGATGATCCCGGTATAGGGCGCCGACACCTTGTTCAGGAATTCGGAATTGGGCGCGCTGACGGTGAATTTCACGGTCTTGGCATCCACCGCTTCGGCGCTGACCAGCCCGTCCATCAGGAAGGAGGGGGAGGCCTTGACGTTCTTCAGCCGGTTGAAGGTCCAGATCACGTCGGAGGCCTCCACCGGGGAGCCATCGGCAAAGGTCGCATCGGTCAGGGCAAAGGTGAATTCGGTGAAATCGTCGTTCACCTCCCAGCTTTCGGCGAGGTTGGGCACCAGCGACTGATTGTCAGGGCCCAGCGTGACCAGCGTCTCGTAGACGGCGGTCAGGTAGAACTGGCAGGTGTCGCAGAAGGCCCGCGACGGATCCAGCGAATTGACGTCCATGGACCGCGCGATGACCAGCGTGTCGCTGTCCTGCGCGGCCACCGGTGGCGCGATCAAGGCGCTGCCGGCGATCATCAGGGCGGCCAGGCCCCTCCGGGGGTAGTGATATGTCATGACATTTTTCCCTGTTGGCGCATGGTTCGACCGCTTAGGTGCCCATCAGCGCCGCCACTGTCGGCGACGGACGAAGGGTGGCGCGGTTTCGCTTGATGTCCTCGAAGGCGGCGCCTGTCGCCTCCAGGGTCTGCGCGATGTCCGCTTCGGTCATCGCGGCATTGATGAACATGTTATGATAGGGCGACATGTAGACGCCCCGCCGCATCGCGGCCCCGCAAAAGGCATAGCCCAGGCGGAAATCGGGATCGTCCTCGAACAGGATCATGGGCAGGGCCGCAGGCCCGGTCTGGCGCAGGGCAAAACCGGTGTCGCGCGCCTGGGCCGCCAACCCCTCCCGAAACAGCAGCCCGATGCGGCCGATCTGTTCCAGGTAGGGCGTGTCGCGCACCAGCCGCAGGGTCTCCAGCGCGGCCGCCATCGGCACGGCGGAAAACCAGAAGGAGCCGGTGACGAAAATCTGCGTCGCCGCCTCCCGCGCGCGGTCATTGCCCATCAGCGCGGAAATCGGCTGGCCATTGCCCAGAACCTTGCCCCAGGCGGACAGATCCGGCTGCACGCCCACGGTCTGCCAGGTGCAATCGCGCGCCATGCGGAAACCGGCGCGCACGTCATCCACCACCAGCAACGCGTCATGCGCATCCGCCAGCCGCCGCGCGGTGCGGGCGTAATCGGCATCGGGCAGCGTCTGATCTGCAAAGGTATCGTGCCGGAACGGCGTCGCGAAGATCCCGGCCAGATCGTCACCGGCCTGGGCCACCGCATCGGTCAGGGCCTGCGGATCGTTGTAATCGAAATAGATCAGGTGGGCGCGATCCTCGGCCACGACACCGCCGGGGCGCGGCGTGCTCCAGGGCAGGGCGCCGTGATAGGCGCCGGTGGCCACAAGCACCTTGCGCCGGCCCCGATGGGCGCGGGCGATCATCAGGGCCATGGTGGTGGCATCGGAGCCATTCTTGCAGAACATCGCCCAATCCGCATGGCTGATCATGCCCACCAACGTCTCTGCCAGATCCACGATCAGCGGAGAGGGACCGGTGCCGGTGTCGATCTGCGCCTGCTGCCGGGTGATCGCGGCGCGGATATCGGGTTGGTCGTAGCCCAGCAGGTTCGGCCCATAGGCGCACATGAAGTCGATGTAGACGTTGCCATCGGCATCGGTGATCCGGGTGCCCTTCGCATCGGTGAAGAACTGGGGAAAGCCTTCGGGCATCAACACGGTGGACTGGTGCCCGTACATGCCGCCGGGGATCACCTGGGCCGCGCGGTCCCGCAGGGCCTTGTCCTTCGCGTTGCTCCACATGCTTGCGCTCCAACTTGAAAAAACTATCGCTATTGGAGAGCGTAGAGAGCGATTTCCCATGCGGCAAGAGATTCTGCGTCAAACGAGGGGGAAATTTGCCTCTGTTGGCGGGGTGTCTATTTTATGTTTTATATCATAAGTATAGGTCTGAATTATGCGGGAGATCATCCCCGCACGACCCGAAGCAGGGCGCTGGATGCGCCCTGCTGAAAAGATTGAAAAAATTACCGTTAATTCCACAGCCCTGACCGGGGAAGGAACGGCCTAGCGCGCGGAGGCCAGAAACTCCCGCGCCACGGAGGTCACGCCCGGCGCGTCCAGCCGGTAGTGGGAGTAAAGCGCCGCAGGCGGCCCGACCTCGACATAGCGATCCGGCACGCCGTGGCGGCGGAACGGCAGGCGGGGCAGGTCGATCAGCACTTCGGCCACGGCGCTGCCCAGCCCGCCGGTGATGTTGTGCTCCTCCACCGTCAGGATGGCGCCGGTCTCGGCGGCGGCGGCGCGGATTTCATCTGCGTCCAGCGGGCTGATCGTGTGCATGTCGACCACGCGCACGCTCAGGCCGTCGGCGGCCAGCGTCTCGGCCGCGTCCAGACAGGCGCGGACCTGGCTGCCGGTGGTGATCATGGTCAGGTCCGTCCCCTCCCGCAGACGGATGGCGCGACCGATCTTCAGATCCGGCACGTCGTCATAAACCACCGGATCGCGTCCCCGGCCCAGGCGGATATACATCGCCCCGGGATGATCGACGGAGGCCCGCAGAATCGCGCGCAGCTGGTTGGCATCGGCGGCGCAGATCACCGTCAGATCCGCCATCACCCGCAGCATCCCCAGATCTTCCAGCGCATGATGCGAAGATCCGTAGAACCCCATCGACATGCCCGAATGGGTGCCCACCACCCGGACGGGCATCCGGGGATAGGCGCAATCGGTGCGGATCTGTTCCGCCCCCAGGATGGCGGCGAAACTGGCAAAGGTCGCGACATAGGGCACCATCCCGCAGGCAGCCATGCCGGCGGCGGCGGTGATCATGTTCTTCTCGGCGATCCCGAAATCGAAAAAGCGGTCGGGATGCACGGCCTTGAAATCATTGGTGCGGTTGGCCGAGGCCAGATCGGCCGTCGCGACCACGATCCGGGGATCGTCCTGCGCCATCCGGGCGAGTTCCTCGCCCAGCACAAAGGCGGGCATCCCCTGCGCGGGGGTGCCGCTCACCGATTTGCGGTTCTTGAACGTCGTCTCGCCATCGGTGGTGCCGCGAAAGATCTCGGCTTCGTTCTGCATGTCGGTGGTCATTGCGCGGGCTCCGGTTCATAGGGCTGTAGCCCGGCTTCGAGTTCGGCCATCACGTCGTCGTAATCCTCGCCCACGAGGTTGCCGACATGCCAGTCCAGCGACATTTCCATCCGCTTCACCCCGCGCCCCTTGACAGTGTCAAAGATGATGGCCTGCGGTTTGCCGGTGGTGCCTTGCGGCAGCGCCGTCAGCGCGCCGATGACAGAGGGCAGATCGTGCCCGTCCACCCGCTGCACGTCCCAGCCGAAGCTGGCAAATCGCTCGTGCACCGGCTCGATCCCCATGATGTCCTCGGTATGGCCGTCGATGGACAACCCGTTGCGGTCCAGCAGGATGACCAGGTGACCCAACTGGTAGTGCCCGGCGGAGATCACCGCCTCCCAGATCTGGCCTTCGGAAATCTCGCCGTCGCCCAGCATGACGTAGCTGCGGTAGTCGCGCCCCTGAACCCGGCCGGCCAGCGCCATGCCGACGCCCACGGACAGCCCGTGCCCGAGAGAGCCGGAGGAAAAATCCAGCCCCCGCACCTTTTTCATGTCCGGGTGGTCGCCGTAATTCGACCCCAGCCGGGTATAGCTGTCCAGTTCGGACGGGTCGAAATAGCCCAGATCGGCCAGTACCGGGTACAGCCCGATCGCCGCGTGACCCTTGGACATGACAAAGCGGTCGCGGTCGGGCCAGTCGGGTTGCGTCGGTTCGATGCGCATCTGGCTGTAGTAGAGCGCCGACAGGATCTCCGCGCAGGAAAAAGTCGAGGAATAATGCCCCGCCCCCGCGATTCGCGACAGGCGCACGGTTTCGGTGCGGATGAACCGGGCCCGATCTTCAAGCACGGCGAAGTTGACGTTTGAACGGTCGGACATCGGGCCTCTCTCTGTGATGGTCGGGCGGATTCCATATTTGATATATCAAGAAATGCTTAGAATCAAGGATCATCCCATGCATAGCGTGAAAACCGGCAGGTGCGGGCGAAATTGGCTGCAATGTCGGGCGCTTTGATATATCAATAATGCCGGATCCCTGCCGTTTGGCAGAGTTGCGAAAACGCTGCGGCAGGACAGATTGACGGCGGCGCGGATGCGCCCGATCCTGCGCGGGCGCGTGGGTTGATGGTGGAAGACGGCATGACGGAGTTGAATGGTGACGAACAGGCCCGCGAGGCAGAGGCGCTGCCCCTGTCCGAAGTGGTCTATGCCCGGTTGCGGCAATCCCTCATGCGGGCGGAGTTGCGCCCCCACCAACGGCTGAAGGTCCGCGATCTGGCCCAGCAGATGGGCACGTCGGAAACCCCGGTGCGCGAGGCGCTGTTCCAACTGGCCCACGAAGGCGCGATCGAGATCCGGCCGCGGTATTACATCCGGGTACGCCGGCTGAGCATGGCCGAATATACCGAGATCCGCGATATCCGCATGACGCTGGAACCGCTGGCCGCCGAACGCGCCTTGCCACATCTGGACGAGGCCGCGATCGAGGAACTGGCCGCGACCCACGCCACGCTCGTGGCGGCAGAGGCCAGCGGCGATTGGCCGACCGCCTTGCAGGCCAATTTCAACTTTCACTTCGGTCTCTACAGCCGCTCCGCCATGCCCACGCTGACGGAGGTTCTGGAAGGGCTGTGGATTCGCATCGGTCCGCTTCTCAGCGATCTGTACCCCCATGCGCATCCGACCTATGCGGAACGGCATCAGCATCTGAACGTGCTGGAGGCCTTGCAGGCGCGCGACGCTTTTGCCCTGCGTGAAGCGATCCGCATGGATCTGATCGAAGGCGGCCGCAACCTGCGCCAGCATCTGATGGACATCGAGGCCGCAGAAGCGGCGCACAGCAAGAAACCCCGCCGTCGCCGCTGAGCGCGGCTTCAGCCTTCGGGCGGGGTGCGGTCAGCCCAGGGGCGTGCCTCCTCCACATGGGCGGCAAGACCCAGCAGATCCAGGTCCGCATACCATGGCCCCACGAATTGCACCGAGGTCGGCAAGCCGTCAGTGGCAAATCCCGATGGCACGGCCAGCGCCGGGTTGCCCGTCAGATTGAACGGATAGCAATAGGGCGACATCCCCTCCCGTGTCAGGCCGTTTTCCTTGCCATCCACCACCACCTGCCCATTCAGCGCCTCGAACCCGGCGGGCAGGGCGGTACGGGTCACGGTCGGGGTGACGATGACGTCATAGCGGTCAAACAGGCTCTGAACCGCACGATAGAGACGGGTTCGGGCCATCTGTGCCTTGCGGTAGTCGGTGACGTCAAAGGCTCGACCCCGCTCCATGAAGCCCAGGTAGACGGGGTCCATCCGGTCGCCGAAGGCCGCCAGATGCGGGGCGCCGGCGATGGCGATATTGGCCTGATAGATCACCCGGCCCTCGTATTCGATCCAGTCGATATCATCGGGCACCGCCTCCACATGGGCACCGCGTTCGGCCAGCAGGTCCAGCACGGCGCGGGTGTTGGCGGCGACCTCCTGCGACAGGTGGCGATTGTGGAACGTCTGGATATAGCCGATGCGCAGCCCGTGCAGCGTGGCGCCGGTGCGGGTGGCCCTGGGGCGCGGCGCGGCCAATGACCACGGGTCCATCGGGTCAGGCCCGGCCAGCGCGGTCAGCATCAGGGCGCTGTCCTCGACGCTCCGCGACAGCGGCCCGGCGGCGGCATAGTTGAAGAAGGCATCGACCGCCTCTTCATAGGGCAGCAATCCGGGAGAGGGCTTCAGCCCCACGGTACCACAGGCGGCGGCGGGAATGCGGATGGAGCCGGCCCCATCAGTGCCCAGCCCCAGCGGCCCGATCCCGGCGGCCACGGCACAGGCCGCCCCGCCCGACGATCCGCCGGCATAGCGGTCGGTGTTCCACGGATTGCGTGTGGTGCCGAAATGCGGCCCGTCGGTCTGGCCCTTGTGACCGAATTCGGGGGTGTGCGACTTGGCAAAGACGACAGCCCCGGCGGCGCGCAGCCGCGTCACCAGCACATCATCCGCCACGGGCACGTGGCCCGCATGCACGGCGGATCCGTATTCGGTGGCGATGCCCTCGGTGCGGAACAGATCCTTCACATGCACCGGCAGCCCATGCAGCGGCCCCAGCGGCGCGCCGTCCATCACCGCCTGTTCGGCGGCGCGCGCCTCGGCCCGGGCACGGTCGGCGGCGACGCAGGCAAAGGGGTTCAGGCGTTCGGCCTGTGCCTCGGCCCGGGCCAGGATCGCGTCCAGGTATTCGACCGGCGACAATGTCTTACGCCGGATCATCGCCACGGCTTGGGCTGCGGTCAGCCATGGAAGTTCGCTCATGTGTCAGGGTCCTTCGTAAAGATGACAGGCGACTTTGCGGCCCGGCGCGACCTCGCGCAGTTCCGGCGCCTCCACGTGGCAGCGATCAAAGGCGCGGGGGCAGCGCGGGCAGAGGGTGCATCCGGCGGGGCGGTTCAGCAGGCTGGGCACCTCCCCCCGGATTGGCGGCTTGCGCAGGCCCGCCTCCGGCCTGGGGATCGCGGCAAGAAGGGCCTGCGTATAGGGATGCCGGGGGTCTTCGTAGAGTCCGCGCTTGTCCGACAGCTCGACGATTTCCCCGGCATAGAGCACCGCGATGCGATGCGAGACGGCGCGCACCACGGCCAGATCATGGGCGATGAACAGATAGGACAGGCCCAGCCGATCCTGAAGGTCCATCAGCAGGTTGATCACCTGCGCCTGCATGGACACGTCCAGCGCGGCGACGGCCTCGTCACAGACGATGAAGTCGGGATCCAGCGCCAGCGCCCGCGCGATCACGATCCGCTGCCGCTGTCCGCCGGAGAATTCATGTGGAAACCGGTCTGCGAATTGCGCCGACAGGCCGACCAGATCCAGCAGTTCGGCCACCCGGTCGGCCCGGTCCTGCCGCGACCAGCCGCCCTGAACGTCGATGGGTTCGGCGATCACGTCGGACACCCGCATCCGGGGGTTCATCGCGGCATGGGGATCCTGAAACACGAATTGCAACCGGTGCCGCACCCGGGCCAGCGCCCGGCCGCCGCCCGGCCCGGTAATCGTCTCACCGAACAGCGAAATCTCTCCGGCGGTGGCGGGCAGCAGGCCGACCAGCATGCGTCCGATGGTGGATTTGCCGGACCCGGATTCGCCGACCACGCCCAGTGTTTCGCCGGGCATCACATCGAAACTGGCATCGTTCACCGCGCGCAGTACCTGGCGTCCGCGCCCGCGCCGCCCGACGTGGAAATCGCGGCGCAGGTCGCGCACCCGGATGATCGGATCGCCGGGCGCGAGGGCCGGGGCGGTGGGGGCGGGCATGTCCTTCATCGCGGGGTCTCCGTTTCGGCAAGGCGGACGGGGCAGCGCACCAGATGTCCCGGCGCGGCGGGCAGCAGCGCGGGTTCCGACGCGGTGCATTGCGGCTGCGCCAGCGTGCAGCGCGGCGCGAAATTGCAGCCCGGCGGACGGCGTCCGGGGTCCGGGATACGTCCGGGAATGGCATAAAGCCGCTCCACATCCGCATCGGGGGAGGGGATCGCCCGCAACAGCCCCTCCGAATAAGGGTGGGTGGGGTTGGCAAAGATGGTTGCGGCGGGCGCGTTCTCCACCAATTCGCCGGCGTACATGACAATCACCTGTTCGGCGAATTCCGCGACCAGCCCCAGATCGTGGGAGATCAGGATCACCGACATGCCGATTTCCTCTCGCAGGTCGCGCAACAATTCGAGGATCTGCGCCTGCACGGTCACGTCCAGCGCGGTCGTCGGTTCATCGGCGATCAACAGGCGGGGACGGCAGGCGATGGCCATGGCGATCATCACCCGCTGGCGCATCCCGCCGGACATCTGGTGCGGGAAATCATGCACCCGGCGGGCGGCATCCGGGATGCGCACCATGTCCAGCAGGCCGATCGCGGCCTTTTCCGCCGCCGCGCCGTCCAGGCCCTGATGGATGCGCAAGGTCTCTCCGATCTGGTCGCCAACGGTCAGCACCGGGTTCAGCGAATGCATCGGATCCTGAAAGATCATCGCGATATCGCGGCCCCGCATCCGGCGCAGGCGGCGTTCGGGCAGGGTCAGGATGTCTTCGCCGTCAAAGCGGACCTCGCCGGTGATCCGGGTGTTGCGCGCCGCGTGCAGCCGCAGCAGCGACAGGGCGGTGACGGATTTGCCCGATCCGCTTTCGCCGACGATGCCCAGGCTGGATTTCTCCGCAAGGGAGAAGCTGACATCGCTGACCGACCGGATCCAGCCGCGATCGACGCGGAAATCCACGGAAAGGTTGTTTACGTCCAGCATGGTCAGGCCTCGATCTTCAGGCGGGGGTCCAGCACGTCTCGCAGCCCGTCGCCCAGCAGGTTCATGCCCAGGGCGGCCAGGCTGATGGCGAGGCCGGGGAACAGCATGATCCACCAGGCCTCGACAGAGTAGTCGCGCCCCTCGGCGATGATGTTCCCCCAGGAGGGTTGCGGCGGCGGCGGCCCGATGCCCAGGAAGGACAGTGCCGCCTCTGCCAGAATGGCGTAGGCAAAGACGAAGGTGACAGAGACCAGCAGCGGCGCGAGGCAATTGGGCAGGATATGGCGAAAGATGATCCGCCCGGCCCCCGCGCCACTGACTCGCGCGGCATCGACGTAGTCCAGCTCCCGGACCACCAGGGCGGCGGCCCGCACGATCCGCGCCATGCGCGGCACATAGGCCGAGGCCAGCGCGATGATCACGCTGGACACCTGCGGCCCAAGCGCGGCGTTGATGCCGATGGCCAGCAGGATCGCGGGAAAGGCCAGCAGCGCATCCATGATCCGCATGATCAGCCCGTCCAACCTGCGGAACCAGGCGGAGGCCATGCCAACCAGCGCCCCGCCCGCCGCCGCCAGCACGGCAGAGGCAAAGCCGATCCACAGCGAAATCCGTGCGCCGTAGAGAACACGGGTAAAGATGTCGCGCCCGAAATTATCCGCGCCGAACACGAATTCGGCCGAGGGCGGGGCAAACCGGCTGCGCAGGTTCATTCCCGTCGGGTTGCCATCGGTCAGCAGCGGCGCGGCCAGGGCCAGCAACACGATGATTGCCACGATGCCGCCGCCCAGACGAAAGGACCGGTGCCGCCACAACCGCCGCATCAGGATGCGTCGTCGGTCCGATTGCCCGGAGATGCTCGCGCCATCCGGTGCGCCGGTCTGCATTGCGGTATCAGTCATAGCGCACCCTGGGGTCGACATAGGCATAGACCAGGTCGATCACGATATTGATGAAGACGAAGGCAAAGCCGAGAAGCAGCATGGTGCCCTGAACGACCGGGTAGTCACGGGCCATGATCGCCTGCACCAGCAGACGCCCGATCCCCGGCATGGCGAAGATCTGTTCGATCACCACCGACCCGCCGATCAGCAGGCTGAGGATATAGCCCGACACCGTCACCACCTGCATCAGCGTGTTGCGGAACGCGTGCTTGATGATGGTGAGGCGGGGGGAGACCCCCTTGGCGCGTGCGGTGCGGATGTAATCCTGATCCAGCGCATCCAGCATGGCGGATCGCGTCATTCGGGCCAGATAGCCGATCTGGAACAGTGCCAGCACCACGGCGGGCTGCACGAGAGAGGCGAGCCAACGGCCGAAACCCTCCGAGAGGGGGACATAGCCCGAAGAGGGGAGCCAGCCCAGCGTGACGGAAAACAGGATCACCGACAGGATGGCGATCCAGAAATTCGGCACCGACACCCCGACCAGTGCCAGGATCATCACCCCGCTGTCGATCCAGGTGTCGCGCCAGACGGCGGCGACAACGCCCAGCAGAATGCCGATCGGGATGGTGATGACGAAGGCCACGAAAGCCAGCGACAGCGTGACGGGCAGCCGCTCCATCACCGCTTCGGCCACCGGCTGGTTCAGCATCAGCGACCGGCCGAAATCGCCCTGCGCCAGGTTGGTGATCCACAGCCACAATTGCACTGCAACGGGCTGGTCCAGCCCCAGATCACGGCGGACCTGCGCGATGGCGTCCTGATCGGCCATGTCGCCGGCGATGATCGTCGCCGGGTCACCGGGCAGCAAATGCATCAGAAGGAATGTCAGAACGGCCACGATGAACATGACCGGGATCGCCTGCGCGATCCGGAAGGCTATGAGCTTGGGCATGCCTTGGCTCTCCTGCCAGGGGGTGGGGTCGTGGCGGCAAGGCGGGCGCGCGACCCACGGGACTGGTCGCGCGCCCTGTCATCCGGGATCAGCGGTCCAGCCACATGTCCCAGAAGATGTTGATGTTGTACGGGCGGAACCCTTTCAGATCGTTCGCAAGCGCCCGGTTGGACCCCCGGTCGGAGACCTTGATCATGTAGGCCCCTTCAAGCACCTCGGCCTCGATCTCCTTCCACGCGGCCACGCGGTCTTCCAGCGCGAGAGAGCTGTAGAAGGTGGCATAGGCCTCATCGAGCGTGGCGTTGTTCTCGATATGCGGGAAGTTGTAGATCATGGTTTCCCATTGCTGCGGCCCGAGGATCGGGTTGGAGCAGAACGAGGTCGTGGAGACGTTCCAGCCGCCGTTGCCCGATTGCAGGTTGGAGGCGTTGGTGGTCCAGTCCGTGATGTCCAGCTTGACCTTCATGCCGGCCGCTTTCAGCTGTTCGGCCAGAACGATCATGGAATCGCGCATGTAATCGTAGTTGGTGTTGGACTGAAGGAGGATCTCCTCCCCGTTGTAACCGGCCTCCTTCAACAGGGCTTTCGCCGCTTCGGGATCGCCGCCATCGTACCAGCCGGCATTGTCCTCGCCGATGAAATATTCCCCGTTGGGATAGACCATGGAGAAGTTCTTGTTCGCCGACTCGCCGCTGGCCAGGATCAGGTCGTCAACCTCGGCCGCGGTTCGGATCGCCTGACGGATCATGCGGTTGTCGGTCGGTGCCTGGCCGGAATGCACGATCAGATATTGCTGGCAATAGGGGAAGACGGTGACAGGGGTCACGCCTTCGGCGCCATCCAGACGTTTCGACAGGTCCAGCGGCAGGGAGGTGGTGATATCCGCCTCGCCGGTCTGCATCGCCGCGACACGGGCGTTGGCCTCCGGCAGGAAGTTGTAGCGCACGGCATCCACATGCACGGTCTTCTTGCCGACATAGCCGCTGGGCCCGTCGGAATCCTCACGTGGGGTGTAACCGGGGTTCTTCTCGATCACCACGTGGCTGTCCTTGACCCAATCGCCCAGCTTGAACGGGCCGGTGCCGATCACTTCGATATCGCGGGCCGGAGCGTCCCGCTGCGAGGCGGGCATGATGTAGAGCGGATAGACCGGGGTCTTCAGCCGGTCGATGAAAACGGCGTTCAGGTTGTTCAGCTCGATCACGAAGGTATAGGGGTCAGGCGTGCGGTATTCCTTGACATCCGCCAGCGTGCCCTTGCCGGGGCTGACCTCGGCGTAGCGTTCGTAGGTGGCCTGCACATCGGCGGCGGTCATTTCCTGGCCGTTGTGGAATTTCACCCCTTTACGCAGATGAAAGGTAAAGGTCGTGCCGTCGTCGGAGATGTCGTAGCTTTCGGCCAGCATCGGCTTGGCTGAATAGTTCTCGTCCATGGAGACGAGGCTTTCGAAGACATGGGCCAGCACCTCCAGCTCAACCAGGCTGGCCGCCATCTGGGGATCCAGCTGGCCGGGGCCGGAATTGTTGGCGTAGATGATGGTGCCGCCGGATTTGGGTTCCTCTGCCAGCGCGGCGGAGAAGGGGGCGGCGGCAAGAAACGTGGCGGACAAAAGCGTGCCGACCGTCTTGCCGGGATTGAAGGTTTTCATTGGTCGCGATCTCCCTGGTTTTTTGTTTTTTGGGTCCGGGCCGCCTGGCGATGCCGGCGGCCTTCTTCTTTATGGGTCTGTTCTCGTGCCGATGCGGGCCATGGTCAGGCCGGGTTCAACCGGGTGCGCTTCACCGTGTGGCCGGCGACGGCCTCGGCGGAATAGGCCATCGGCACCATCTCGCCGCGCGCCCACAGCGGGTTCTGGTCGGAATAATGGGAATCGCCTGCCTGCCCGGCGGCGCCATGCATGACGATCCAGCGACTGTTGTCCCAATCGGCCAGGTCAAAGACATACCGCGCCACCGGGCCATAGACGGATCGGGTGCCGTAGCCGGGAAACCCGCCCGTCGCCAGCACGCAATCGCCGTCGCCGCCGGTCGGGTCCGATGTGGGTGGTGCCACGCCCGTCGCGTCGGGAAAGACATGCGCCAGCGGATGGACGAACAGGGGCACATGCGCCGCGCCCCATGGCTCGGGCAGGGGGCCGGCGGAGACGCTGGCAATGGCGCGGCGGATCACCCCGGTCCAGTCGTTTCCGTCCAGCAAGGTGACGTCATCGTCACGCAGCAGCCGGGGCAGGGTCCACCACATCTGGTTCAACGCAGGAATGCCCGGCGCGGGCGCCGCCGCCGGATGATCTGACGCGCGGTCCAGACCAGACAGACGGACCAGTTCGCGGGTCATCTCCTGGCGGATCATGTAGTAGATCGTGGGCGCGGTCAGGCCGGTGTCCATGCGGCCATCCCATCCGGCCAGCGCGGCGCGCAGCGGGCTGCCGCTCGCTTCCTCGCCCTCGTTCCCGCCAGTGCCGGCCGGCCAGGCGGCGAGGATCCGGGCGGTGATCTCCCGCGCGGGGGCGCTGTCGGTGTCCCGCAGGAAATCCGTCATGTCGCCGGGGGTCAGGTCCGAGGTCCGGGCGATCCTGTGGGCCAACCGGCTGGCGCGCGTCGTGGGGTGGCAATCTGTGGTGATGTAATCGGGATGATCCTCGGGCACCGTGCGGTTGTTGGCGGTGACGATATAGCCCTGCGCCGGGTCGATCTCGCAGGGCATCCGATCAAACGGGATGTAACCGCGCCACTCATGGGTGCCGGTCCAGCCCGGCACAGGCAGCCAGCCATTGATGCGGTCCCGCTCGGGTACCGATGCGCGGATCAACACGCCGATATGGCCGTCACGGTCGGCGCCGACGACATTGTGGTCGATCACGCCCCAGCCCTTGCAGGTCTTGTAGAACGCATCGAGACTGGTCGCGCGCATCATCGGCTCCAGGCAGTCCAGAGACCTGTCGATGTCGAACAGCTGCGCGGATTTCAGGGCCAGCGCCGGGCCGGAGGCAGGGTCGCCAGCGATGATCGGGCCGTGGCGGGTCTCGTGCACGGTGATCGTCTCGTCCGGGGCGCCGCGCACGGCGATGACCTCCTGCCGGGTGGTCGTGGCCTCTGTTCCCGTTTCGGTGCGGTAGCGGGCACCGCCGTCGGAGAATTCCTCAACATACAGATCATGCAGATCGGCAAAGCTGTGGGTGACACACCAGGCGACATTCTCCGTATGGCAGAAATGCGGAAAGGCCGGGACGCCGGGCACGGAAAAGCCGATGGCGTCGAAGTCGGGGCAGCTCAGGTGCAGTTGGGTGTAGATGCCGGGGATCTCGTATTGGCGATGCGGGTCACCGGCCAGCAGCGGGAGGCCGCTGGCGGTGCGCGACCCGGCCACCGCCCAATTGTTCGACCCGCCCACGGTTCCATCCTCGGGGGCAAAGCCCGACAGCGCCTCGATCGCGGGGGCAAGCTGCTCCAGCGTGGCGGCCAGGCGGTGGGTGTCGGCGCCCTGCGGGGCGATGACCAGCTCGCCCGATGCGTCCGCCCCGTCGTCATAGCGCAGCAGCGGCACGGCCTCTGCCCCGATAGTGCCCAGGGCGGCGGCGCGCCACAGCTTGAACCAGACAGAGCCCATCAGGATTCCGCGCTGGCGCATCACGGCGACGCCGAACCACGGTTCCCACCGCATCGGGAGGCTGCCCAGCAGGTCGTATTCCGGGGCCGTCCCGCCGCTATCGATCCAGGCGTTCACCCCCTGGGCATAGCGGGCCAGCATCTCCTGCGTGGCCGGGGCCAGCGCGTCGAAATCGCGCCGCGCCGCCGCCTCGGCTCCCAGTTGCCGGGCCAGCCGGTCGGCGGGCAGGGCGGCGGGGCCGGTCCATTCCGCCAGGCGGCCGATGCCGCGACGCAAGGCGGCCTCCATCTGCCACATCCGGTCCTGGGCGTGGACATGGCCGTTCACCAGGTAGAGATCGGCGGCAGAGGCTGCGCGGACATGCGGAATGCCCCATTGATCGCGCCGGATCTCTGCCGTGGCCGCAAGGCCGGGCAGGGACAGGATGGACGTCTCGGGATCTGGTGTCTGGCCGATATGAGGGTTGCGGGGATCAGTGTTGATCATGGCCGGCACCTTGATTCGGATATATCATGATAGCGATCATCATCCCTAGGACTTCAAAAAACTAGCCTAAACTTCGGCGCATTCTGCCGTGGTCCGACGGATCGGCAGTGATATCTCCCGAAAAACGCGTGTAAATTCGGTGGTTTGATATATTATAATGGCATGCAATCGCCGCAGGTCGCCCGGAGCAAATCCACTCCGCATCCCGCCCCGCGCCGTCATCGAAAGTAGAGGATCGACCCCATGATCATTGTCACAGGCGGAACCCACGGAATCGGCCGCGCCACCGCCCTCGCCCTGGCTGAGGGCGGCGCGCAGGTCTTGATCACCGGACGTGACAGCGCGGCTGGCAACGCGCTGGCGGAACAGACGCCGGGCGTGCAGTTCCAGCAGGCGGACGTCACCGATGACGCGGCCTGCCGCGCGCTGGTGGAACGGGCGATGACCCAGGGGGCGGGCCGGATCACCGGGCTGGTCAACAATGCCGGGATGGGGCGGCGCCACGTCTTTGCCCAGACCAGCGCGGCGGATTGGGATCAGATGATGCAGGTCAATGCCCGCAGTGTCTACCTGATGACCCGGCTGGCGTTGGAGGGGCTGATCGCGGCGCGCGGCGCGGTTGTCAATGTCGCCTCCGTCGCGGGCCTGCGCGGGGAGGAGCAGCTGGCGCTTTATACCGCGTCCAAGGCGGCGGTGATCGGGCTGACGCAGGCGCTGGCATTGGAACTGGGCGGCCAGGTGCGGTTCAACGCGGTCTGCCCCGGCCAGGTCGGGACCCGGATGATGGACGGCGTGCTGGCGGATGCCGCGCGGCGGCGGGCGCTGGAAATCCGCATCCCCACGGGCCGCATCGCGCATCCCGCTGAAATCGCCGAGGTCATCGCCTGGCTGCTGTCGGACAAGGCCAGCTATGTCAACGGCGTGGTCCTGCCTGTCGACGGGGCGGAGACGGCGGGGCTGCGCCTTCCCCGCCCGGCGGGCTAGGCGATCAGCGTCCGCCATCCGCCGGTCCTTCCGTTTTCGCGGCAGAGCCGTACCCATAGGTCCGGTAGGCGGTGTGGACCTCTGCCATTTCTGCATCGGTCAACAGGGTGACCGGGCCCATGGTGCGGGCCAGTTGGTATTGCCGCGCCAGGACTTCCAGTTTCTCCGTGCGGACAAAGGCCGCCTCCAGCGTTGCGCCCAGGGCGATCATGCCGTGGTTGGCCATCAGACAGGCGTGGTAGCGCTGGCCCATCGTGTCGGCGACGGCGCGGGCCAGTTCGACCCCGCCAAAGGTGCGGTAGGGCGCGCAGGGCACTTCGTTCCCGCCGAACCCGGCAACCATGTAGTGGAACGGCGGCATCGCCTGCCGCAAAACCGACAGGGCGACGCAATAGGTGGGGTGGGCGTGAACGATGGCCTGCGCGTCGGGCCGATTGCGGTAGAGCGCGGCGTGCAGCGCCCATTCACTTGACGGTTTCCAGCTGCCGGTGACATGACCGTCGAAGGCGACATGAGCGATCTGGTCCGGCGTCATCCGATCGGGTGGGATGCCGGAGGGGGTGATCAGCATCCCGTCCCCCTGGCGCAGGCTGATGTTGCCCGCCGTCGCGTTCGATAGCCCGGAGGTCACGCAGGCCTGGCTGTAATGGACCAGCGCGGCGCGATGTTCTGTGTCCGGTGCGGAGTTCATGACGCGGCTCCCTGTTCCATTTCTTCGAGGGCACGCAGCAGCACGTCGCGGCTGCCCAGCTTGCCGGATTTCAGGAAAAACGACATCGGGTCAGCTTCCTGGGTCACGCAGAATCCGCCGCCCAGCGGTCCGCGCGCCATCGCCCTGACCCGGTCGACGCCCAGGGCGGCCATGACGGCGCCCGAGGTCTCGCCGCCCGCGACGACAAGGCGCCGGATACCCCGCGCCCTGAGGCCGGTGGCGATTCCGGCCAGCAGCCGTTCGGCCCGCCGTGCGGCGCCCATCCGCCCGTGCAGGGCCTGCGCCGCCTGAACGCCGCCGGTGTCGGTACAGGTGGTGATGGCAAGGGGGGTGCCGATCCGCGGCGTGGCCCAGTCCAGCGCGCGGGCGATCTGGGCGGCCTCCGGCGCGGGATCGCTCAGCGGCAGGCGCAACACGGGGTGTTCGGCGGCAAAGGCGTCCAGCTGCGCCTCCGCCACCGGCCCGACGCTGCCGCCCAGAACGGCGGCCGGGCCCTGCGCGTGGCGCGGTGGCGGGGCGGTGCCCGCCCGACCGGCGGCCCGTGCCAATCCCAGCGACACGACCAGCGGATCGCTGGCAACGATAGCGCGGCTGTCGGCGGCCAGCCGGACGCTCATCGCGACATCGGCATCGTCGCTGCAATCCAGCAGCACATGGCGGTGTCCGGCGGCGACCTGTGCGGCCAGCGCCTGACGGGCCGGCCCTTCGCCCGCCAGCAGATCCAGGTGGGAGACAAGACCCAGTGGCGTGCGCGTCTGCAACGACAGGAACCGCACCAGGTCGGGGTCGGGCATCGGGGTGACCGGGTCGAACCGCTTGACCGAGGTATGCACCGGTGCCCCCTGGTAGAACAGGTGGCCCTGGTGCACGGTGCAGCGGAATTCGGGGAAACCGGCACTGATCAGCAGCGGCTTCTGGTCCAGCCGGTCGGCCAGCATGTCGGCGGCCAGCCCGATATTGCCCTCCGGCGTTGAATCGAAACTGGCGCAAGCCTTGTAGGCCACGGTGCGGCAGCCGCGTCCCACCAGCGCATCCAGTGCGGTTGCAATGGCGGCGCGGGCCTCGGCCACGGGCACCAGGCGGGTGCGCTGCGCCAGCACCAGGATCGGTGCCTCCGAGGTTTCGGCGGCGGCGCGCTCCGGGTCGAAAAAGACCGGCGATTCATGGCCCGCTTCCTCGAAATAGCTGGCGACCAGCAGCGCACCGGTCACGTCGTCGGAAATGACCCCGTAGGCCGGGGTCACGCGGACACCTCGTCCTGGCGTCGGGCCAGCGCGGCGAAGGCGTCGTCGATGGCGGCCAGTGCGGTGTCGATGGTGGCGTCGTCATGGGCCAGAGACAGGAACATGTTGTGCCGGTGGTGCAGGTAGACACCGCGCGACAGGGCCTCCTGGCACAGCGCCTCGCCCAGCCGGGCGTCGGGGTCGTCGGCGAATTGCATCAGCGGGATCGCCGGCGGGCCGGACAGGGCAACGTCAAAGCCGTGCCGCGCCGCGCTGCCGGTCAGCCCGGCGGCAAAGCGGTCGCCGGCCGCGCGCAGGTGGGCGGGTCCGTTCTCACGCTCCAGCACGTCCAGAACGGCGACGGCGGCGGCCATCGGCGCGCCGGAATACCAGAAGGAGCCGGTGACAAAGATCTGTCCGCCGGCCTTCCGGAACCGCTCCGCTCCGGTGACGGCGGCCAGCGGATAGCCATTGGCGATCGCCTTGGAATAGGCCGCCAGGTCGGGCCGCACACCGACGCCTTCCCAGCTTCCGCCCAGGTGCAGACGGAACCCGGCGCGCACATCGTCGAGGATCAGCGCCGCGTCCGCGGTGTCGCAATGCGCCCGTGCGGCATGCGCGAATTCGGGGGTCGGCAATTCCTGCCGGGTGGCCAGGTCGTGGCGAAAGGCCGACACGACGACCCCGGCCAGATCTTCCCCGGCCTCGGCCACGGCGGCGGACAGACTGTCAGGGTCATTGTAATTGTAGTAGATCAGGTGGGCGCGATCCTCTGCCGTGACCCCCACCACGGAGGGGGAGGACCAGGGCACCGCACCGTGATAGGCGCCCCTGGCCACCAGGATCTTGCGGCGCCCGGTGCCCGCACGGGCGATGGTCACGCAGGTGGTCATGGCGTCCGATCCGTTCTTCTGGAACAGGGCCCAATCCGCATGGGGGATCAGCGCGACCAGCCGTTCGGCCAGCGTGACGGCATGTTCGGTCGGCCCGTCCAGGCAATCGCCGGCATCCAGGCAGGCGCGGGCGGCGGCTTCCACCTGTGGATGGCGATGGCCCAGGATGATCGGCCCCCAGGAGCACATGAAATCGATATATTCCCGTCCGTCCGCATCGCGCACGCGGGCACCGTTCCCGCCGGAAAAGAACTGGGGATACCCCTCGGGGACTGCCGCCGCGCGCATGTGGCCCCACATGCCGCCGGGGATCACATGCGCGGCGCGGGCCCGCAGCTGGCCGTCTTTGGTGTTGGGAAGGGATTGGGAGGTGGTGGGCATGGGCTGTTCCGCTCTGCTTGTGGCGGAGCCGGACAGCACCCGCATTCGATATACCAAAAATCGGGAATCAGGGGCGCCAGTCAAGCTTTTCTTTCGAAATCACTCCCAGATTCATCCGGTACCGAGGCGGGATCTTCAGGGTATTAGTAGGGCGGCGGCTCTCTAACATAGTGTAAAATAAACGATAAACGTGGTATCCGTGGTTCTGATCCACAGAAATCTTTCCCAAGAACTCTTCACTATTCTGCTATATCATAAATCAGGGCAGATCCGCCGAATCCGCAGAACTTGTCGCTTTCGCGGGCGCGCCTTAGATTGGACAGACACCGTAGGGGGAGCCCGCATTTGACCACTTCACGCGACATGGCCGCCGAGCTGACCCTGAACCGCCCGATGCGCCGCAGGGGGATCGAGCGGTTCAACAGGTTGCTGGACGTGACCGAAACCCTGATGGCGGAAAACGCGGACGAGGACATCAGCCTGGCCCGCATCGCGGAGGCGGCGGAAGTGTCCATCGCCTCGGTCTATTATTTCTTTCCGAACCGGAATTCCGTCTTTGTCGCGCTGGCATTGCGGTTCAACGACGAGATCTACCAGCGCGCCATCCTGCCGCCGCGCGATCCGGAACCGCAAAGCTGGCAGGAGCTTCTGGAAACCAAGCACAAGGCGGCGGCGGAGTTCCAGAACAGCCGGCCCGCCGCCCTGCGCCTGTTCCTGGGGGCGGGGGTGTCGGTCGCGATACGCAATGCCGATTTCACCGGCAACGCCCGGATCGCACGCAGCCGGGCGCGGATGCTGGAAGCCTATTTCGATCTCCAGCCCACCCCGGACCTGGCCCGATGGCTGGAGGTGTCGGCGGCGGCGATGGACGGCGTCTGGTCTCTGTCCTATGGCCGTCACGGCAAGATAACCGAGGAATACCGCAGGGAGGGCACCGCCTGCGCGGTCACCTACCTGCGCCGGTTCCTGCCGGAGTTCCTGCCGCGCAAGCCTCTGACCGAAGAGGCTTTGGCCCGGATCGACGTCAGCGCCGACCCGACGGGCTGACCTGACCGGCCCCTAGCCGGCGGTCAGCCAGGCCGTGCCCTGCACCAGTATTCCGGGAAAGGCCATCAACAGCGCACCGCACAGGATCATCAGCGCCACATAGGGCAGAACGGCGCGGTACAGCTCGACGATGCTGGCCTCGGGACAGATCGTCTTGAGGTAGAAGATGTTGTAGCCGAACGGCGGGGTGATGTAGCCGATGCACAGGTTCAGCTGGAAGATGATGCAGAACCACAGCGGATCGAACCCCAGCTGCACCACCACCGGGAAACACATCGGCAGGACCAGCAGGATGATCCCCAGCGGATCCAGGAACATCCCCAGCACCAGCACCACCAGCTGCATCAGGATCATCAGCATCCAGGGGGAGAGGTCCAGCTCGGTCAGGTAGCTCTGCATGAAGGAGATGCCCCCCGCAGCCGAGTAGACGGAGACAAAGGCGGTCGCGCCGAAGACGATCCAGATCACCATGCCGGTGGTCACCGCCGTCTCGAAACAGACCTCGCGCAGGAATCTCAGTGTCACCTCCCCCTGCGCAGCGACGGCCAGCACCACGGTAACCGCGCCGACGGCGGCGGCCTCGGTCGGGGTGGCGAGGCCCAGGAAAATGGAGGCCAGCACCACCACGATGATGGTCAGCGGCGCCAGCACCGACCTGAGCGACCATAGCTTGTCCTTCAGCGGAACGCGGTGGCCGATGGCGGGCGCGGCCTCGGGGTGGCGCCAGGCGTGGATCGCGACATGGGCGCAGATCACCGCCAGCACCAGCAGACCGGCGATCAGCCCGCCCATGAACAGCCGCCCGATGGACAGGCCCGTCGTCATGCCGATGACGATCAGCGTGATCGAAGGCGGGATGATGATGCCCAGCGTGCCGGCCGCCGCGATGGTGCCCAGGGCAAAGCCCCGGTCATAGCCCAGCCGCTCCATCGCGGGCATCCCGATCTTGCCCGTCGTCAGGGTGGAGGCGGCGCAGCTGCCCGTCATCGCCGACAGCACGGCGGCAAATCCGGCGGTGCCCAGCAACAGCCCGCCGTTCACCCGGCCCGACCAAAGGTGGAACGCGTGGTACAGATCGCTGGAGATGCGGGAGCGGGACAGCGTGACCCCGATGAAGATGAACAGCGGCACCGCCGCCAGCAGCACGGACCACATGGTGCCGAACACGGCGGAGACCATGGGAAACAGTCCCCCCGATCCGTACATGATCAGGGTGAACGCCACCGCCACCCCGCCCAGGGCAAAGGACAGCGACACGCCGAGGACGATCAGCAGCACCAGGCTGCCGAACATGCCGAGGGTCAGGATTTCAGGGCTCATGCGGCGGGATCTCCGGTCGGGGTTTCGTCAGATTGCGGGCGCCACATCCGGCGCAGCGCATCCGCCAGCTCGGCCAGGCCCTGAAGGGCGATCATCACGACACCGATGAACAAAGCCAGTTTCACCGGCCAGATCGGATGGCCCAGGGCGCTGTCGTCGCGTTCCGCGAACATCCACGACATCTCCAGGTAGGACCAGGCCTGATAGCTCAGCGCGCCGGTCCACAGCAGCAGGACGGCATAATTGACCACGTCGAGAAAGGCCCGCCAACGGGGGAAGCGGTCGTTCAGCAGCAGATCGACCCGGACGTGGCCGCGATGGATCAGGGTATAGGCGCCCAGCAGCACGAAATAGGCGCCAAAGATCCGCTGGGTGTAGCCCTGCACCCAGATGGTCGGCGCGTTGAAGGCATATCGCATGACCACCTCGTAGACGATGATGACCATGCCGATCAGGATGGCAAAGCTGACGGCCTTGCCCAGCAACGTGTTCAGATAGGTGATCAGTCGCACCATGCGTCGGCCTCCCTCGTGGCTCTGGACCGCGTGGCGGGCCGGGGTATGCCCGGCCCGCCGGTTGCGCGGGATCAGACCTTGCCGGTCTGGCGCATGAAATCATGCAGCAGGGCGCCGATGCGACCGCTGTATTTCGGATCCTGTTCCGAAATCTCGTCCACGACTTCCAGCGACTTGTGGCGCATCTGCTCCAGAACCGCATCCTCCATCATGGAGATCTCACCGCCCGCCTCGTTGACGAAAGTGTCCACGCCGTTCAGATCGGCCTGCATGATCCGCGCGGAATAGATGCCGGTGGTGGCGCGCACGGCATCGGTGACGACCTGCTTGTGATCCTCACCCAGGCGGCTCCATTTGTTCGCGTTGACGAACACTTCGAGGTTGGTGGGGCTGACCAGATCGGGCTGGACGATGTAATCCGTCACTTCCTGGAAATTCATGCTCATCCCGCCGGAGACGCTGCCCCAATGGGCCGCGTCCACGATCCCGGTCTGAAGCGCCTGATAGAGTTCCCCGCCCGCGACGGAGACGGGGTTGGCGCCCATCTTCTCCAGCACGCGCGCGGCGGTGCCGGTGGTGCGGATCTTGTAGCCCTGGAAATCCTCGGCCGTGCGCACCGGGCGCTTGCCGAACAGGGTCACGCCGCCGGCGCCGATCGGGCCGACCTGGTGGATGCCGCGTTCGGCATAGGCTTCGCGGATGATGTCCAGCGCGCCCATCTCGTACATGAAATATTCCATCTCCGTATTGTTGGAGAAGGTCGCCAGGTTGCCGTTCAGATGGCCCGCAGCGGGGATCTGGCCGACCCAGTAGGCCGGGAAGGTGAACGCCCCGTCAAGCGCGCCCTGCGCCGACGCCATCAGCGAATCCCCGGTCGAGACGATGGAACCGGGGGCATGGGTCTCGATCACCAGTTCGCCATTGGTCGCGGTGGTCACGCGGTTGGCGAAATCCTGAAAGATCGCGTCGTAATACCAGGTGCCGGTGGGAAAATGCGTCTGCATCCGCCAGGTGGTCACCGATTGCGCCGATGCAATGGTCGCGGGCGCGGCCAGCACGGCGGCGCCGGCCAGCACGGGTGCGCCGGACAATACGTTGCGGCGGGTGAGGGTCTTCTTGGTCTGGGTCATGTCTGTCCTCCACTGATAAGTCGGGGCTTTGGCCCCCTTGGTTCGGGTGGGCGTCGTCCTCCTGCCGCCCGGCCCGTTTTCTGGTCGTGTCGTCCGGGGTGCCGGTCTCAGGCGCCTGCCTCGACGACGAAAGTGACGATGGTCGTAGCACTGCCGCCCAGGTTCAGAGTGGCGAAGCGATGCGCGCCCTCCACCTGGTAGGCGCCGGCCCGGCCAGTGACCTGGCGCGCGGCGTCCAGCACCATGCGCACGCCGGTGGCGCCCACCGGATGGCCGCCGCCGATCAGCCCGCCACCGGGATTGACCGGGATGCGGCCGCCCAGGGCGATGTCGCCGTTTTCAACCGCCCGCCAGCTTTCGCCCGGAGGGGTGATGCCGAAATGGTCGATGGCCATGTACTCGGTCGAGGAGAAGCAATCATGCGTCTCGATCCCGTCAACCTGTGCCACATCGGCAATCCCCGCGCGGGCGAAGGCGCCCTGGATCGCGTCGCGCACATGCGGGAAGATGTAGGCGCTGTCACGGCTGTAATCCAACTTCTCCTGAAGGCGCAGGTGGGCGGTGGTGTGGCCCCAGCCGGCGATGCGCGGCAGGTCGTCCAGTGACAGGCCACGGGCCTCGGCCCAGGCGCGGGCATAGGATTCCGAGGCCAGCACCACCGCCGCCGCACCATCGGTGATCTGGGCGCAATCCTGGCGGCGGATCATCCCTTCGATCACCGGATTGGCGTCGTCATCGGCGGTGAAGCTTTCGGCCGTGTATTGCCAGTCGCGGGTCTGCGCGTTGGGATTGCGGCGGCCGTTCTCGATGTTCAACCGGGCGATTTCGGCCAGATGGTCGTATTTCAACCCGTAGCGGCGGTCGTATTCCTCGGCCACGCGGTGGAACATGTAGGGCCAGGGGTAGGTTGCCTCCTGTCCCTCGGTGCCGACCCACATCGCCGCGCCCAGGTTCTGCGCCGCTTCCTTGCCGGAGACGTTCCGCTCCAGTTCCACCCCGGTGACGAGAACGCAATCGTAGCGTCCCGCCTCGATCTCCGCCGTGGCGGCCAGCATCGCGATGGAGCCGGAGGCGCAGGCGGCCTCGTGACGCCCGGCGGGACGGCCGTAAAGCGCGGGGTCGATGGCGGCAAACATGCCGCCCAGCTGGCCCTGGCCGGCGAACATCTCGCCGGTGAAATTGCCGACATGGGCGGACTGGATTTCCCCCGCGTCCAGCTGCGCATCTGCCAGCGCGCCCTGGACCGCGTGTTGCATCAGGTCGAACAGGCCCTCGCCCCGGCGGGCGGCAGAGATGGCGAAATCGGTTTGATGTCCGCCAAGAATGAAGATCGGCTGTGTCATGTGCGTCCTTTCGGATTGTGCGGCGCGGTGCGGGTTTCTGCCTCGGCCCGCGCGCGTTCGCGCAGGGGCACCTTGGACAGCTTGCCGTTCAGGTTGCGCGGCAGGGGATCGTCGGTCTGGGTGACGAAATCGGGGGTCTTGTAATCGGCCAGCTGCGTCCGGACATGGGCGCGCAGCGCCTCGGGGTCGATCGGTTCGGTACCGTGGACAAAGACGTGCACCCGTTCGCCCAGCACGGGGCAGGGGGTCCCGACGGCGGCCACCTCCACCACGCCGGGAAAGGCATGGATGACGTTTTCCAGCTCAACGCAATAGACCTTGAATCCACCGCGATTGATCATGTCCTTGATCCGGTCATGCACCCGCAAGTAGCGTTCTGCGTCCACCGATCCGATATCGCCGCTGCGCCAGTAGCCCGCGACGAAGTTCTTGCGCGTCGCTTCGGGGTTGTCCCAATAGCCCGAGGCATTGCCGGGGCTGCGGATCCACAGCTCTCCGTTTTCGCCGGGAGGGACTTCGCGGCCCGCCTCGTCCAGTACGCGGATGTCGACGCAAGGCAGCAGGGTGCCGACGCTGTCCAGATGTGCGTGCCGCCGGGCCGGTTCGGTCAGGGACACCGCCGATGTCGTCTCGGTGCTGCCGAAACCGTTCAGCAATTGCAGTTGCGGCAATGTCTGCGCCAGCTGGGTGATCGAGGTTTCGGCCATGGCCGCGCCGCCGAAATGTCCCACCCGCCAGGCGGACAGGTCGCGCGCGCCCAGATCCGGTTCCAGCAGCAGGAGGTTGTACATCGCGGGCACCAGGACGGCGGCGGTGATCGCTTCCCGTTCCAGAACGTCGAGGGTGGTCGCGGCCTTGAAATTGCGTTCCAGAACGACCAGACCGCCGACATTCATCATCACCGTCAGTCCCGCCAGCAGGCCGGAGATATGGGTGATCGGAATGACCAGCAGCATCCGGTCCTCGGCCGTATAGCCAAAGCGGTCGCGATAATTCCGCGCCGTGTGCCAAAATCCCAGGTGGGTCAGCACCGCGCCTTTGGGCCGGCCGGTGGTGCCGGAGGTATACATGATGCAGGCCGGATCTTCGTCCCCGGCGGGGGAGGGGGCGATCTGCCGCGCCGCACCTGCCAGATCCGCATGCGCAATGGCGCCGCGATCGGCCAGTACAGGCACCTCCCGCGTGTCGGCGCATTCGATCAGCAGCCGGACAGTGGGGATGGCTGCGGCCTCGGGCACGCGGTCGGCAAGATCGCGTTCATGCATCAGCGCCACGGCGCCGCATTGGCCCAGCATGAACGCCAGCTCATCCGCCGCCTGCCGGATGCCGATGGGCACCGCCACCGCGCCCAGCCGCCACAGGGCAAACAGGGTCGTGACGAATTCCAACCGGTTGCCCAGGAACACCGCCACCCGGTCGCCCGCCGCGATCCCGTGCGCCGCCAGCCCGGCGGCCTCCTGCGCCACCCGGTCGGCCAGTTCCGCATAGCTGAGCCGGCGGACCCCGTCCTGAAGGGCAGGGCGGGCGCCGTGGGCACGGGCGATATCGGCCAGCATGCGGTCCAGGTTCTCCGGGCAATCGGCGTGGCAGGGCACGATCCGGTCACCGTAAAGAACGCGGTGTTGCGGGGCCGTGGGGTTTGTCATGCGGGGATCTCCTGCGGTTCGCGCATCCGCACGCCGCCGTCAATACGCAGCACGGATCCGTTCAGCATCTGGTTCTCGACACAGGTCAGTGCCAACCGGGCGAATTCATCCGCCCGGCCGAACCGGGTGGGAAATGGAACATCGGCGATCAGCCGGGTGCGGGTGTGGTCGGGCACGTCGCCCATCATCCCGGTCTCGAACGTGCCGGGGGCCAGGGCCACGATGCGAATGCCGAACCGCGCCAGCTCCCGCGCCAGCGGCAGGGTCATCGCCGCCACCCCGGCCTTGGAACTGCCATAGGCGGCCTGTGCCGACAGGGCTTCGTAGGCGGCGACGGAGGCGGTGTTGACAATCACCCCCCTGTCCGGCCCATCGGGCGCGGCGGGGCCGTCCTGCGACAGGGCGGCGGCGAACAGGCGGATGGTGTTGAACGTGCCGGTCAGGTTGACGTCGATCACGCGGCGGAACTTCTCCATCGCGCGCGGAGAGACGGCGCCCGTTTCCCGGTCGATGCGGAACACGCGCGCGGGGCCCAGGATACCGGCGCAATTCACCAGGATCGTGGCGCGGCCCAGCTCCTGGCCGATGCGGTCGAAGGCCGCTTCCATCTGCGCGGCATCGGCGACATCGCCCGCCAGCGTCAGCGCCATCCCGGCCACCGGATCGGGGGCGGGACCGTCGCGCGGCGGCAGGTCGATGCCCACCACCTGCGCGCCGCGGGCCACCAGCGCCTGTGCCACGCCGCGCCCCAGCCCGGAGGCCGCGCCGGTCACGATGGCGATCTGTCCTGTCGGATCCATGTTGCCCCCTTACAGCCGCGCGGGCATGCGCAGCCCGCCGTCCAGCCGGATGGTTTCGCCGTTGATCATCGCGTTCCCGATGACAAAGCGCGCGGCATCGGCAAAATCTTCGGCCGTTCCCGCCCGCTTGGGAAAGGGCGGCAGCGCGGCAAAGACCACATCGCGGGATTTTTCCGGCAGGCCTTCGGTCATCGGGGTGCGAAAGACGCCCGGCGCGATGGCGGCGATACGGATCGCGTGGTCGCCCAGCTCGCGCGCCAGCGGCAGCACCATGCCCGCCACGCCACCCTTGGACGCGGCATAGGCGGCCTGGCCCATCTGGCCGTCGCTCGCCGCGATGGAGGATGTCAGCACGATCACCCCGGCCTCGGCCCCGTCCGGCCCGGCGCGGCCCCGGCGGATCATTTGCGGCACGGCGCAGCGGATGCAGTTCAGGCTGCCCATCAGGTTGATGTCCAGTACGCGCCGGAATTCGGCCAGATCCATCGGTGCGCCGCGGCGTGTCACCGGGCCGGGCGTTGCCACGCCAGCGCAGCAGACCAGGATCGACACCGGGCCATGCGTGGCCTCGATCCTGTCGAAACAGGCCTCTGCCGCGGGGTCGTCGGACACGTCGAGCGGGAGGGCGTGAATGCCCAGATCGGCGGCCACGGCGGCGGCGCGGGCGCCGTCCGCGTCCAGAATCACCACCCCGGCGCCCGCGTCGCGCAGCATCCGTGCGGTGGCCAGTCCCAGCCCCGAAGCGCCGCCGGTGACCACCGCCAGCCGCCCCGCGAGCGGGGCGGGCACACCTGCCTCGACTTGTTGGTTCATTGTCCCCCCTGCGGCCCGCTTGCCGCCCCTGCGATGGCGCTGGCCCCTCCCGGCCGGCGCGGTGTTACTCTGTAGTAACCATTGGCGTCGGAACCTAGCCATCGCGCCCGAACCTGTCAACTTGGCGTGATGACAAAAGTGTAACCATATGGAAATGAACATCTTTCCACGATATCTCATTGCGCAGCTTGTACACCGGGACCAGCTTTGTCACATTTCGCCCGCGTCCCGGCAGGGCAGCAAAATCGGGTGACCATGGAAAAAGGGCGGGGCGGCATGGGCGATTCAGATACGGATTTTCGGGAGATGATCGCCGATGGCTGGCGGGAGGCGCTGAACGATTCGGAGCGCAAGCAGGAGATGCGTCGGCTGTCGCTGGTGCGTGCCGCCGGGCGGGCGTTTGGCCGCAAGGGATTTCACAAGACCACGCTGGACGAGATCGCGACCGAGCTGTCGGTGACCAAGCCGATGCTCTACCGCTATGTCAAAAGCAAGCAGGAGATCCTGTACGAATGCCACCGCATCGCCATCAGCATGGCCGAAGAGGCGCATTCCGCCGCGATGTTGTCGGGCCGCACACCGCTGGAACGGATCAGTCATTTCGCGGAGGATTACGTCGCCCGCATCACCAGCACGCTGGGATCCTGCGTGGTGCTGACGGAATTCTTCTCGATGACGCCAGAGGATACGGCCCGCATCCAGACCCGGCGCGCCCGGCTGGACCGCGAGCTGCGCGCCCTGGTCAGCGATGCGATCGACGCCGGGGAAATCGCGCCCTGCGATCCGAAACTGGCGGTGTTCTTCTTCATGGGCGCGATCAACGGCATCAGCCGCTGGTTCATGGCCGACGGACCGATGGAAGGGCCGGAGATCGCCCGCGTCTTTGCCGCCCATATCACCGCCAGCCTCAACCCCACGGGCAAGACGGCGCTGGCCGGTTAGGGCGCGCGGGTCAGGCGGTTCTCGTCGTCGATGACCGCCAGCCGGTCGTCGCCGCCCTTGTTCCAGCGCCACAGCACCATGTTCAGCTGGTCCGCCCGCGCGCCATGGGCATAGCTGCGCACCAGCAGCGCGGCATAGCCGTCCGCTTGCAACCCTTTGGCGAATTCCTGCGTCGGGACGGTCTGTCCTTCCAGCATGGCGGTGCGCCAGCCGGGGTCGGCCAGGGCGGCGGCGTCGATGTCGCGATCCGCCAGCGCGGTGTCATCGCGGGTGTCGAATACCGGTCCCAGATCGGCGCGGTAGGCGACAAGCGTGGTGGGTTGCAGATCGCCGACCTGATTGGCTTCCCGCAGGGCAGTAACAGGGTCCAACGCGGTATATAGGGTCTCTGTTCCCTTCTGGTTGAACCGCCCGCCGAACAGCGCCGCGCCGCGCCCGGACAGCGGGTCGCGGGCATAGACAGGGTTCAGCGCGCGGTACAGCCGCCCGACGAACCGGCCAGATTGCAGCGGCATCAGGCGTAGACGCCCGCATCCACCGCATCAATATAGTCGAGAACCTGATGCGCCTTGCCTTCGCGCACAAGTTGCATGGCGGTGCGCCCGTCGAACCCCGGAAGCGGCTCCGAACGGTACCAAGCATAGGCCATCAGGTCCGAGCCGAAGCGCGGTTCGACCTTGTTCAGAACCTCGACCAATTCGCGCAGGCGGCGTTGCGTCCGGTCGGAGTTGATCCGCGCCCGGCGTTGCAGCGCATCCTTGCCCAGCCCGACGGTCTGGGCGACCTCCTCGGAGGAGGTTCGCAGCACGGCGGCAATCTTGCGGGGGTCGAACAGACCTGCCTCGGCATATTGGGTGAGGGGCATGATTGGGCTCCTGACAGTGATACTGACAGTATATAGCGTCAGTATCACCGGTAATCAAGGCCGCCTCAGCCCGGCGCCTTCAGGCGAAAACGCTGGATCTTGCCGGTTTCCGTCTTCGGCAACGCGTCGATGAACAGGACGGAGCGGGGGTATTTGAACGGCGCGATCGCCGCCTTGACATGATCTTGCAGGGCCTTGGTCAGCACCGCGTCGCCGGCATGGCCGGGCGCCAGCACCACATGGGCCTGCACAATGCTGCCCCGGTCGGGATCGGGGGCGCCGATCACCGCACATTCGGCCACCGCCGGGTGGGACAGCAGCGCCGCCTCGACCTCGGGTCCGGCGATGTTGTACCCGGAGGAGATGATCATGTCGTCATTGCGCGCGGCGAAATGCAAATAGCCGTCGGGGTCCATGACAAAGGCGTCGCCGGTGACGTTCCAACCGTCCAGCACGTAGCCCCCCTGCCGGTCATCGGCCAGATAGCGGCAGCCGGTCGGCCCGCGCACGGCCAGACGGCCCACTGTGCCGCGCGGCACCTCCTGTCCCGCATCGTCGATCACGCGGGCCTCGTAGCCGGTGACCGGCTTGCCGGTGCAGGCGGGGCGGTGATCGTCGAAACGGTTGGAGATGAAGATATGCAGCATCTCCGTCGCGCCGATCCCGTCCAGCATCGGCTTGCCCGTCTTGGCGATCCATTCGTCATAGACCGGGGCGGGCAGCGTTTCCCCCGCCGAAACGGCGGCGCGCAGGGAGGACAGGTCGGCGCCGTCCTCCATCGCCTTGAGCATCACGCGATAGGCCGTCGGCGCGGTGAAGGACACCGTGGCGCGGTATTTCTGGATGATCTCGATCATGTTGGGCGGGCTGGCATTTTCCAGCAACGCCGCCGCCGCACCAAAGCGCAGCGGGAACACCGCCAGCCCGCCCAGACCGAAGGTGAACGCCAACGGCGGAGAGCCGACGAACACGTCATCGGGGGTCACGCCCAGAACCTCCCGCGCATAGCCGTCGGCGATGATCAGCAGGTCGCGGTGAAAATGCATCGTCGCCTTGGGCGATCCGGTGGTGCCGGAGGTGAAGCCCAGCAGCGCAACGTCGTCCCGGCCGGTGTTCACGGCTGTGAACTGAACCGGTTTCTCCAGCGCCAGCCGGTCCAGCTCCGCATCGTGGTTGGAGGTGCCGTCGAACCCCACGACGGTCTTCAGGAAGGCGCTGGACTTGGCGCAGATTGCCATTTCATCCATCAGCCGCGTGTCACAGAAGGCGAATTGGACCTCTGCCTTGTCGACGATCTGGCCCAGCTCTCCGGCGCGCAGCAGGGGCATGGTGTTGATCACCACGGCCCCGGCCTTGGTCGCGGCCAGCCAGACGGCGACCATGGCGGGGTTGTTGGCGGAGCGGATCAGCACGCGGTTGCCGGGGCGCAGGCCCAGATCGTCGACCATGGCGTGCGCCAGACGATTGGTCCAATCCGTCAGCTCCTTGTAGGTGCGGCGACGACCGTTGCCGATCAGGGCGGTTCGGTCACCGTGACCCCGTTCGACCATCGCATCCGTCAGCTCTACCCCGACATTCAGGTGTTCGGGATAATCGAACCCACCCAGCTGGAAGTCGGGCCATTGGTCCGGCGGGGGCAGGTTGTCGCGGGTAAAGGTGTCCACATGGGCCGATGGGCCCAGCCGCGCCGCAGCCGAAGCGGATGCCATCATGATCGTCATACTCCCAGTTGGCCGTGGCCCGGATCTTTGCGCCCGGATCTGCGGCGGGTGTCAGGCCCGCGCGATCATGTCGCGCGGGCGGAATCGAGTGTCTGGCGCGCGATGATCACCTTTTGCACGTCCGAGGCACCCTCGTAGATGCGCAGGGCCCGGATCTCCCGGTACAGCCGTTCGACGACCGCGCCGCTGCGCACGCCGTCGCCGCCATGCAGCTGGACGGCGGCGTCAATGACCTTTTGCGCCTCGTCGGTGGCAAACAGCTTGGCCATCGCGGCCTCCCGGCTGACGCGCGGGGCGCCGCTGTCCTTGGCCCAGGCGGCGCGGTAGACCAGCAGGGCGCTGGCATCGACGCGCAGCGCCATCTCGGCCAGATGGGCCTGCACCATTTGCAGATCGGCCAGCGGTTTGCCCTGCACCTGCCGGTCATTGACCCGTGCCAGCGTTTCGTCCAGCGACCGGCGGGCAAAGCCCAGACCGGCGGCGGCCACCGTGGTGCGGAACACGTCCAGCACCGACATGGCGATACGGAACCCTTGCCCGGCCTCGCCGATCAGGGCGGATTTCGGCAGCCGCGCGCCGGTGAACCGCAGAGTGGCCAGCGGGTGCGGCGCGATGGTATCCAGACGTTCGGCGATCTCCAGCCCCGGCGTGTCGGCGGGCAGGACAAAGGCCGACAGCCCCTTGGCCCCCGGCCCCTCCCCCGTGCGGGCAAAGAGGGTATAGACATCCGCAATGCCGCCGTTGGAGATCCAGGTCTTCTCCCCGTCCAGCACCCAGGCATCGCCGTCATCACGGGCGGTCATGGTGGAATTGGCCACGTCCGACCCTGATTGCGGTTCGGTCAGGGCAAAGGCGGAAATCGCCTGCCCCGTGCGGGTCAGCGGCAGCCATTCATCCTGTTGCGCGCGGGTGCCGAACAGCGACAGCGCCCCGGTGCCCAGCCCCTGCATGGCAAAGGCGAAATCGGCCAGACCGTCGTGCCGGGCCAGCGTTTCGCGGGTCAGGCACAGGGTTCGCACGTCCAGGGGCCGTGGATCGGCAGGGTCCACGGCTGACGGGTTCAACCAGCCGTCCGCCCCCAGCCGCGCGACCAGTGTCCGGCAGGCGGCGTCGGTGTCGTGGTGGTCGATCGGTCCCAGCCCGGCCGCCCAATCGTCCAGCGCGATGGCATGGGCCTTGTGCGGGGCGTCCAGGAACGGCCAGTCGAGAAAGGAACGGTCTGCCATCAATCGCCCCCGAACACGGGGGTTTTCCTGGCCACGAAGGCCTCGTAGGCGCGGGTGAAATCGGCGGTTTGCATGCAGATCGCCTGGGCCTGCGCTTCGGCTTCGATCGCCTGGTCCAGTGACATGGACCATTCCTGATTGATCATGGTCTTGGTCATCATGTTGCCGAAATTCGGACCGCCGGCGATGCGCTGCGCCAGGTCGCGCGCCGCGCCTTCCAGATCCTCCGCCGGGACAAGGCGGTTCCAGAAGCCCCAGGCCTCCCCCTCGGTCGCGGACATGGAGCGCCCGGTATACAGCAACTCCGCCGCGCGGCCCTGGCCGATGATCCGGGGCAGCATGGCGCAGGCGCCCATGTCACAGCCCGCCAAACCGACGCGTGTGAACAGAAACGCGCATTTGGCATCCGGGCTGGCCAGCCGCATGTCAGCAGCCATGGCGATGATCGCGCCGGCGCCGACACAGATGCCATCGACGGCGGCGATGATCGGCGTCCCGCAATGCAGCATCGCCTTGACCAGGTCGCCGGTCATGCGGGTAAAGGTCAGCAATTCCTTCATCGACATCTTTGTCAGCGGGCCGATGATGTCATGCACATCCCCACCGGAGGAGAAGTTGCCCCCGTTGGAGGCAAAGATGACGGCCTTGACCGTGTCGTCCTGCGCCAGGTCGCGGAACCAGTCGCGCAGCTCGGCATAGCTGTCGAAGGTCAGGGGGTTCTTGCGGTCCGGACGGTCCAGGCGGAGCGTGGCAATCCCGTCCTCGATCTCGCAGCGGAAATGTTCGGTATCGGCCTTCATGGGGTCTCCTCCTCATTATGGGGCACCGCGTCGAAACGGTCGGAGAAGATGCGCGCCTCCTCCGGCGTGAAGTCGTCCAGCAATTCGTTGATCCAGGCTTCGTGCGCGGCGGCCTGGCGGGCAAAGACCTCCTGGCCCTTGCGCGTCAGCCGCACGAGAGAGGCGCGGCGGTCGCCCGGCACCTGCACGCGCACCACCAGCCCCTCTTCGGCCAGGCGGTCCACGATCCCGGTGACATTGCCGTTCGACACCCGCAGCACGCCCGACAGCGCCGACATCTTCAGCCCGTCGTCGAACCGGGCCAGCGCGGCCATCACGTCGAACCGGGGCAGGGTGCTGTCGAATTCGCGGCGCAACCGTTCACGCAGCACCTGTTCCACCCGGCGGGTGCTTTTGAGCATCCGCAGCCACATCCGCAGACGCGCCTTGGTCAACGGGTCCGGGGCGGGATTTCCCTGAGGGTCGGCGTCGGGGCCAAGCAGCGCCACTGGCACCTCCTGCGGTGGTTTCGTCAGATTTTCATCAAACGCTAGAAAGCGGGGAAAAATATTTCAAGCAAAAAAGATTTGAGCTTGAAATATATTTTGCGGCCCGTAACGATACTTGCAAGACCGGCGTGTCGTGGCTTGCAAAGCCCGCCCGCCAGGCAGGAAAACAGGGAGATCGCCCGTGGTCGTCTTTGACGTGACGGATTGGGACGCCGCCTATGAAAACGGTCGCAACATCCCCGGCGGGTCGGAATACCCGGCGGCCTGGGTGGGCCCGGCGGCGGCGTTTCGCGACCAGGCGCGGGGGGAGATCGATGTGCCCTACGGCCCCGGAGACCGTCACCGCTATGACCTGTTTTTGCCGCAGGGCGCGCCGCGCGGGCTGTTTGTCTTCGTGCATGGCGGCTACTGGGTGGCGCTGGACAAATCCTACTGGTCCCATCTGGCGGCGGGACCGGTGGCGCGGGGATGGGCCGTGGCGATGCCCTCCTATGACCTGTGCCCGACGGTGGGTATCGCGCAGATCACCGATCAGGTCGGCGCCGCGATCACCCATGCGGCGGGGCAAGTCGCAGGCCCCGTCATCCTGTCGGGCCATTCGGCCGGCGGCCACCTGGTCAGCGCCATGATGTGCCACGACAGCCCCCTGCCGCCGCAGGTGCAGGCCCGGCTGGCGCATGTGGTGTCGATCTCCGGCCTGCATGACCTGCGCCCGATGCTGAACACCACGCGCAACGCGCAATTGCAGCTGGATCTGACCACCGCCGAGGCCGCCAGCCCGGCCCTGAAACGGCCCCTGCCGGGGGTGGACCTTACCGCCTGGGTCGGCGGGGGAGAGCGTCAGGAATTCCTGCGCCAGACGCAGCTATTACCCAACATCTGGCATGGGCTGGGCGCGCGCACCGCTGCCGTGGTGGAACCCGATCGCCACCATTTCAACGTGATCGACGGCCTGGCCGATCCGCATTCGCCGCTGACGCGTCGCGCCCTGGCCCCCGCGGAGGAGCGCTGACCATCGAAATGACTTGCATCCGTACCGCCGCGCGCCACTCAATGCGGGGCAGTCGGGCGCCAAAGGGCCGAAGGCCCGACCAGACGGCAAAGCCGCGTGATACCAACAAGGGAGATAACGACATGACAATCAAGACCAAATTGATGGCCACCACCCTGGTGGCCCTGGGGCTGAGCGCCCCGGCGATGGCGCAGGATGTGCCCGCCTCTGCCCAGGATGATGTGCTGAAGATCGGGCTGGTCTACACGCTGTCCGGCCCGCCTGCCGCGCTTGGCGTTCAGGCGCGCGACGGCTTCATGCTGGCGGCCGAAAAGATGGGCGATATTGGCGGCATGAAGACCGAGATCATCGTCGTCGATGATGAGGGCCGTCCCGATCTGGCCGCCGACAAGGCGCGCGAACTGGTGCAGCGCGACAATGTGGATTTCGTGGTCGGGCCGATCTTTTCCAACATCCTGATGGCGATCCACCAGCCCGTCACCAGCACCGGGAACATCCTGATCTCCACCAATGCCGGCACGTCCAACTTTGCCGGGGCGGAATGCAATCCCAATTTCTTCACCACCTCCTACCAGAATGACCAGAACCACGAGGTCATGGGCGCCTATGCGGAGCAGCAGGGCTACAAGAACGTCTTCCTGATGGTGCCGAACTACCAGGCCGGCAAGGACAGTGTCGCGGGGTTCAAGAATTCCTACACCGGCGGCGTCGCCGGCGAAGTCTATACCGAGTTGGGGCAGCTGGATTTCTCGGCCGAGCTGGCACAGATCGCCGCATTCCAGCCGGATGCCATCTTTACCTTCATGCCCGGTGGCATGGGCGTGAACCTGGTCAAGCAATATGCGCAGGCCGGGCTGGATTCGATCCCCTTCCTGTCGGCGTTCACCGTGGATGAGACCACCTTGCCGGCGACCCAGGACGCGGCCGTCGGCCTGCTGGGCGGGGCCAATTGGGCGCCTGACATGGACAACGCGGCCAATCAGGCCTTTGTCGCCGATTACATCGCGAAATACGAATCGGTGCCCGGCACCTACGCGATGCAGGCCTATGACGCGGCCCAGCTGATCAACAGTGCCGTGGCCAAGGTTGGCGGCGATCTGACCGACCGCGACGCCCTGCGCGCGGCCATCCACGCGGCGGATTTCGACAGCCCGCGCGGCGACTTCTCCTTTGGCGCGAACAACTACCCGGTTCAGGATTTCTACCTGGTCGAGGCGGTGAAGCGTGACGATGGTTACTACGGCACCTCGGTGAAGGAGAAGATCTTCGACGATTACGTCGATAACTACGCCGACGCCTGCGAGATGCAGTAACCGGCCGGGCGAGGGGGATTGCATCCATGATGAACCTGTTCGTGCTCCAGCTCCTCAACGGGGTTCAGCTGGGGGTTCTGTTGTTCCTGATCGCGGCGGGGCTGACCCTCGTTTTCGGGATCATGGATGTGATCAACCTCGCCCATGGCGTCCTGTATATGGTCGGGGCCTATCTGATGGCGACCTTTGCCGCGCTGACGGGCAGTTTCTGGTGGGGTCTCCTGCTGATGCTGCCCGCCGCCGTGGTGGTGGGGTTGGTGCTGGAGGTCGTGGTGATGCGCAGGCTATACGCCCGGTCGCATCTGGATCAGGTGCTGGCGACCTTCGGCC
The DNA here is from genome assembly GCF_010614805.1 of Pseudooceanicola aestuarii. NCBI lineage: Bacteria > Pseudomonadati > Pseudomonadota > Alphaproteobacteria > Rhodobacterales > Paracoccaceae > Pseudooceanicola > Pseudooceanicola aestuarii. Next base: position 139,381 of record NZ_JAAFZC010000003.1, read on the forward strand.
TTGTGATGATCGCCGGAGAGCTGGTGGAAATCACCTGGGGCACCTCGCCGCTGTCGGTTGCCATGCCGGACCTGCTGTCGGGCGCGGTGCCGCTGATGGGGCCGCTGAAATATCCCGTCTATCGTATCGCCATCATCGCCGCCGGGCTGGCGGTGGCGGGCGGGCTGTATCTGTTGGTCAATCACACGCGCATCGGGATGCTGCTGCGCGCAGGCGCCACCAACCGTACCATGGTTTCGGCCCTGGGAGTTGATATCAACCGGCTGTTCGCCATCGTCTTCACCCTGGGCGCGGTGCTGGCCTGCCTGGCCGGGGCGCTGGTCGCGCCGATCCTGTCGGTGGATACCGGCATGGGGGAAAGCGTGCTGATCCTGGCCTTTGTCGTCGTCGTCATCGGCGGCATCGGATCGGTCAAGGGCGCGTTCCTGGGCGCGCTGATCGTGGCCGTGGTGGATACCGTGGGCGGCGTCTTCGGCCCGATCTGGCTGCGCAGCGTTCTGGATCCGGCGGCGGCGGGCCAGATGGGCCGCGTGCTGGCGCCGATGCTGGTCTACATCCTGATGGCGGTGATCCTGTTTGCCCGTCCCGCCGGCCTGTTCGGGAGGCGCGCCTGATGTCGGACCTGTCCACCCCCCTGGGTCTGCCCCGCCAGCCGATGCTGGCCGGCCGGACCCGCGCGGCGCTGGCGCTGTTCGTGCTGTTCGCGCTGCTGCCGCCGCTGGCCTCGGCGCTGAATGATCCGTTCTACGTGCTGATCGGCACCCGTATCCTGGCCTATGCGATCGCCGCCATGGCGCTGGACCTGATCCTGGGCTTTGGCGCGCTGGTGTCGTTCGGCCATGCCGCCTATCTGGGGTTCGGCGCCTATGCGGTGGCGGTTCTGTCCAGCATGGGGATCAACGACCTGTTCGTGCAGATCGCGGGCGCCATCGCCGTATCGGCCGTCTTTGCACTGGTGACGGGGGCGATCTCCCTGCGCACGCGTGGGGTCTATTTCATCATGATCACCCTGGCCTTCGGGCAGATGGCGTTCTTCTTCTTCATCTCGCTGTCGGCCTATGGCGGCGATGACGGCTATTCGCTGGCGCGCCGCTCCACCGTGCTGGGGCAGGACATGCTGGCCCATGATTACGGCCTCTACTACATGGCGCTGGCGCTGCTGATCGCCCTGTTCGTGCTGTGCAACCGCATTGTGGCCTCGCGGTTCGGCCGCGTCTTCACCGGCATCCGGGAGAACGCCACCCGGATGGAGGCGGTGGGCTACGCCCCGTTCCGGTATCAGCTGACGGCCTTTGTCATCTCGGGCTGCATCACCTCTGTCGCGGGGGTTCTGCTGGCCAATCAGGCGCAGTTCGTTTCTCCGGCATTCATGTCCTGGCACCGCTCGGGCGAGTTGATCGTGATGGTCGTGCTGGGAGGCGTGGGCACCCTGACCGGCGGCATCGCCGGGGCCGTGGCCGCGCTGCTGCTGGAGGAATGGTTGGGCATGTTGACCCACCATTGGCCACTGCTGTTCGGGATCTTCCTGGTGCTGATGGTGCTGTTCTCACCGCGCGGGCTGACCGGCCTGCTGGAAACGCTGGGACTGGGAGGGCGCAAGCAATGACCGGGCTGAGCATCCGCAACCTGTGCAAGACTTTCGGCGCGCTGAAGGTGACGGACGATGTGTCCCTGGAGATCGCGCCGGGTGAAATCCACGCCATCATCGGGCCCAACGGCGCCGGCAAGACAACGCTGATCGCGCAGCTCTCGGGGCAATTGCCCAGCGATGCGGGCAGTGTCACGCTGGGCGATCGCGACGTGACCGCACTGGCGATGCCGCAGCGGGTCAAGCTGGGGCTGGCGCGATCGTTTCAGATCACCTCCATCCTGCCGGGGTTCACCGCGCTGGAAAACGTGGCGCTGGCGGTGCAGGCGCGCAGCGGGTCCAGTTTTCGCTTTTTCCGGGCCGTCACGCGGGAGGAGGCGCTGAACCGCGCCGCGCTGACCGCGCTGAAGGAGGCCGGGCTGGCCGACCGGGCGCAGGAACGGGCCAGCGCGCTCAGCCATGGGGAACACCGGCGGCTGGAACTGGCCATCGCCCTGGCCACCGAACCGCGTGTGCTGCTGCTGGACGAGCCGTTGGCCGGCGTGGGCGGGGAGGACGCGGAAGCGTTCGTTGCCCGGCTCAAGGCCTTTCGCGGGCGCTTTACCATGGTGCTGATCGAACATGACATGGAGGCGGTCTTTGCCCTGGCCGACCGGGTTTCGGTGCTGGTCTATGGACGTATCATCGCCACCGGCACCCCGGCGGAGATCCGCAACGACCCCCAGGTGCGCGCCGCCTACCTGGGCGAGGAAGAAGAGGGGGCCGCCTGATGTTGCAGGTCAAGGGACTGGAAGCCGCCTATGGCGAAAGCCGCATCCTCTTCGGGGTGGATCTTCATGTGGACCAGGGCGAGGTGGTGACCCTGCTGGGCCGCAACGGGATGGGCAAGACGACGACGGTGAAGTCCATTTTCGGCCTTCTGGCGCCGCGCGCCGGGCAGGTCACCGTGGACGGGCGCGACCTGACCGGCGCCGATCCCCACCAGGTGGCCCGCGCGGGGCTGGGCCTGGTGCCCGAGGGGCGGCAGATCTTCCCCACCCTCAATGTCGAGGAAAACCTGCGCGCCACCGCCCGCACGGGCAAATGGACGCTGGCCCGGATCTACGACCTGTTCCCGCGCCTGCACGAACGCCGCCGCAACATGGGCAACCAGCTCTCTGGCGGCGAACAGCAGATGCTGGCCATCGGCCGTGCGCTGATGACCAATCCGCGTCTCATCGTCCTGGACGAGGCGACCGAGGGTCTGGCCCCCCTGATCCGCGCGGATATCTGGGCCTGCCTCGCCCGGCTGAAAGCCGAGGGCGAGGCGATCCTGGTGATCGACAAGAACGTCGATGCCCTCACCCGTTTTGCCGACCGGCATGTCGTGATCGAGAAGGGCCGCGTGGTCTGGACCGGCAGCACGGCCGATATCCTGGCAACCCCCGACGTGAAGGACCGCTTCCTTCACGTGTGATCCCAGAAAGGACAGAAGATGATGATCCCCGGCGTGACCAAATCCAACAGCGGCATCGACGAAATCTCGTGGAATATCCTGGGTCAGACCTATGTGCCCAAGCAGAAGTCCGAGAACTCGATGGCCTGGCATGCGACCTTGCCCAAGGGCACCTTTGTCCCGCCGCATATCCATCCGACGCAGGATGAATTCATCTATGTCCTCGAAGGGCGGTTCGACCTGTTGCTGAACGGCGTGGAAACCTATGCCGAACCGGGTGACCTGATCCGCATGCCGATGAACATCCCCCACGGGATCTTCAACAAGACCGACAGTACCCTCAAATGCCTGTTCTGGGTCGCCCCGACGGGCAAGCTCTTCGATCTGTTCTGGGCGCTGCACAACCTGGGGCCGGAACCGAATCCGGCCGATGTCGTCGCCGTTTCGGCCAAGCACGAGGTGGATTTCCTGCCCCCCGAGGAGGAGTGACCCCATGACGGTGATCATCGCGGGTGCCGGGATCGGCGGGCTGACGACGGCCCTGATGCTTCATGCGCGGGGCATTCCCGTGCGCCTCTACGAGGCCGCGCGCGACGTGCGGGAGGTCGGGGTCGGAATCAACGTGCTGCCCCACGCGATCCGCGAACTGGCGGACCTGGGCCTGTTGGACGCCCTGGACAAGGTCGGCGTGCGCACGCGGAAGCTGTCCTATCTGACCCGCCAGGGTCAGGAGGTCTGGTCCGAATTGCGGGGGGTGCATGCGGGTCACGAGGTGCCGCAATTCTCGATCCACAGGGGGCGGTTGCAGAAGGTCATCCATGATGCCGTTCTTGCGCGGCTGGGCGCGGACGCGATCCGTACCGGGCGGCGGCTGGAAGGGTTCATCCAGGATGATGGTGGCGTCACCGCGCAGTTCAGCGACACCCGTCTGGGCGGTGCCGGTGAAACCGTCAGGGGCGAGGTTCTGATCTGCGCCGACGGCATCCATTCAGTGGGCCGCCGCAGCTTCTACCCGGCCGAGGGCGCGCCCTCCTGGCAGGGGGTGGTGATGTGGCGCGGCGCCACGGAATGGCCGGTCTGGGAAGACGGGGAAAGCATGGCCATCGGCGGTGGGCTGGGGGGCAAGTTCGTCCTCTATCCCATCGCGCCGCCGGTGAAGGGCAAGCAGCTGATGAACTGGGTGGTCAACATCCGGATCAAGGATGGCGATCAGTCGCCGCCACCGCCCGACAGCTGGTCGCGCCAGGCCTCGCTGGCCGCGGTGCTGCCCCATGCGCTGCGCTTCCATGTGCCGGGCATGGATATCGGCGGGCTGGTGCAGAAGACGCCGGCGATCTTCGAATACCCCATGGCCGACCGCGATCCGCTGCCGCGCTGGACCTTCGGTCGGGTGACCCTGCTGGGCGATGCGGCGCATCCGATGTACCCGGTGGGGTCGAACGGGGCCAGCCAGGCGATCCTGGACGCGCGTTGCCTGGCCGATGCGCTGGCCCGCGCCGAACATCCGCGCGCCGCGCTCTGGGCCTATGAGAAGGAGCGTCTGCCCAAAACGGCCGAGGTGGTGCGCACCAATCGCGTCGGCGGGCCGGAACGGGTGATCGACGAGGTGGAGAAACGCGCGCCCGCCGGGTTCCGCGATATCGACCAGGTGCTGTGCCACGCGGATCGCAAGGCCATCGTCGGCGGCTATGCCTCCATGGCCGGGTTTTCCCGCGTGACGGCACCGCCCGCCGCGCGGCGCTGACTGCCGACACGCTTGGATGCCAAGGGCCGCGCCCCATCCCGGAGGCGCGGCGCTTGCCGTATTTGCAGCGTCTGAGCCGCGCGCGGCGACGGGGATCAGACCTTGAGGCCCAGCCCCTCGCCACGTTCGGCCAGCCGCATCATCTGATCGCGCCCGGCCTCGTAGGGCAGGGGCCATTGGGTGCCGGTATCGCCCAGGGCGGCGGCGGCGTGCAGGGTCCAGTAGGGATCGGCCAGATGCGGCCGCGCCAGGCAGACCAGATCGGCCCGCCCCGCCATCAGGATCGAATTGACGTGATCGGGCTCGTAGATATTGCCGACCGCCATGGTGGGCATGCCCCCCTCGTTGCGGATGCGATCCGAAAATGGGGTCTGGAACATGCGGCCATAGACGGGCTGCGCCTGGGTGCTGGTCTGCCCGGCGGAGACGTCGATGATATCGGCGCCCGCATCACGGAACATCTGCGCGATCTGCACCGCCTCTGCCGCGTCCACGCCATCCTCGGCCCAGTCGCTGGCCGAGATGCGCACCGCCATGGGCTTGTCCTCCGGCCAGGCCGCGCGCATGGCGTCGAAGACCTCCAGCGGGTAGCGCATGCGGTTCGCCAGATTGCCGCCATAGGCGTCGCCCCGCCGGTTCGACAGGGGCGAGATGAAGGAGGACAGCAGATACCCATGGGCGGCGTGCAGTTCGATCATGTCGAACCCGGAGCGATCGGCCATGCGGACGGCCTCCACGAACTGATCGCGGATCGTCTCCATCCCGGCGCGGTCCAGCTCTTTCGGGGCGGTATGCCCGTCGTCCCACGGGATGGCCGAGGCGGAAACGGTCTGCCAGCCTCCGGTCTCCAGCGGATCATCCATCCCTTCCCAGCCCAACTTGGTGGAGCCTTTGCGCCCGGAATGGCCGATCTGCATGCACAATTTCGCCTGCGTCTGCCCATGCACGAAATCGCACAGACGGCGCCAGGCGGCTTCGTGCTCGGGCGCGTAGAGCCCCGGACAGCCGGGGGTGATCCGCCCCTCGGGGCTGACGCATGTCATCTCCGTATAGACCAGCCCGGCGCCGCCCTTGGCCCGTTCGGCGTAATGGGCGAAATGCCAGTCGGTGGGGCAGCCATCGACGGCCTTGTACTGCGCCATCGGAGAGACCACGACCCGGTTCACCAAGGTCATCCCCCGCAGGGCAAAGGGCGCGAACATCGGCGCGCGGCGTGCCTCCGGCGCCCCGGCGCGCGCCTGAAACCAGGCCTCCGCCGCGCCCAGCCAGTCGGGATCGCGCAGGCGCAGGTTCTCGTGGCTGATCCGCTGGCTGCGGGTCAGCAGGGAATAGGTGAACTGCACCGGGTCCAGCGGCAGGTAGCGGTCGATCTCCTCGAACCATTCGGTGGAATTGCGTGCCGCCGATTGCAGGCGCAGCACATCCAGCCGGCGATCTTCCTGATAGGCGGTAAACGCCTCTTCCAGCGTGGGACGGGTGCTGACCAGTTCGGCCAGCGCGATGGCCGATTCCAAGGCCAGTTTCGTGCCCGACCCGATGGAGAAATGCGCCGTGGCCGAGGCATCGCCCAGCAGCACGACATTCTGGTGGTGCCAGGTCTCGCAGAGCACCCGGTTGAAGTTCAGCCAGGCCGAGCCGCGCAGATGCCTGGCATTCGACATCAGGTCGTGCCCCCCCAGATGATCGCCAAAGATCTCCTCGCATTTGGCGATGGTCTGGTCCTGATCCATGGCGTCAAAGCCGATGCCGCGCCAGGTCTCTTCCGAACACTCCACGATGAAGGTCGCGGTGTCGGGATCGAATTGATAGGCATGCGCCCAGACCCACCCCTGCGGCGTCTTCTTGAAGATGAAGGTAAAGGCGTCGTCGAACTTGGCATGGGTGCCCAGCCAGATGAACTTGCACGCGCGTGTGTCGATCTCGGGGCGGAAGGCCTCGGCGAAATGGGTGCGGGTCCGGGAGTTGATCCCGTCGGCGGCCACCACCAGGTCGTGATCGCGGCAGAGCTGGTCGAAATCCTCCACCTCCGTCTCGAACCGCAGCCGCACGCCCAGTTCGCGCGCGCGATCCTGCAACAGCAACAGCATCGCCCGCCGCCCCAGCCCGCAGAATCCGTGCCCGGTAGAGGTGATGGCCACATCTTCCTTCACCACCTTGATATCGTCCCAATAGGCGAATTGGTCGCGGATCGCGGCGGCGCTGACCGGGTCGTTACGTTGCAGGTTGTCCAGCGTCTCGTCGCTGAGAACGACGCCCCAGCCGAACGTGTCATCGGCGCGGTTGCGTTCGATCACCGTGACCTCCGCCTCCGGGTTGCGAAGCTTCAGGCTGATGGCGAAATAGAGGCCGGACGGCCCGCCCCCGATACAGACGGTCTTCATGCGCTTCCCTCCTTGGGGCGTGATCCCTGGGCGAAGTCTTCCACGTCCCGCCCAGACATTTCAAGCCTAAAACTTTAGGCTTGAAATTTCGGTGCCGCTGGCCGAAGGTAATCGCAGAACCGGCAGGCCTCTGCCATCACGGGACAGATGCGGGCCGCGCGCCCGCCACGGAACGGGAACAGCACATGGCGGTCTTTGCCCATCGCACCACGGTGATGTTCCAGCATTGCGACCCGGCCGGGATCGTCTTTTACCCGCGCTATTTCGAAATGGTGAACGAGGTGGTCGAAACCTTCTTTGCCCACGCGCTGGACTGGCCGTTCCACCAATTGCACGGGCCCGAGGGGCTGGCCGTGCCGACCGGGCGGATCGCGGTGGACTTCCACGCGCCGTCGCGGTTGGGGGAGGTGCTGGACTGGTCGCTGGTCTTTGTCCGGCTGGGCGGTGCCAGCGCCGATTGGCGGATGCAGGTGAAGGGTGCAACAGGCGGACCCGCACGGCTGACGGCCACCGGCACGCTGGTGCTGGTCCGGGCCGAGACGATGAAATCCACGCGCTGGCCGGACGGGCCGCGCGCCATATTGGAACGCTACACGGAGGATGCGGCGTGAGCACGATGATGATTCATCCCGAAGGATGGAAACCCGCCAAGGGCTATGCCAACGGTGTCCTGGCCGAGGGCCGCATCCTGCATGTGGGCGGGCAGATCGGCTGGACCGCCGAGCAGGTGTTCGAGGCCCAGGATTTCATTGGCCAGATGGTCCAGGCCCTGCGCAACATCGTGGCCGTGGTGGAGGCCGCCGGAGGCCGTGCCGAACACGTCACCCGGCTGACCTGGTTCGTCACCTCCAAGGCGGAATACCTGGCACATCAGGCCGAGGTCGGCGCCGCCTACCGGGAGGTGATGGGCTACCATTTTCCCGCCATGACCATGGTCGTTGTCGCCGCCCTAGTGGAAGACGACGCCAAGGTCGAGATCGAGGCGACGGCCGTCCTGCCGTCCGACAGCTGAGGCCACGATGACGGAGTCCTATGATCCGGCGGGCGAAGGGGCCAAGATGTCCTTTGCCCGCGACATGTCTTATGTCGATTACCTGGCGCTGGACCCGATCCTGGGCGCGCAGAACCGGCAATCGGACGCCCATGACGAGATGCTGTTCATCATCCAGCACCAGACCTCGGAATTGTGGATGCGGCTCGCGCTTTATGAACTTTCCGCCGCGCGGGACCGTCTGGCGGCAGGGCAGGTGGCGCCCAGTTTCAAGATGTTGACCCGTGTGGCACGGATCTACGAACAGCTGAACGGCGCCTGGGAGGTGCTGCGCACCATGACGCCCAGCGAATACACCGCCTTTCGCGACGATCTGGGCGCGTCCTCGGGGTTCCAGTCGCATCAATACCGGCTGATCGAATTCATCCTGGGCAATCGCAACGTCGCGATGATGAAGGTGCATGAACACCGGCCCGATCTGCACGCGATGCTGCGCCAGGAGATCGGGCGCAAGTCGCTGTACCACGTCGCGCTGGACCTGCTGGCCGCCCGGCTGGGCGTGACCTTTGATCCGGCGGTCTACCGGCTGGACGGGCCGCATCGCGCCGACGATGCCGTAATGGAGGCCTGGACGCAGGTCTACCGCGATCCCGAACAGCATTGGACCCTGTATGAGCTGGGGGAAAAGCTGGTCGATCTGGAAGACTACTTCCGCCGTTGGCGGTTCAACCACGTCACCACCGTCGAACGCATCATCGGATTCAAGCGTGGCACCGGCGGCACCACAGGTGTCGCCTATCTGCGCAAGATGCTGGAGGTGGAGCTTTTCCCCGAACTCTGGAACATGCGAGGCCAGCTGTGACCAAGACCCTGCCAAACCTGCCGCGAAAGCACCTGTTCGATCTGCCGGAGGGGATGATCTACCTGGACGGCAATTCCCTTGGCCCGCTGCCGCGCGCGGTGCAGGGCGAACTGGCCTCGGTCGTGGCCGATCAATGGGGCGGGCATCTGATCAAGGGCTGGAACCTCGACGGCTGGATGGATCAGCCGCGCCGGGTGGGCAATCGCATCGCCGGGCTGATCGGTGCGCCCGACGGCTCTGTCGTGATGGGGGACACCCTGTCGATCAAGGTCTACCAGGCGCTGTCCGCCGCTGTGCAGATGCGCCCCGACCGGCGGGTGATCCTGTCCGACAGCGGCAACTTCCCCTCGGATCTCTATATCGCGCAGGGGCTGGTCCAGCATCTGGACCGCGGCCATGAGCTGCGCATCGTCGCCCCCGAAGACGTGGCCGACGCGATCACCGACGAGGTCGCGGCGGTGATGATCACACAGGTCGATTACCGCACCGGGCGGATGCACGACATGGCCGACATAACCGCCCGCGCCCAAGCGGCGGGCGCGGTGATGATCTGGGATCTGGCCCATAGCGCGGGCGCCGTGCCGGTGGATCTGGCCGGCTCCGGCTGCGAATTCGCGGTGGGCTGCACCTACAAGTATCTGAACGGCGGGCCGGGATCGCCGGCCTTCATCTATATCCGCCCCGATATCGTGGATCAGGCGCAGCCCGCACTGGCCGGGTGGATGGGCCATGACGCGCCCTTTGCGTTCGAGCAGGGGTATCGCCCGGCGCCGGATATCGAACGGATGCGCGTCGGCACCCCGCCGGTGTTGCAGATGTCGGTGCTGGAAACCGCGCTGTCGGTCTGGGACGGGGTGGACATGGCCGAACTGCGTGCCGCCTCTGTCGCCCTGTGCGATCAATTCATCGCGGAGGTGGAGACCGCCTGCCCGCAGCTGGAACTGGCCAGCCCCCGCGACGCGGCGCAGCGCGGCTCGCAGGTGTCGTTTCGGTTCGCCCATGGCTATGCCGCGATGCAGGCCCTGATCGCGCGCGATGTGATCGGCGATTTCCGCGCGCCCGATGTCATGCGCTTTGGCTTTACCCCGCTGTATGTGGATGCCGCCGACGTTACCCGCGCGGTGCAGATCCTGGCGGAGGTGATCCAGACCCGCGCCTACGAGGATCCCGCCTATCAGGCGCGCGGGCGCGTCACCTGATCAGGGCTATCGCTGCCCCCGGCGATAGGCGCCGGGGGTCACCCCCGTCCAGCGTTTGAACGCCCGGTGAAAATTCGCGGCGGAGGCAAAGCCCAGATCCTGCGCGATCGCCTCAAGGCTTTTGCCCTCCTTCGCCAGATCGCGGATCGCCATGTCGCGGCGCAGCCCGTCGCGGATACCCTGGAAACTGGTCCCCTCCCGCGCAAGGCGGCGAATCAGGGTGCGTGGCGTGATCTTCAGCGCGCGGGCGGCATCGTCCAGCCGCAGCGGCGCGTCGCCCGCCATTTGCATCATCTCCCGCAGGCGCAGGGGCAGGGTGTGTTCGTGATAGCCGGTAAAGATCCAGTCGCGTGGCGCCCGGATCAGGAATTCGCGCATCTCCGCCTCGGTCCGCCGCACCGGCAGGGGGGCCAGCGCGCGGTCGAACCCGATGGCCGATACGGACGCGCCGAACCGGACCGGGGCCGGGAACAGCACGGCGTAATCGGCGGCGAACTCCGGCCGGGCAAAGGCCAGCGCCACGTCCCGCACCGGCAGTTCACGCCCCGCCAGCCAGGAGGCGATGCCATGCGCCAGCTTCATCAGCAGCATCTGCCCGAACCGATGGGGCACCTGCGGCCCGCGCGGGACCAGCCGCAGGCGCAGGGTGTCAGGGGTGGCCTCCAGCTCCAGCCGGTAATCGTCCAGCAGCAGTGTCCAGAAGGTCGCCAACCGATACAGCGCCGCCCCCAGCGAGGATGCGCCGCGCACCGACACGCAGATGTGTTTCAACGCGCCGCTACGGATCGGGCGGCTCCACAATCCCATCATCTCGTCCCCGGTTTCCACCGCGACGCGCTGGTACAGGCGCACGATCTGGTCATGGGTCACGCGGCTGCGCGGGGTGGCGCCGTCCAGCCCGGTTTCCGCCAGCAGCCGGGCCAGTTGGTCCGAGGCGCAGTGACAGCGCAGAGCGTCCAGCCAATCCTCGATCAGGGGCAGGGAGACGGTGGACAGCACGGGCGACAAGGCAGGGGGCATGGGGCTATTCTGCCCCTCCCTGTCACTTTGTGCAAATCATCGGGTGGATAAAGAGATAGAAACGCCGATCCCACAGAGATATCTGGCGGAAAAGGACATTCACCGGAGAACAGACATGCCCCTGGATATCGACATCGCCCGCTTTGCCAACCTGGATATCAAGGTGGAGGACGACGGCGTCTGGATCGTGACCGTCAACCGCCCGGACAAGCGCAACGCCCTGGACATCGCCACGATCGAGGAGCTGGTTTCCTTCTTCTCCGACGCGCCGCGCGCCGGGGTGCGGGCCGTGGTTCTGGCGGGTGCGGGGGATCACTTCTGCGCCGGGCTGGACCTGATCGAACATCATGACGCGGATCGCAGCCCGGCGGACTTCATGCATGTCTGCCTGCGCTGGCACGAGGCGTTCAACAAGATGGAATATGGCGGCGTCCCGGTCATCGCCGCATTGCAGGGGGCTGTGGTCGGCGGCGGGCTGGAACTGGCCAGCGCGGCGCATATCCGGGTGATGGATCACACAACCTATTTCGCCCTGCCCGAGGGCCAGCGCGGCCTGTTTACCGGCGGCGGCGCCACGATCCGCGTGGCGGACCTGGTGGGCAAGGATCGGATGATCGACATGATGCTGACCGGCCGGGTCTACCAGGGGCAGGAGGCGCTGGACCTGGGCCTGGCGCAATATTTCACCGAGACCCCCAGCATCGACAAGGCGCTGGAGATCGCGCGGCGCACGGCGGAGAACCTGCCGCTGACCAATTTCGCCATTTGCAGCGCGATCAGCCATATGCAGAACATGTCAGCCATGGATGCCGCCTATGCGGAGGCGGTCGTGGCCGGCGTGGTGAACACCCAGCCCGACGCGCGCAGCCGCCTGGCCGATTTCGCCAGCAAGAAAGCCGCCCGCGTCCGCCGCAACGCCGATTGATCCGGGAGCGGCGGCGCCTGGCCGCCCGGCCCTCAGGGTGCCGGCTGCTGGTCGATCCGGGTCAGCGCCTCGGTCAGCGCCTCGACGCAGCGGGTGCGCTTGGTCTTGAACCGGTGGGAGGGGATGGGCACCGAAATGGCGTGGATTTCCCCGCGCAGGTCGCGAAAGGCGGCGCCGACGGCGGAAATGCCCGGTGTATGCTGGTCCTCGTCAAAGGCCACGCCGTCCTGCGCCACCTGGTCCAGCATTGCGGAAAAGGCCGGCCAATCGCCTTCCCGATCCCGGTCGCGCCATTCCGCCATCGTCAGTTTCTGTGCCAGCGGGCGGTCCAGCAGCGCCAGCGCGGCGCGGCCATTGGCGGTGCTGGTCAGCGGAAAGACATCGCCCACCGAGGACACCGCGCGCAGCCGGTGGGTGCCCGCCACCTGGTCGAGAAAGATCATCCCGCGCCCGCGCAATACCGACAGATCCGCCGTTTCACCCAGGCTTTGCGACAGGTCGGACAAGATCATGCGGCATTCCTCGACCACGGAATAATGCGCGGCCTCTGACAGGGCGGTGATCTCAGGCCCCAGTCGGATGGACCCGCCGCCGCCGGAGGAGATGACCAGCCGTTCCTCCTGAAGCGCGCCGATGATGCGCTGCACGGTGGAGCGCGGCAGCCCCACCCGTTCCGCGATCTGTCCCAGGCTCATCCCCGCGCTGTCCTCGCGCAGGACGCGCAGGATGGCGGCCGCGCGCGCGATCACCTGGATGCCGTTGCGTCCAACGGTCTTTTCTGTCTCAGCCATCGGCCTGCGCCCTCCGCGTCGCAATCGCAGCCCTCTATCCCGGTCTTCCCGTGATGGGCAAGTCGGCGGACAGGGCGGCAAAAACCATATTGACCGCTATGCGGTGCATATGTATCGTATTGCGGGAGGATGAGGGGAATTCTCATCAGTGTCAAGAAGACGAAGCGGGGGGCCGGAACGGGCTGTTCCGCGAACGGAGGAGTATTGCCGATGGTCACCATCCGGGGCATCGAGTTCGAGGAAAACACTAACAACAGCATGGGGTTGGAGTTCTACAACCTCAGCCACAGGTTCGGGTTTCAGAACCCCAACTGGCCGTATTTCGAGGATACCAAGATCGAGCGTATCCACTACATGGCGAAGTCCGGCGTGCTGTCGCAGCGCATCACCACCACGATGCATGCCACGACCCATATCGACGCGCCCGCGCACGTCGTGCAGGGGACGCCCTTCATCGACGAGGTGCCGCTGCCGCATTTCTTCGGCACCGGGATTGTCGTGTCCCTGCCCAAGAAGAAGTGGGAGCCGATCACCGGCGAGGATCTGGAGAAGGCCTGCGGCCACGCGATCCGCAAGGGCGATGTGCTGATCATCAACACCGGCTGGCACAAGCAGTATGAAGACGGCGATTACTTTGCCTATTGCCCCGGTTTCGTGAAATCCGCCGGGGAATGGATGGTGGAAAAGGGCGTGAAAGTCGTCGGGCACGACACCCAGGCCAATGACCATCCGCTGGCCACCGCCATCGGCCCGCAGCGCAATGGCCCGCTGCTTCCGCACCTGGCGGAGGAATACAAGGAATGGTCCGGCGGCCGCGACTGGAAAGACGATTTCCCGGAATGGGAGCCGGTGCACAACGTGCTGTTCAAGAACGGTATCCTGGGCATCGAGAACGTCGGCGGCGATCTGGACGCAGTGACGGGCAAGCGCTGCACCTTCGCCTTCTTCCCGTGGAACTGGGATCGCGGCGACGGCTGCATCATCCGCCTTGTGGCGATGCTGGACCGGGATCAAGCCTACCGGATCGAGGCAGGCGAGGACTTCTGACATCGCGGGGCAGGCTGCGTGCCTGCCCCGCCCGATCGGCCCGGGGGAGGGGATCCGATGCTAATCAAGCGGTTCGACGAGGCGCAACCCTATGAGGCGCCCAATCACCACGGGTGTCACGGCCTGCGCCTGCAAGGGTTCGAAGAGGGCGGGCCCACAAATCAGTGGGTCGGCTACAGCCAGTTCCTGCCCGGCGGTGGTGCAGGGCCTGACGCCACCCCGTTCGAAAAGGTCTACGTCGTGCTCGAAGGCGAGATGACCGTGCAATGCGAGGGCCGGACCGAAGTGCTGCGCGCCATGGACAGCTGCACCCTGCCTGCCGGGGCGGAACGCCGGATCGAGAATCGGTCGAACCATGTGTGCCGGATGCTGGTGATCATGCCCTACCCGCGGCAACCGGCCACATGACCGTGCAAGACAAGACCAAGGAGAGCGCGATGAAAGACCCCCTGTCTATGTTCGATGTCCAAGGCAAGGTGGCGCTGATCACCGGCGCCTCCGGTGCCTTTGGCATGGTGGCCGCCCGTGTGCTGGCCGGGGCCGGGTGCCATCTGGTGCTGACCGCCGGATCGGCCGAGGCGCTGGACCAGATCGCTGCCGAATGCCGGGAATTGGGCGCGAAGGTCACAACGATGAACGCCCGCCCGGACGATGCCGCCACCTGCACGGCGATGGTGGATCGCGCGGTCGCCGATCACGGTGCGTTGGACATTCTGGTCGTTGCCAGCGGTATGAACAAGGTCGCCAAGATCGACGACATGCCGGTGGAGGATTTTGGCGCCGTGATGGACGCCAATGTCACGCAAAGCTGGCTGTTGGCGCGCGCCGCCACGGTTCGGATGAAGGAACAGGGCAGCGGCAAGATCGTCTTTGTCTCCTCTGCCCGAGGGTTGCTGGGGCATCCTGCGGGCTACACCGCCTATTGCGCGTCAAAGGCGGCGGTGGACGGGATCACCCGGGCGCTTGGCTGCGAATTGGGGCCGACCGGCATCACCGTCAACGCCATCGCGCCGACCGTCTTTCGCAGCCCGCTGACCGCGTGGATGTTCGAGGACACCGATCAGGCCCGCGCCATGCGTGACGGGTTCCTGTCCCGTGTGCCCAAGGGCCGGCTGGGAGAGCCGGAAGACCTGGCCGGGCCGCTTCTGTTCCTCGCCTCCGGGGCGTCTGATTTCTACACCGGGCATATCCTCTATGCCGACGGTGGCTATACGGCGGGTTGAACCATGGTCGACAAGAACCAGCAGATCGCCGTTATCGGCGCGGGCCTCATGGGGCATGGAATCGCCCTGACCCTGGCCCGCGCCGGGCAACAGGTCGCGATCACCGATCCCGTGGCCGAGGCCCGCGCCACCGTCGCTGACCGCATTGCCGCCAGCCTGCGGGCCCTGGGCGAGGCAGAGACCGCGATCCCCGCCATGCTGCGCCGCATCACCATCTGCGACAGCACCCCCGGCGCCGTTCGTGACGCCCGCGTGGTGTTCGAGGCCGCGCCGGAGAAACTGGAGCTGAAACAGGCGATTTTTGCCGAGGTGGAGGCCCACGCCCCCCGCGATTGCGTCCTGGCCTCCAACACCTCGGTCATGCCGATCACGCAGATCATGTCCAAGCTGTCGGATGGCAGCCGGGCCCTGGGCACCCATTGGTGGAACCCGGCCCACATGATCCCGCTGGTGGAGGTCGTGCGCACCGACGACACCACCGATGCCGCGATGGAGCTGATGATGGATCTGCTGCACGATGCCGGAAAGACGCCGGTACGGGTGGAGAAGGACGTACCCGGCTTTATCGGCAACCGCATGCAACATGCGCTTTGGCGGGAGGCGATTTCCATGGTGGAGCATGGGATCTGCGATGCGGAGGCGGTGGATACCGTGGTCAAATCCTGCTTTGGCCGCCGTCTGGCCGTGCTGGGGCCGCTGGAAAACGCCGATCTGGTGGGCACCGACCTGACGCTGGACATCCACAATCAGGTGCTGGCCGATCTGGACCGGCGGCCGGGGCCATCGCCCTATCTGGAACAGCTGGTCGCCGAGGGGCGGCTGGGCATGAAATCCGGTCAGGGCTTTCGCAGCTGGACAGAACAAGAGGCGCAGGAGACCCGCGACCGCGTGGGCCGGCACCTGCAACGGCTGCCCGGCATCCTGGATGACGCCCCCGAAGACAAGACGAGCTGACGACCCGAATTACCGTGAACGACACGCGCAAATGCCCAAGGAGGAGGGACAAATGCCCAAGATCACGACCAGCCGCCGGAGGTTCCTGGCCGGGACCGCCGCCACGCTTGCCGCACCGGCCATCCTGCGCGCCACCCGCGCCTATGCCGCAAACCCGGTGATCCGGGTCGGCCATGTCAGCCCCCGCACAGGCCCGCTTGCCGGGTTCGCGGAGGCCGATGACCATATCATCCAGGCCGTGTCCCGGCAGTTCGCCGCAGGGATCGAGAACAACGGCAAGACCTGGACGGTGGAGATCATTTCGAAGGACAGCCAGTCCAATCCCAACCGCGCGGCGGAGGTCGCGAACGAATTGCTGCTTGACGACGAAGTCGACATCATCGTCGCCGCCTCCACCCCCGAGACGGTGAACCCCGTCTCCGATCAGGCAGAGCTGAACGAAACCCCCTGCATCACCACCGATTGCCCCTGGCAGCCGTATTTCTTCGGCCGCAACGGCAATCCCGAACAGGGATTCCGCAGCACCTACCATTTCTTCTGGGGGCTGGAAGACGTGATCGGCGCCTTCCTTGACATGTGGGGCGGGGCCGATGTCGCGCCGGTGGTCGGCGGGTTGTTCCCCAATGACGCGGACGGCAATGCCTGGGGTCATCCCGAACTGGGCCTGCCCAAGCCGCTGGCGGAGGCAGGGTACACCCTGGTCGATCCGGGTCGCTACCAACCGATGAGCGACGATTTCTCCAACTATATCGGCGCCTTCCGGGAGGCCGGCTGCGAGATTGTCACTGGCAACATGATCCCCCCCGATTTCGCCACCTTCTGGTCACAGGCCGCGCAACAGGGGTTCGCGCCCAAGATCGTCACCATCGGCAAGGCGCTGCTGTTCCCGTCGGTCATCGCCGGGCTGGGTCCGCGCGGCGACGGGCTGTCGTCCGAGGTCTGGTGGTCGCCGGAACATCCGTTTGCCTCCTCCCTCACGGGGGAATCCGCGCGGGATCTGGCGCTTGGATACAGCGCCGATACCGGCCGTCCCTGGACCCAGCCCATCGGGTTCAAGCATGCGCTGTTCGAAGTGGTGGCCGACGTCATCGCACGGGCCGAGGATCCCGAAGATCCCGATGCCCTGACGGATGCCATCGGCGCCACCCAACTGGACACGATCGTCGGGCGCGTCGACTGGTCCGCCGGGCCGGTGCCCAATGTGACCAAGACGCCGCTGGTGGCCGGGCAATGGCAGACCGAGGGCGACACGGCCGAGCTGAAGATCGTGGCCAACAGCGCCGCGCCGCAGATCCCATTGACGGGTGAACTGCGGCTTCTGTGATCATCAGGCACGACCCCGCCGCCCGATGCGGCGGGGCCATCCACCGGGGGAAACGATGGCAATTCTGGAATTGGCCGAGGTCCGAAAATCCTTTGGCGCCGTGGTCGTCGCGGATGCGCAATCCTGGTCCCTGACCGAGGGCGAGGCATTGGGCGTCATCGGGCCGAACGGTGCGGGCAAGACGTCGATGTTCAATATCGTCACCGGCACGCTGGCGCCGGATGGCGGGCGGGTGCTGCTGGACGGGCAGGACATCACCGGCTGGTCCGCCGCGCGGCGGTGCCGGGCGGGGATCGCCCGCAGCTTTCAGGTGCCGCAGCCGTTTTCAGGCATGACATTGTTCGAGAACGCCTATGTCGCCGCGACCCAGGGCGCCGGGCTGTCGGGATCCGAGGCACAGGATCTGTGCCTTGACGTGCTGGAGCGTACCGGCCTGCTGGCAAAGGCCAACACCCTGGCAGGCGGGCTGACACTGCTGGAACGCAAGCGGCTGGAACTGGCCCGCGCCATGTGCGTGAAGCCGCGCGTGCTGCTGCTGGACGAGATCGCGGGCGGGCTGACAGAACAGGAATGCCATGCCCTGATCGACACCATCCGGGGACTGCGCGCCACCGGCATTTCCATCGTCTGGATCGAGCATGTGGTCCATGCGCTGCTGGCGGTGGTGGACCGGTTGATGGTCATCGACTTCGGCCGCAAGATTGCCGAAGGCCCCCCGCGCGAGATCATGGACAGCCGCGAAGTCCGCGAAATCTATCTGGGGATCGACGCCGATGTCTGAACCATTCCTGTCCATCACCGGGCTGAATGCCCATTACGGCGATTTCCAGGCCCTCTACGGTATCGACATGGAGGTTGCGCAAGGCGAAGTCGTCGCCGTCATCGGCGCCAATGGCGCGGGCAAGACGACGCTGATGCGGTCCGTCTCGGGCCTGTTGCGCAACGGGGCAGAGCAGGTGCGCTGGAACGGTCAGCCCATCGGCCGGATGCGCCCCGACCGGATCGCACGGCTGGGCCTTGCGCTGGTGCCGGAGGGGCGGATGCTCTTCGCCTCCCTCAGCGTGGAGGAAAACCTGCGGATCGGCGGCCAGGCCGGGCGGTCCGGCCCCTGGACCCTGCGCCGCATCTACGACCTGTTCCCCATCCTGGAGGAGCGCCGGGCCGTGCCCGCCACCGCCCTGTCCGGCGGACAACAGCAGATGGTCGCCATTGGCCGCGCGCTGATGTCGAACCCCGACCTGCTGATGATGGACGAGATCAGCCTGGGCCTGGCCCCGGTGATCATCAAATCCATCTACGAGGCGCTGCCCGGCATCGTCTCGGAAGGGCTGTCGGCCATCGTCGTCGAACAGGATATCGCCAAGGCCCTGTCGGTCTCCCGCCGGGTCTATTGCCTGCAAGAGGGGCGGGTTTCACTGCAAGGGTCGTCCGACGCGCTAGGCCGCGACGAGATCACCCGCGCCTATTTCGGGGTCTGAGCCATGGATTGGATCAATGCAATCGTGCAGGGCACACTGCTGGGCGGGCTGTATGCCCTGTTCGCGGCGGGGCTGTCCCTGATCTTCGGGGTGATGCGGCTGGTCAATATCGCCCATGGCGACCTGATCGTGCTGGCGGCCTACCTGGCGCTGACCACCACCGTGGTGGTCACGGGGCTGCATCCGCTGGTCGCGCTGGTGGTGGTGATGCCACTGATGGCGGGCCTGGGCTACGTGTTGCAGCGTGCGGTGCTGAACCGGACCATGGGCGGCGATATCCTGCCGCCGCTGCTGGTGACCTTTGGCCTGTCGGTGATCATCCAGAACGCGCTGTTGGCCGGCTATACCGCCGATCCGCAGAAATTGCAGGCCGGGGCGCTGGAGACGATGGCCGTGGATGTCGGCGGGCTGACCCTGGGGGTGTTGCCTGTGATCGTCTTCGCCACCGCCGTTGCGGTGATCGCGGGGCTGCAATGGGTGTTCTACCACACCGCCCTTGGCCGCGCCTTTCGCGCCACGTCCGACCTGCCGGAGATCGTGCAGCTGATGGGGCTGAACCGGGCGCATGTCTTCGGCATGGCGATGGCGCTGTCGCTGGCGGTGACGGCGATCGCGGGGGTGTTTCTGGGCATCCGAACCTCGTTTGATCCGGCCATCGGCGGGTCGCGCCTGATCTTCGGGTTCGAGGCGGTGATCATCGGCGGTCTGGGCAACCTGTGGGGCACACTGGCCGGCGGCGTCATCCTGGGCGTGGCCCAGACGCTGGGAGCCCGGATCGACCCCGGTTTCCAGGTGCTGGCCGGGCATATCGTGTTCCTGCTGATCCTGGCCACCCGCCCGCGTGGCCTGTTCCCGAGGATGGACGGATGATGACCCAACAGATGCATGTCTCGCGCATGACGCGCCTTTCGACCGTGGCGATGATCGCGCTGTTGCTGGGGCTGGCGGTGATGATCGCCGCGCCCTGGTGGGCGGGACGGTCGGATTTGCGGCTGTTCGGCGAATTCTTCCTGTACCTGTCGCTGGCGACGCTGTGGAATTTCCTTGCCGGATATGCCGGGCTGGTCTCTGTCGGGCAGCAGGCCTATGTCGGCTTCGGCGGCTACCTGTTCTTCGGGCTGGTGATGCTGGGGGGCATCCACCCCTTTGCCGCGATGCCGCTGGCGGCGCTGGCCGGGGCTGCGGTGGCCGCCCCTGTGGCGGCCCTGATCTTTCGGTTGCGCGGGGCCTATTTCGCCATCGGCACCTGGGTCGTGGCCGAGGTCTTTCGCCTGACCGCCGCGCAGATCGGCGCGCTTGGCGGCGGGTCCGGCACCTCTCTGCCCATTGACGTGGTGCGCAATCTGGCCGATGGCCGCGCCGCGCGGGAAGCCCTGCTGTACTGGCTGACGCTGGGGCTGGCGGTGCTGATCGTGGCCTGCGTCGTGGCCTATCTGCGGTCGCGCCGGGGCGTCGCCCTGACCGCCATTCGCGACAATGAACTGGCGGCGAAATCGCTGGGGATCGATATCTGGCTGTCGAAATTCGCAGTCTACGTCGTGACCGCCGGCCTGACCACGCTGGTCGGCTGCCTGATCTTTCTGCAAAAGCTGCGGATTTCGCCCGATGCGGCGTTTTCCACCAATGACTGGACGGCCTTTGTCATCTTCATCGTCGTGATCGGCGGCATCGGCACGATCGAAGGGCCGATCCTGGGCACCCTGATCTACTTCCTGTTGCGTGAGACGCTGGCCGATCTGGGCACTGTCTACCTCATTGCCCTCGGCCTTGTGGCGATCGTCATCATGCTGAAGGCCCCGACCGGGCTGTGGGGCCTGATCCGCGGTCGTGCCGGGCACGAGCTTTTCCCACTCAGCCGCCGTGTGCGCGGTCTTCCAGACAAAGGAGCCTGAGACTTGGCCAAGCAAAAGACCATCATCACCTGTGCCATCACCGGTGCGATCCACACCCCCACCATGTCCGACGCGCTGCCCTGGACCTATGACGATATCGCCCAGCAGGCGATGGAGGCGGCAGAGGCCGGGGCCTCCATCCTGCACCTGCATGCGCGGGATAATGAAACCGGCGCGCCTTCGGTCAATCCAGACGATTTCACGCCGTTTCTGGGACGGATCAAGCAGGCGACGGATGCGGTGGTGAATATCTCCACCGGCGGATCGCTGACCCTGTCCATTCAGGACCGCATCCGCCCCGCCGCGACTTTTTCGGCAGAGATGTGTTCGATGAACATGGGGTCGATGAACTTTTCCTTTCACCCGCTGGCGAAACGCTACAAGGACTGGAAATTCGAGTGGGAGCGTGACTACGTCGCCAATTCCGACGGCAACATCTTTCGCAACACCTTCCGCGATATCGAGGAAGCCGCAACCACACTGGCCCCCCATGACATCAAGTTCGAGCATGAATGCTACGACGTCGGGCATCTCTATAACCTGAAGTTCTGTATGGATATCGGCCTGTTCAAGGCGCCGGTGTTCATCCAGTTCGTGATGGGTATCCTGGGCGGCATCGGCGCGGATATCGACAACCTGGTGTTCATGAAGAAGACGGCGGACAAGTTGTTCGGCGACGATTACCGCTGGTCCGTCCTGGCCGCCGGTGCCCAGCAGATCCCGCTGGCCGCGACTGCCAGCCAGATGGGCGGCAACGTCCGCGTCGGGCTGGAGGACAGCCTGTTCATCCGTCGCGGAGAGCTGGCCGAAAGCAACGCGCAACAGGTTGCCCGCATTCGTCACATTGTGGAGGAGTTGGGCTGCGACGTCGCCACACCCGACGAGGCGCGGGAGGTGCTGGACCTGAAGGGCGGCGACAAGGTGAACTTCTGAGCGTCGAAGGAGCACAGGCCATGACACGACCCCATACCGGCATGGTGCCGGGAGAGCTGGACGGCAAACCCTATGCCCGTCACTGGCAGCCGGTCATGACGCCGATCCCGGATCATGCCCGGCGGGCGCTGGAGGCCGGGGCCGGCGCGCCGGGCGATACCTTTCGCCCGGAGCAGGCCGCGCGGATGCTGGCGCCGGGCTATCTGCCGATGGAGACAGGCTATGCCCGGATGCCGGATGGCCGGATCTTCGTCGCCTGCCTGACCGACATGCCGGGCGTGACCCCGGAGATGATAGACTGGTGGTTCGCCTGGCACCCGATGGAAGACCAACGCTACAAGCTGTGGCACCCGGCAGAGCATGTTTCCTGCCGGGCCACGCGGCAGAACGGGGACGATGCGGGCCTGTCCAACCGGCAGAAATATCTGAACAACCCGCATCTGGTGAGTGAGCATGTGGGGGCAGGGCAGGTGGATATCACAATCACCTTTGTCGACCCCGCCGAGCTGTTTGGCACCGCCGATCTGAACGCCGCCGGAATTGGCACCGCGCTCTGCGCGCGTGTCGGTTTGCAAAAGGCTCCGGTCGAGGTGACACGGATGGTGCATCTGATCCGCCGGACCGAGCATGGGGTGGAGATGCGCAGCCGGTTCTGGATGGGAGGGCTGGCCTTCACCCATCCCGCGCTGCAAAGGGTTCTGGGCCGACTGATCCCCCGCAAGGCCATTGCACGGCGCGCGGTGACAGAGACATCGGGCCAGCAGATGCTGCAACATTGCAGCGAGGAAATGACCCATCTTGCCAGTTTTCTGCCCGGTCTTTACGCCGATTACCACCCGCAGGGCACCGCCGGTTAGTGCCCCGCTGCTGCCTGCCGCGCCCGCCTAGCGCTGCCAGCGCAGGCGGGCGATTTCGTCCTGCCGGGCGGTGTCGCGGCGGGCGGCGTCCCGGCGATTGTCGGCCAGACGCCGCAGCCGCAGGATTTCGTAGGTCTTCTGCTCTGCCAGCGCGTCGCGCAGCGCGTCCTCCGCCTTCTGGCGGGCGGGGGTCAGCTCGTCGATCTGGTGTTGTACCCGCTCCACCTCCGCGCGAATGGCGCGGATGAACTGGCCCAGATAGGCCGCGCCTTCCAGCCCCTCGATCCGCGATTCGCGGGTGATGCGGTGCAGCAGCTCCGCGCGGGTGGCTTCCAGCGCCTCGATCCTGCTGCGCAGCTCTGCGGCGGCGCGGGCGCTGCGTTCGGTGTCCTGTTCCTTGACCCGCTCGATCACCCGCAGGGCACGCAGGCGGCGGTCGCCGGACATGCCTAATGCCCCGTGTCGGGGGAAGCGGGGGTCGGATCGGGCGCCGGTTCCCCCGCCTCCGGGGTCTGGCGGGCGACGAGACGGGCGCGCATGTCCGCCAGGATCGCGGCTGGATAGCCATGGTCCGAGGGTGGCAACGCCGGCAGATGCACGGGGCCGTTGCCTGTCTTTGCCGCTGGTTCGGGCGCGGGCCCGGCGGCCAGCGCGCCCTGCGTCATCAGCGCCAGACCCAGAGCGGCAGCCCGGATCATTGCGCCGCTATCTCTCGCTGCGCCGCCTCCACTGTATAGAAATCGGGCTGCATCCGGGTGGGAATGTTGCCGCGTCCGATTTCCACGCAGATGCTGGGCGGGTGGTCCGACACCATGGCGACAAAGATGTCCCGGATCACGAAATAGAAGGTCGCGTCTTCTTCCTCGATCTGTTTCAGCCGGCCGGAAATCGGTTGCACCATGCAATAGGCCAGGAACACCCCCAGAAACGTGCCGACCAGCGCGCCGCCGATCATCGCGCCCAGAACCTCGGGCGGCTGGTCGATGGAAGACATCGTCTTGATCACCCCCAGAACCGCAGCGACGATGCCGATGGCGGGCAGCCCGTCGGCCATGGTCTGGATGGCATTGGCGGAGGTCAGCGATTCATGGTGATGTTTCTTGATCTTGCGGTTGATCACGTCCTCGGTCTGGTACTTGTCGTCGAATTGCATCGACAACATGCGGAAACTGTCGCGGATCAGGTCCAGCGCAAAGTGATCCGCCGCCACGCGGGGGTAGCGGGCGAAGATGTCGCTGGTTTCCGGGCTTTCGATATGGCTGTCCAGCGCCAGAACCCCCTGGGTCTTGTAGATGCGCGACAGTTCGAACATCAGGTTCAGCAGGTCGGAATAATCCTTGGCCTTCCAGCGCGGGCCCTTCAGCACCTTCATGACGCCGCGAAAGGAGCTTTTGATCACCGAAAAGCTGTTGGCGATGACAAAGGCGCCGATGGCCGCGCCGCCGATCATCATGCCCTCGAACGGCAGGGCATGCAGCACGATGTCCATCTTGCCGCCCGACAGCATGAAACCGCCGAACACCAATCCGAAGACGAGGGCAAGTCCAAGCAATACGGTCATGTGGTTCTTTCAGATCTGGCAGGGACGTGGTGACTTGTCCCCGACAATATACATAAATCTCTTTTATTCAAGCATAGACAAGTATAGGATGATCACACACAAGAATAGAACATGAAGACTATTCCATGTCTGCTGATAAACTCGCCTATTTCTTCGATCACGCCGATCTCTGCGCCCTGTTTCGCGACTGGCCGCAGGAGATCGGGCTGGTGCTGTGCATGGATGATGCGGGCAGTTGCGACCTGCTGCTGTTCCACGAGGATGCCCGCCAGAAGGTGCTGGAGGATGCCGGCGCAGTGCTGGACCGCGCGCCGGGGGAATTCGCCGTGGTGCCGCGCCTT
Source organism: Pseudooceanicola aestuarii (assembly GCF_010614805.1). Classification (NCBI taxonomy): domain Bacteria; kingdom Pseudomonadati; phylum Pseudomonadota; class Alphaproteobacteria; order Rhodobacterales; family Paracoccaceae; genus Pseudooceanicola; species Pseudooceanicola aestuarii. The sequence goes on from NZ_JAAFZC010000003.1 coordinate 163,927, forward strand.
GACGGCTATCCGACGCGGCGGGTGCTGTTTTCGGACGAGCAGAAGCTGATGCAGCTGATCGGACAGGAGGACGACCTGGCTGAAATGGCAGCCGACCACCTGATCAACCACCAGTTCGAGATTGAGCGCCGGACCGCCGCCGCTGCCGAGCCTGGCCGCTCCGCGCGCCCCCCTGCGGTCCCGCTGGCAGAGGCACGTTCCGCCCCGGCGCCTTGGCGGCCCCGGTTCCGCCTGTCCTATGCCCGGCCCCGCCCCGCGCGCCCGGCCAAGGCGGCGCTGCCGCCCGGCTTCCTGCCCGCGCGCCAGGTTCAGGAGGAATCCTGTAGCTTCCCGGAGGGGCAGATTTCCATGGGTCGGCGCGGCGTGCGGGTCACTCTGCACCCCGAGAAGGTTTCGGTGAATACGGCTTTCCAACGGGTGGAGGACGTGGCCTTTCGCGACGATTACGCCTCCTTCATGCTGCCGGTTGCTGCGTTGAAGGGCTGGCACATGGGCGATCCGCTGGTGCTGGATATCGAGGCGGTGCTGTTTCCCATCGGTCTGCGTCAGCGCCTTGCTCTCGCCCCGCGCCGGGCCGAGATCACGGTGACGCCGCGCGGTGTCTTCGTCGCCCCGGCAGAGGCTTTGCCCCAGCCCGAGGAAGAGGCCGCGCCGCCGCGCCGCCGGGCGCCGTTCCTGCGCCGCAGTCAGGTGGCCCTGGTCGCGATCCTGGCCTGTCTTGGCCTGGCCACCGGCACTTCCGTCCAGCAGCTGAACCTGAAGGAGGCGATCCGGTCTGTGCAGATGGTGGCGGCGGGCGATCTGCCTGCGGCCAGGTGAGGGCCGGCCGGATGCGCTGTGCCATCATTACACCGGTTGGCCCCGGCCATGCCGACAGCCTGACAGGGATCTGCGTCCCTTCGGTTCAGCGCGCGCTGAATTACGGCACTGGCCCCTTTGCCGAGGTGCGGCACCTGGTGATGGACGATGGCGAGGGGCGACACGGCCGATCCGCGCGGCGCAACGATGCCCTGCGGCAGGCGCTGGCAGACGGTGCCGATTGGGTCTTTTTCCTGGATGCCGACGATTTGCTGACCCCCAACGCCTTCGAGGCCTTCGGCCGGGTGATCGCGGCAGAGCCAGACCTGGACGCCGTCTGGGGCCTGATCTGCACGCTTGACCCGGAGGGGGAGCCACAGCTGCGCGAGGGTCAGCCGCCGCAGCTGGACCGGCGCGAGGACTTTCTGGCTCACAGCCCCGACCGCGCGGTGCAGATCGGCGGCTTTGTTCGCGCCTCGGTGGCGGCGGCCATCGGGTTCGACGCCGCCCTTGATACCGGCGAGGACTACCTCTTCTACACCCGCCTCTGGCGCGACCACCGCTGTGCCAAGCGGCCGGAAATCTTCTTCGTCAACCGGCGCGGCGCCCATTCCATCGGCCCCCGTGCGGCGAGCGGGGCGGATTGGGCCAGCGCCGTCATGGCCCGGTGGCGCGCCGAATTGCAGGGGGCAGAGGTCTGGGCGCAGTTCGATGACGGCGCGGGCGATCCGGTGCGGATGCGGCTGACCAACCCCGCCGACCTGATCCAGAATGCCCATGTTCAGGGCGGCTATTTCGAGGCCGCCTCCCTTGAGAAGCTGCGCGCTTTGGTCCGCGCCCCGCGTCCCCACGTGGTGGAAGTCGGTGCCAATATCGGCAACCACGTCGTCTGGTACGCCCGCCAACTGGATGCCGCGCGCATCTACCCGGTGGAGCCGAACCCGGAGGCGCTGGCGCTTCTGGACGCGAATATCGCCGCCAATGGCCTGTCGGACCGGATCGACCGGCGCGGCATGGGGTTGGGTGCCGGGGCGGGCACGGGTCGGTTTGACGCGCGCACCGACGATGCTGACAACCTGGGCGCCACGCGGCTGGTCGCGCAGGCCGACGGCGCCATCGAAACCCGCAGCCTGGATGATCTGATGGGGGCGGACCGCGCCGATCTGATCAAGATCGACGCCGAAGGCATGGAGCTGGAGGTGCTGGACGGCGCCCGTGCCCTGATTGCGCGGGATCGTCCGGTGATCTGGGTCGAGGTGCTGAAATCCAACGTCATGGGCTTTGTCCAGGACTGGTGCCGCGCGGCGGGCTACCGGGTCGTGGACAGCACCGGATACGTGAACACCACGGATTATTTCGCCGTCCCGAAGGAGTGGAGATGACCTCTGACACCCTGTCCCGCAAGGATCGGCGACAGCGCCTTGCCAAGGCGGCCAAGATGTATGGAATCAAGGGCGACGCCGCGTTGGAACTGCACGCGGCCTACCTGGCCCTGGGGCGCGGCGCGATGGCGGAGGCGGTGCAGCTGGCGCATCCGGTGCTGAAGGCGCATCCTGCCAATCCGCATGGCTGGATGATCCTGGGCACCGCCGCGCTGGACCGGCGCGAGGGGGAGACGGCCCGCGCCTTTTTTGCCCGCGCGCTGGAACTGGCCCCGGGCGAGGCACAGGCCCTGGCCGGGTTGGCCCGTGCCCAGGTGCTGGAGGCCGACGTGGAAGCCGCGGTCGCCACCATGGCGCAGGCCATTGCCGCCGACAGCCGCGATGTGCCGCTGATCCGGCTCTACATGGACCTCATGTCGCGGCTGGGGCGCCGTTTGGATTGTGCCGATGTGGTTGCCCCCACGATCCGGCGGATCCGCGATGCCGGGTTGGCTTTCGCTCTGGGCGATCTGCTGGATGCCGCCGACGAACCTGGCCGCGCCGCCGAATGGCTGGAACGGGCCTGGAAACTCGACCCGGCTCCGGAGGCACACCAGATCGCCCGACTGCGCGCCATGCTCTACCAGGTGCGGCTGGAGGAGGCCGAGCCGCTGGCGCGCGCTCTGTTGGCGCGCTCCCAGCCGGACCCTGTTGCGGATCGCGATACCGTGGCACTGATCCTGCTGACCCTGCTGCGCAGCCAGCGGCGCCTGGAAGAGGCCGAAGAACTGGCGGCGACCTTCGATTTCGCCACCCCCGCCGGGCTGGCTCAGGCGCGCGGCCTGGTGGCCAACATCCATCAGGATCGCGGCGATCACCAGGGCGCCCGCGACGCCTATGTCGAAGCGGTGCATATCACCGGCACGGAAACCCGTATCCGCAAGGCCTTCGGCGCGTTCCTGCTGCGCCGCGGAGAGATCGCGCCAGGCCAGGCGGAATTCGCGCATCGGTTCCCCGAGGTTCAGCGCCGCCGCGTGCCGCTGGCCAATTCCGACCCCGCCGCGCTGGCCGCGCGCGGGCGGCTGTTCCTGATGGCCGAACAGGGCGTGGGCGATCAGCTGGCGCTGGCCGGGTTGCTGCCGCGCGCGCCGCTGGGCGCCGATGTGGCGTGCACCTTCGTCGGCGCGGGGCGGATGGGGCCTTTGCTGGCGGGCAACTCGCTGGATCTGGCGCATCTGCGGCAGGCCGATTTCGCGAAGCAGAACATCGCCGTCTCCCCGCAAGAGGTCATTTTTCTGGGCGATCTGGTCCGCTATCTGCCCGACGCCGGTGATTCCGGTGAGGCCGTGGCACCCGTTGCCCCCGGCGGCTACCTGCGTGCCGATCCCGCCCGCCTTGAGCATCTGCGGCGAAAGTACGAACGCCTGGCGGAGGGCCGGCCGGTCCTGGGCCTGGCCTGGGCCAGCCGGTCGCTGGCGGGGCGGCTGCGCTCTGTTCCGCTGGAGCGGATGGTGGCGGCACTGCCCCGTGATGCGTTGGTGATCGACCTGCAATATGGCGACACCACGACGGAGATCGCCCGAGCCCGCGCTGCCCGTCCCGACCTGCTGTTCCACAGCGATCGGGAGGTCGACCAGTTGACGGACCTTGCCGGTTTCGCGGCGCAGATCGCCGCGCTGGACCGGGTCGTGACCATCGACAACACCACCGCGCATCTGTGCGGCGCGCTTGGCCTTCCGGGGCACATGCTGGTGCCGGGTGGCTCCGAATGCATGTGGTACTGGGGCGAAGCGGGCACGCAGGACCGTTGGTACGGGGCGCTGACCCTGCATCGCCAGTCGGTTGTCGGCGACTGGTCCGGGCCGCTGGCGACGCTTGGTGCGGCGCTGTCGGCATGAATTTCGAAGAAATCTCGAAAAACTTTCGGGCTTTTATCAATAATTAATCCACATTTCCTATCTACTGTTCACGACACGGCTGAAACTGGCCAAGAACAGCGCCACAAGCGCAAGAACAGGCATCGGGACAACAACGGAACCATGTGGAGCGGGATTTATCTGACGGACCGGGCCGGACGACGCGGCAGGATCGCCCTGCCAACGGTCGGCGGGGCCTTGCCTGTCAGCGGCGCATCCTTTTACAAGGGGTTCCGAAATGCCCCGTTTGGCAAGTACAGTTTCACAAAAGTTCTGGTTAGAGGAAGAATTGGCGCAATAGCCGCAATGGTGCGAAGGATTGCAACGTGATGCATCAGGAAGACATTGAAGAACAGGCGGCCCTCTCCGAGACTGCGGAACGGCACGCGGCCATCGGCCACATCGTCGCCGCCTATGCCGGTCGGCTGGATGTCAGCGCGGATGATATCGTCGCGCTTTATTCGCGGCTGTCGGGCCGGGCGCAGGCTCTGGGCAGCACCGCCGCCGGCACGACCCCCGGGGCCGCCCCGGATCAGGTCGCCGGGCTGACCCCGGCCCTGCCCATCGACCGTGCGGTGACCGAGGACAAGGTTTTCTGCCTGGTCTGCGGACGCGGATTCAAGATGCTGAAACGCCATCTGGGGGCCGAACACGGCATGACGGAGGCGGAGTACCGCGCCGCCTTTGACCTGCCGGAGGATTTTCCCCTGGTCGCCCCCAGCTATTCCCGCCGCAAGGCCCGCCACGCGCGGGAGGCCGGGTTCGGCAAATACGACCGCTCCGAACTGGCGGAATGACCCCGGAGAGCTGATCCATGGCAGGCGGCAACGATCCCTTGATCATCATCAAGAAGATCGAGGAAAATGACGATCACGCCCATCACGGTGGCGGCTGGAAAGTCGCATATGCCGATTTCATGACGGCGATGATGGCGTTTTTCCTGCTGTTGTGGATCCTCGCCGCCTCGGACGAGGAAAAGCTGCGCGGGCTGGCCGACTACTTCACCCCCAGCTTGTCCGACAGCGGCGGACGGGGGGAGGGACTGCTGGACGGGATCGTTCTGGGCCCCGATGGCGTGATGAGCGGCACGGACGGTCCCAAATCCGACGTGCAATTGCCCAGTTTCGGCCAGGAGAACCCCTTGTCCGTGTTCGACAGCCGTTTGCGCGACGAGAAACCTCAGGTCGTCGTGGAATACGAGACCCGGCCGGAGGGCACGAAATCCGACACCACCGCCGGGGCGGGGGAGGCGGCTGAGCCCTCTGACGTGACCACGCCGGACCCGGAGGCGCGCGACCCGCTGCAAACCGCCCGCAACTCCGCCGAGGCCGCAGATGCGACCCGCCAGGCGGCCGAGCGGGAGGCGGAGATGACGCAGTTGGAAGCCTCCATCATCGACACGGTGGCGGGCCGTGACGACCTGGCGGATCTGGCGCAGAACCTGCGGTTCCAGCGCACGCCCGAGGGGCTGGATATCCAGATTGTCGACCGGGACGGCCGCTCCATGTTCGCCACCGGCAGCGCGCGGATCGAGGATCGGACCCGGCAATTGCTGCGGGTCATCGGGGAGGCGATCGTCGATTTGCCCAACACGCTGACCATCTCGGGCCATACCGATGCCGTGCCCTATACCCGCACCACCGGCTATTCCAATTGGGAGCTGTCGGCGGACCGCGCCAATGCCACCCGCCGCGTTCTGGTCGATACCGGCATCGCGCAAAGCCGCATCACCCGGATCTCCGGCGTGGCTGCCACCCGCCCGCTGACCCCGGACGACCCCACGGCGGCGGAGAATCGGCGGATCAGCGTCACCTTGAATTACCCCGCAGCCCTGCGCTGAAGGGGCAACGATTCGTCTTGAGCTGCCGCAAAATGTGGCGGGAACGGAACGTTTCTTCCGCTACATGTAGTCTTCTTACACCACCTGTGGCAGAGGTTTCCCTTACGGTAGATTGCTGTGGAAAACCGAGAAAAATCCTCTCTGACCATATGGTTAATCCTTGTCGGAAGCCGCAGCATTTAGACGCCGCCCGGAACTTACCCACAAGATTTGGCGATGGTGCCGGTGCGACTCTCTTTCCGGTGGGAAAAGGTTGCACTAAAGTAAACGTGACGCTGGCGGAGTGGGTGCTGCCGGTGCCACGTGAGGGACAGAATGATGAGTATCGCGGAACTTTTGCCGTTAATCTGGCAGGGCGGAGTCATGCCTTTGACCACCGAAACCCGGTTTTCCGCCGCGTTCGAAGCCCTGGTTCCGGCCAGCGCGACCTTTCTGTCCTGTCGTGGCGCGGATCTGCCGCGAGTGCTGACGGATGATACCGAACTGGCCCCGGCGCTGCCGCTGGGCGATGTTCTGGCCGAGGAACTTGCCCTCGACGTGCCCTATGATTGCCTGGTGGTGTTGGTGCCCGAGGGCGCCGATGACCGCTTCTCCCGCGCCCTGGGGCGTGCCGTTGGCGACTGCCTGCTGATCGCGCAGGATCGGGGCCATCTGCCGATGGAACGGGAAACCGACGCGCTGTTCATGCTGGCCCATTCGGCGGCCCGCCTGGCCTGCACCGCGCGGCTGCGGGATCTGGGCGTGGAGGCGCGGCCATTCTGTCTGGGCCTTGCCGACAGCCTGGACCGGTTCTGGTGCCGGGGCGCGGCCAAAGGTGGCTCAGGCGCATTGTTCGCCCGCTCCGATTTCCTGAGCCAACCGCAACTGACCGCCTATCTGCGCCGTCTCGACCCGTGCTTTACTGCCCCCGAGCCGCGTCGGATCCCGATCGACCTGCTGACCGTCTCGGGCAGCGGTCTGGGCGTCGGCGACTGGATCGCCTGCCTTCAGGCCGGGCTGCGGGAGGCGCTGGATCCTTCGGTCAGCCCCTATGCGCTGCCGGCCACGGTGCGGCGGCCGCAATGGCGTTTTAACCTTCATTAAATCAAACAAAACTTCCTGATTTCCGCGATTTGTGCTTACTTGTCCTTGCAGGCAAGGAAACGATTGGGCGTTTTTCATGATGTCCATGTCTTATCACGCTGCGATGCGCGAACCTCTTCTGGAAGTTGACCATGAAAAGGCCGCCATCCGCAGCTGGCAGGATCAGGGAGACCCGAAAGCATTGGAGGTTCTGGTACGCTCGCACGCGCGCCAGGCCTGGTCCCATGCGGCACGGTTCACCGACAACCCTGTACATCTCGAGGACCTGGCCGCCGAAGGGGTGATCGGCATCATCCGCGCCGCCAACAATTTCGACCGCGAACAGGAGGTCCGGTTTTCGACCTATGCCGCCTGGTGGATCATGAACGGCGTCTCCAACGCCCTGTCGCGGATCAAGGCGGTGATCGATATTCCGGCGCGCACCTACCTGGACGCCCAGTTGGGCCGACTGCCGGAAGAGGAGCGCCGCCTGGTGCGCATGGCGGCCCAGGGTCTCGTTGCCATCGACAGCGCGGCGCAGGACGACGATCCCACCGGGCGCAACATGTTGGTCAGTGGCGATATCGGTCCCGAGGAAGCGCTGGTTCTGGACAGTCACCAGCAGGCACTGGCGCGGCTGTTGCAGGATGCGCTGGCTGAAATGACGGCAGAGGAAGTTGCGGTGATCCATCGGCGGAAACTGCGATCGCCTCCCGATCCGCTGGCTGAAATCGCCACGGATCTTGGCACCAGCACAGACCGCCTGCGGCAGGTGGAAAAACGCGCCATCCTGCGTCTGCGGCGCAAGTTGATCGACAAGGGGTTTTCGCGGAACGTGCTGACATGATTGATCTTCAGGCCCTGCTGGCCCGGTTGTCCGGGGGGGCGGTGACGCCGGCTGACAGCGCTGGAACCACAGCTGCGCGCGGGCTGTTCCCCGCCGTGCTGTCGGCCTTGCGCGGCGGCGAGGTGGTGGCGCAGGGGGCCGGGCCCTCGGGCCACGTGGCGGCGGATCCGCTGGCGCGGGTCGATGCGATCCTGGCAGAGGCGGCGGCCTGGCTGGCCGATCCCGACCTTTCGGATATCGAGATCGCGGGACAGCTGGAAGCCGCGTTGACCCGACTGCGGCCGGTCCTGTCGCAGATCATGGCCGTGCAGACGGGGCCATCGGGGCAGGGCGCGACCGCGGTGCTGGCCGCCCTGTCGTCCGGCCCCGGCGGCGAAGCGGAGGCGGTGCCCCCCGCTCCGCGTGGCCTGGCCGCAGCATTGCCTGCCCTGGGGGAGGTGCTGCGCGGGATGGCAGAGGCCGGGCAGGTGGCCGACACCGGCGGGGCGGCCCCGCTCGATGCGACGGATCAAGGCGGTGGGGACACCGGCCTGGCTGTCGCCGCGCTTCCCCCTGCCGTGTTGCTGCTGTTGCGCGCCGCCATCCTGCCGGAGGCCCAGGCGCCCCGGTTTGCCGCTGCCGCGCAGTCGGGCGGTGGCATGGCCGATATTCCCGCCGGATGGGCGGGCAAGGCGGTGCCGCTCGGGATGCTGGGGCAGGGCGGGCGGATCACGGGCAGCACATCGGAAGCCGGGGCGCGCCCTGCGACGGTGGGCGGCCCGGTTGTGCCAATGACCACGCCGCCACGATCCCATGCGCAACCGCCCGGCGCGGGTCTGCCCGTGGTGGCGCCCGTCACGCCGGACGCCACGCCGCCCGCGCTGACGCAGATCGCCGCGACAGAAGTGACCGGGCGCTTGCCCGTTGCGGCGGGTCCGGCATCTGTGGCGCAGACTGGTGTGGACCCCGCGCCACCCCGCGCCACGGTACAAAACTGGTCGCCGGTACCGTCAGGACTTCGGCCTCTACCACAGGCGGACCGTCCCGTGCATGCGCCCGCCGCGCCGGAGATGACGGCGCCCTTGGCCACCCCGGTCCCCGAACCGGACGAACCAGCCCGGTCCTTGCCGGATATGTCCGTAACGGCGCCCTCTCTCCAGCCCGCTGCGACGGGCGCACGGACGACAACCGCGCCCGTGACGCCCGTCGCGGCGCAGGAGGTCACGCCCAGCGGCAGCCCGGAGCCGCCCCAGGCCGCGCCGCAGCCGGTGGCGCAGGCGCCGCAAACCCTGCCATCTGCCGCGCCGCAAACCCCGGCACAACAGGCGACCCCGCAGGCGGCAGAGCTGTTCGGTCAGATCCGCGCGCAGGTCACCACCGGATCGGAGATGCGCATCAGCCTGACGCCGGACAATCTGGGCGGGGTGGAGATTGACGTGCTCACCGACGAGACCGGGCAGTTGCGTATAGCTGTCCGGGCCGAGCATCCCGCCGTCCTGTCCCTGATGCGGGCGGATCGCGACGGGCTGCTGGCCCTGCTGCGCGAGGTGGGTCATGCGATTGACGACAAGGGGCTGTCCCTGTCGGATTTCGGCACGGGTGGCGAGCCGCGCGGCGACCGTCAGACCCCGCAGCGCCCCGCCGGTGCCCTGCTTTCCGTCGCCCCCCTGACGGAAGGAGAGACCCCCGCCGAGACATCCCCAAAGCAGCCCGCCACCGCCCCATCCGGCGGTGTCGATCTGCGGATCTGAGAGGAAAATACCATGGCCATCGACCCACTTGTCGGTACCGGCATCGCCAGCGGCAGCCAGATCAGTGCCGCGCAAGGTTCGTTGAGTGAACTGGGGGCGGATTACCAACGCTTCCTGACACTGCTGACAGCTCAGATATCGAACCAGGATCCGCTGGAGCCGATGGACAGCACCACCTTTGTCTCCCAGCTTGCCCAGCTGAGCCAGGTGGAGCAATCGGTGGTCACCAACAGCAACCTTGAAGGGTTGTCGGCGCAGCTGACCAGCGTTGCGGCGCTGGCCGGTGTCGGGATGATCGGGCGCACGGTCACCGCCCCCTCCGACCAGCTGGTGCTGAGCGATGGCGCGGCAGAGTTCCAGTACCGGCTGGGCGGCGCGGCAGAGCAGGTCAGCGCTCTGATCCGCACCTCCGACGGGGTGCTGCTGCGGGAGATTGCCAGCCTGCCGACAGAGGCCGAGAGCTTGCATTCCGTGGATTGGAACGGGCTGGATGTTGACGGGCTGCCCGTGCCTGACGGGACGTTTTTCGTGGAGATCCGGGCGCTTGATGCCCAGGGCGCAGCGGTGAACACGGCCAGCTACGCGCGGGCGCAGGTCACGGGAATGAATTTCGACGGCGGCACCACGAACCTGGCGCTGGCCAATGGTGAGCTGATCCAGCTGGGGCTGGTGGAAACCATCGAATAGGGCGGCCAGGGTTGCTGCGGGTCGGGGCGGGCTGTCACGATGGGCGGGTGTGGGGTCAGCTGCGCGGCACGTCGGCCTTGAACAGGGTCAGGAACAGAACGTCCTCGACGCTGCTGCCAAACCCGGCTTGAAGTTCGGCGGAGACATCGCGCGACAGCATGTCGGTGTCGATACTGGCCCCGCGCAGCGCCGGCGTTTCGGCCAGCCGGTACATGGAGGTCAGGATCGCGTCCCGCAGCCGCGAGGCGTTTTGCGCGACGTAGAAATATTCCGCCGCCTCCATGTCACGGACAGAGACCCCGACATCCGATACGACATAGGTGATGCTGTTGGCATTCTGCACCGGCACGGTCACGCGGCCGACCTTGATCACCTTGCTGTCGCGGACGATGGCGCGCAGGTTTTCGTCGGGGTCCTTCAGCGCCACGGGACGGGGCGGCGCGCGGTAGGTGCCGGGCGAGATATGCGCGCGGTCGGCCTCTTCCCTGGCGGTGGGCGCGGGTTTGCGCGGCAGGGTCAGGGCGGCGGGCGTGACCTGGGCCTCATGCTCCACCGGGGTGGACGCGGGAGCGTGGGCCGGGGCGTTGTCCTCGGCCAGCCCGTTCAGCAGGTCGCGGGGGCCGCTGTGTTCGGCGCGGTGCGGCGGTGCGGCGCCATCGTCCTTCGTCAGCAACACGCCGGCCCCGTACCCGGCAACGCCGAAGACGATTGGCAGAACGGCGAGGGCGATTCGAGAAGTCTTCATCCGGGCATCCGATTCACTGGGTCAGCGGTTCTTATGCCCGGTGAATCCGGCGATACTTCCGTGAAACCATGGCGAAAGGACGGATCAATATGGCAGGATTATGTCCATCAAGTCTTCGCCGTAGCCGCGTTGCTGCTGCCGGGAGATGCCGCCGCGTCCGCCATAGGTGATCCGTGCCTCGGCGATCTTGTCATAGGGAATGGTGTTGTTCATCTGGATATCCTGCGGCCGGATGATCCCCGCGACGCGCAGTTCGCGCAGCTCTTCGTTGACCTTCACTTCCTGGCGGCCCGCGACGACCATGTTGCCGTTGGGCAATTCCTGCACCACCAGCGCCGCGACTTTCAGGGAGATGGATTCGTTGCGCCGGATCTGCCCGGACCCGCCGCTGCCGGTGGTGGAGGAGATGTCGACGATATTGTCCGAAGGCAGATCCTCCGGCCCGACACCGGGCAGGATCTTGTCGATCTGTGAGCCGTAGCCGAACAGTTTCGGGAAGGCGACAGAGCTGCCGCCCGTGCGGCTGCGGTCGCTGGCGTTGGACAGCTGCGCCTCGTCGTCGATCTCGATCAGGATGGTCAGGATGTCACCGACATCCGTGGCCCGCTGGTCGCCAAAGAACCCGCTGGAGCCGCGTTCCCAGAGCGAGGCACGCTCTGCCCGATAGGGCACGCGGGCCGGTTCGGGCGGCGGCATCGGGACCTGCACCGTCTGCGCCTCCCGCAGGGTGGCATCGTCCAGCCCGACACGGCTGACCTGCGGATCGCGGTCGAAGGCGGGGGTTCCGCAGGCGCTCAGAAGGCCGGGAACAATCAACAGGCACAAGGCAGGGGCGCGGCGGGTCATCGGACGATCTCCACAAGGCCGGGCTCTGTCGCCATGCCGACGAGAGAGCGGTTGCTGACAAGGTTCACGATCCGCAGTTCCTGACCGCGATGGGCATCCTCCAGCGACCGGCCGGGGGCAGAGACGCGGACCTGGCCGTCGTCAAACACGATCTCGATCCGGTCGCCGCGCGTGATCACCAGCGGCTTGATCACCGATTGCTGCATCACCGGGCGGCCCTGCGGCAACATGCGCCGCACCTGCATCCCGACCAGGGCGGTGCGGTCGACCACCGTATAGGCGCCGACGCGGTTCAGCGGCAGGTCCAGATCGTCCAGATCGGCATCGCGCAGGATCTCTCCGGGCATCAGGCGGCGGGTGGTGACGGGCACTGCGATGCTGGCCCAGACCAACCCGCCGATGCGCTGCACCTGACCGTTTTCCAGCACCGCGTTGGCCAGGAACTGCCCGGTCTTCCGGTCCATCCAGTAATCCGAGAACATCACCGCATCCTCCGGGCGCCGACCGTTGACGCGCACCCGGATTTCCGCCCCCTCGGGCAGCTGCGCGCCCCATTCGGCACGGGCGCGTTCCTCCACCAGGGTTTCGGGGGTTGCGGCGGTGGCGGGTCCGGCAATGGCGAGGACCAGCATCAGGGCCGGGATCAGGAACCTGCGCATCGGATCACTTGATCTGGTTGGCGGCGGACATCATCTGATCCGCCGTCTCGATCGCCTTGGAGTTCATCTCGTAGGCGCGCTGCGCGACGATCAGGTCGGTGATCTGGCTGATGATGTTGACGTTCGAGCTTTCCAGATAGCCCTGGCGCAGGATGCCCACCCCCGGTTCTCCCGGTACGGCGGCGATGGGATCGCCCGAGGCCACGGTGGACTGGAGCAGGTTGTTGCCGATAGGCCGCATCCCGGCATCGTTGACAAAGGTCGACAGGGTCAGTTGCCCGACCTCCACCGGGATCGGCTCGTCCTCCACGTAGGCAGAGACGATGCCGGTCTCGCTGACTTCTACCCGTGTGGTATTGTCGGGCAGGACGATGCCGGGGTCGATCTCGTAGCCCTGTTCGTTGACGATCTGCCCCTCCGGCGACAGGCGCAGCGACCCGTCGCGGGTGTAGGCCTGGCCACCCTCCGGCAGGTTGACGGCAAAGTAGCCACGCCCGTCGACCGCCAGGTCCAGCTGGTTTTCCGTCTGCACCAGCCCGCCCTGGGTGTTCAGCCGCACGGTGCCCGCCGTGCGCACGCCCATGCCGACATCGATGCCGGTGGGGCGGGTGGTGCCCTCCTGCGCGGTCAGGGCGCCCTCCCGCGCCATATTCTCGTAGATCAGGTCGGTAAAGGATGCGCGGCTGGATTTGAACCCGGTGGTGTTGGCATTCGCGATGTTGTTGGAAATCACGTCCACATTCGTTTGCTGCGCCATCATGCCGGTGGCGGCGATGCCCAATGCCTTCATGTCCTGTCCCCTTGCCCCTGGCTGCTGTGTCAGAAGCTGGGCCGTCCGATACGGCTCAGCATGTCTTTTCTCAGGTCGTCTTCGGACGACATCAGGTTCACCGCCCGTTGATACGCCTGCTGCGTCGCGACAAGGCGCGTCACCTCGGTGATCGCCTCGACATTGCTGGATTCGATGCTGCCTTGGATGAACTGGGTCTCGGCGTCGGGCAGGGCCGCGGCGTCCTGATCCGCCGGCGGCACCAGCAGGCCGCCGCCGATCCGCTCAAAGCTCTGGATCTGCGGCAGGTCAAAGGCACCCAGCTGCGCCAGCACCCCCGCGCCCGGGCTGGAGATGGTGCCATCCGCCGAAATGGTCAGTGTGCCGCCAATATCGGGGGGCAGGGCGATGGGACCCCCGGCCGCGTCCAGCACCTGCGCGCCGCTTTGCGTGACCAGCCGCCCCTGCGCGTCCAGCACAAAGCCGCCGTCGCGGCCATAGGCGGTCTGCCCCTCGGCGGTGCGATAGCCGAACCAGCCGGTGCCGTTCAGCGCCACGTCCAACGGGTTGTCGGTGCGCACCAGCGCCCCCTGCCGGCGATCGACATAAGAGCCGCGATCCAGCACGTAATTGGTGCCGCCATCCTCGGCCGTGCCGGATTCGGGTTGCAGGTAGCTTTCGAACAGTACCCGCTCGGCCTTGAAACCGCTGGAATTGACATTGGCCAGGTTGTTGGCCGTGACATCCAGCTGCCGTTCCAGCGCCGTGAGCAATGACAGAGAGACGTAGGCGGAATTATCCATGCGACCCTACGGGAAACAACCCGTTTTTGTGGTGAGTTCTTGTGTATTATGAGAAATGGGGTAAGAATTAGCAAGTATAAACATGAATTCAGGTTTAGCATGGCGCGTTATCCTTCATGGCGGCTTCGGGCCGGGGCGGGAACCTTGCTGCTGCTGCTTGTGGTAGCCGGCCCGTCACAGGCAGAGCATCCGCCACACATGACCCCTGCCGTCGATCTGCGCCCTCAGGGGCCCGAGCGGATCCGACCCGGCGTCTTCAGCCCCGACCCGCCTGAACTGTATCTGTTCCAATCCGTCCGTCCGCCTTTTCTGGAAGAGCGGCGCAAGCTGATCGCCCGGCTGCGCGTGCCGGGGCAGGGGGTCGCGGCGCAGGCCCGCGCCGTCACCGATCTGGCGGAGCTGCACCTGGCCCATGCCATGGCGCCGGAGGGGCTGTCGTTGCTGGCCTCCTTGCAGGGGGCCGACCTGCCGCCGGCGCATCGCCTGCGCGCCGCCGCGCTGGAACTGGCTCTGGGGCTGGTGGATCGTCGAGACCGACCGCTGACCGACCGCGCCGCCGCGCTGCTGGGTCCGGCCCATGTGGGTTGGGCGGATCAGCCGCTGTTTCTGGCGCTGTGGCACCTGCGGCATGGGGAGATCGACCAGGCCGCGCCGATCCTGCCCGACGCGGTCCAGCGGTTGGCGCGGTTCCCGCGCGCGGTGCAGGCGCGGTTCCTGCCGGAGCTGCTGGAATGCGCTGTGACCAGCCGGCAATGGCGGCTGGCCCGCGACTTGGCCGCGGCCTTTGACAGCTATCCGGCCCTGCGTGACGGCACCGCCTATCACCTGCTGCTGGGTCGCGTGGCAGAGCAGAACGGCGATCTGCTGGGCGCTTTCGACAGCTATGCCCGCGCGATGGACGGGCGCGACCTGTGGGCGCATCGGGCGCGGCGCGCGATGGTGGACCTTGGCCTGCGCAGCGAAACCCTGCCGGTGGCAGAGGCGATCACACTCTATACGCAGGAATCGCGGATGTGGCGCGGCGACGGGCAGGAGCGGCAGGTGCTGGATGCCCTTGCCACGCTGCAAATGATCGACGGGCGTACGGTGGAGGCGCTGGAAACCTACGGTCGGCTGATCGCCACCCATCCCGGCACCGCGCAGAGCCGCGCCGCCACGCAAAAAGCGCATCGTTTGATGGAGGTTCTCTATGCCGACGGCGCGGCCGGGCGGATGCCGCTGGGGGCGTTCATGGCCGCGCATCGCCGGGCGGAACGGATCTTTCGCTTTGATCCTGTCTTTTCCCGCATGGGAGAGGTTTTTGCCGATACGTTTCTTGCCGCCGGGGCGACGGGGGTCGCGGCGCGGGAATATTCGGTGCTGACCGATTACCTGATCGTGACGCAGGACCTGGGGCTGGACCCCTCACCGCCCGAGCGGATGGCGGGGCTGAAGCTGAAGGAGGCGCAGGCCTTGCTGAACGGCGGGCGCTTTGCCGAATTGGGGCAGCTGCTGGCCAGCGGGATCACCACCGACAGTCCCGGCCTGCATCGCCAACACCAGACCCTGGCCGCGCGCTATTTCGAGGAAACGGGCCAGCGCCCCGATATCCTGACCGACGTCGCCGACGCGCCCCTGCCGGTGCAGCGGGTCCGCGCGCGGTCGCTGTTCGAACAGGCGGATTGGGCGGCGGCGCGCGACGCCTATGTCGTGCTGTGGGATCAGCAGGGCGTCGCGATGGCCCCGCAGGACGCGATCAAGCTGTTGCTGGCCGCCTATCGCAGCGGCGACCTGGCGCTGACCGCGCGCACCGCCACGGCCTTTCCCGACGTGACGGACCTGCCCGGCTGGGCGGAGATCGCGCAGGGGCTGACCACGCAGGCGCCCGACCTCTGGCCGCTAAGCGAGGACCTCGCCCGGGCCCGGATGGACAACGCCCGCCAGGCCCTGGATCGCCTGCCTGATGCCGCCGCTCGGCCCTGAATCGGGCCGGGGCGCGCTGACCGGCGCGGATCGCAAGTGCCGGGGGGTCGAAAATCTTGCATGTTCTTGGCCGGTTCATGGCTGCCACAAAATTGCCAATTTTAAACATGGTTTAATCTACACGCACTACTTGCAGCCTGAGCACGACTCGAACAACAACGTGACAGCGAGGCAGAGATGAGCATTTCCAACGCGATGGCATCGGGCGTCAGCGGCCTGCTGGCGAATTCCACGGCGGTTGAACGGATTTCCTACAATATCGCCAACGCGGATACCGCGGGCTATCGCCGCAGCTTTGCGCAGATGGTGACGTCGGGCGCGGTGGCGGCGGGGGCGTCCTCTACCGGGGTGACGACGAACATCGCCCATGCCAACAGCGACGACGGCAGTTTCCAGTCCACGTCGACGGTCTCGAACCTGTCCATCGGCGGCAACGGGTTCTTTGTCGTGAACCGCAACATCAGCGAGAATTCGACCTCTCCCAACCTGATGACGCGGGTCGGCAGCTTCGAGCCTGACGACAACGGCTTCCTGCGCAACGCGGCCGGATATTACCTGCTGGGCTTTGAATACGACAGCAACGGATCGCTGGGCGCGGTGGACCGGTCCAGCTTCGAGGATCTGGTGCCGATCAACGTGTCCAACCGCACGATCAGCGGCAGCGCCACATCCGAGGTGACGATGACGGGCAATCTGCCCTCGCAGGAGACGGGGTTGGCGACGCCGGGCGATCCGTTCGTCTCCTCGCTGGAATATTATTCGCCTCTGGGAGAGGCGAACCGCCTGTCCTTCTCCTGGCAACCGACCGCCAATGCCAATGAATGGGAGGTCACGGTCTCTGACGCGACCACCGATTACGGCACCATGACCATGTCCTTCCACGACAGCGGCGCGCTGGCCGGTGCGCCGGCGACCTATGGCGCGGGCACCAGCCTGGCCACCGCCCCCGCGGCCTTTGTCTTTGATCCGGCGACGGGCATGATGGAACTGACGATCGACAACGGCACCACGCCGCAGGTCGTGCAGATCGCCCTGGGGGAGCCGGACAGCTTTGACGGGCTGACCCAGTTCGCCGGCGATTTCACCCCGTTGAACGCCGATGTGGACGGCGCCCAGAGCGGCGCGCTGACCCGCGTGGAATTCGACGAGTTCGGCGATGTCTGGGGGATCTTCGACAACGGCACCCGTCAGACGCTGTATTCCATCCCGCTGGGCACGGTGTCGAACCCCAACGGCCTGGCCACCAGCGACAATTCCGTCTTTGGCCTGTCCGCCGATTCCGGCGATCTTTACCTTGCGCGGCCCGGCACGGGCGATGCGGGGGTGATCAATTCCGGCGGCGTCGAAAGCTCCAACGTCGATATTGCCGAGGAGCTGACCAGCCTGATCCAGCGGCAGCGGGCCTATTCTTCCAACGCCAAGATCATCACCACCGCCGACGAGATGCTGGACGAGACGCTGCGCCTGAAGCGCTGATCCATGACCTGACCGGGAAGCCCGAGGATGAGCCTGACCTCTGCCATGAACGCCGCCCGCAGCGGGCTGGATTACACCAGCCGCTGGGCGCAGACCAGCGCGTCCAACATCGCCAATGCCAACAACGAGGGCTATGCCCGCCGGGGCATCAGCGTGGTGACCACGGAAATGGGAGAGCCGCGCGTCTCGGAGACGTGGCGCGCGGTCGATGCCTCCATGGATCGACTCTACCGGACAGAGGTGGCGCGGGCCGCGCGGCAGGACAGCGTTGCGTCGGGGTTGCAGATGTATGCCACCGTCCTGGGCGATCCCGGTGCCGAAGACAGCATCATGGGCCGGTTCACCGAACTGGGCACCGCTCTGTCGCTGCTGTCCGTCTCGCCGGGGGATGCGGCGTTGCAACAGGGTGTGGTGACCAATGCCGAATTGCTGGCCGGGTCGCTGAACCGGGCCAATTCCGCCCTGGGCGAAGCCCGGCACTCCGCGAACCTTGCCATCCAGACCGATCTGGACAGCGCCAATGCCACCCTGTCGCAGCTGGCCGAACTGAACCGCCGCATCGGCCTTGAACCGGAGCAGAGCGATTTCCGCCTCTCGCTCGAAGACCAGATGAGCCAGGCGTTGGACGCGCTGGCGCCGCTGATGGATTTCACCGTTCAGACCGATGGCAGTGGCCGGATGACCCTGTTTGCCAGCGGCGGAGCGCCGTTGCTGGAGGGGTCCGACCCGCAGCTGCTGCGGTTCGATGCCGGCAGCGGCACGCTGATGGCCGGCACGCGCGACATCACACCCGGCGCCGAGGGCGCGCGCGGGATTTCCGAAGGCTCTCTGACCGGCGGGATCGAATTGTTCAACACCGTGTTGCCGCAGATGCAGGACCAGCTGGACCAGATCGCCGCCGGGCTGATCACCGGGTTCGAGACGGCGGATGCCAGCCTGGCCGCGGGAGAGGCAGGGCTGTTCACCGATGCCGGGTCCGCCCTGGCCGTGCTCCATGGCACCGGCCTGGCGGGCCGCATCGCGGTCAATGCCGCGCTGGTGCCCGAGCAGGGTGGCGCGGTCTGGCGCATTCGCGACGGGCTGTCCGCCACCACCGCCGGCGCGTCGGGCGACAGTACGCAGGTTCTGGCCTTCGCGCAGATGCTGGATGGCGACATGTCCTTTGATCCGTCCGCCGGGCTGACCGATACCGCCGCGCTTGGCGATTACATCGCCCTGATGACCGCCAGCCAGCAGGACACCCGCGCCCGCGCCGAAACCGCGCGCGACAGTTTCGCCGCAGGGGCCGATACGATCCAGGCCACGCGGATGGGGTTCATGGGTGTGAACATCGACGACGAGTTGCAGCAGCTTCTGGCGATCGAACAGGCCTATGGCGCCAATTCGCGGGTGTTGTCCGTCGCCTCCGAGATGATCGACACCCTTTTGGCCGCGTTCTGAGGAGACCGCAGTGATTTCCCTGACCCGCAGCTATTCGTCGCTATTCAGTTCGTACCAGCGCCGGCAGACGATTTCCGACCTGACGCAGCAGATGAACGCGGCGCAGCACGAAGTCTCCACCGGGATGAAATCCGATGTCTACAAGTCGCTGGGGATGGGCGCGGCCGAAACACTGAGCCTGCGCGCCAGCATGGCCCGCGAAGCGGCGCAGATCGACGCGAACGCGCTGCTGAACAATCGGCTGGAGACGACGGCCGGCGCGCTTGGTTCCATCCGCGACAGCGTGGCGGAGGTGCTGGAGCTGGGGCTGGCCAACCGCTCCGCGCCCCTGGGCACCGCCGCCGGATTGCAGGAGGCCGCGCGGGCCGCATTGGAATCGGTGATCGCCCAGGCCAACGGATCCCATGCCGGCATGCCCCTGTTCGCCGGGGCCGAAGGGACATCCCGGGCGCTACAGCCGTGGAACACCGCCAATCCCGACACCGGGCTGGCGCCGGCTGACGTGCTGGCGGGGATCCTGTCCGGCGGGCTGGCCAGCGGCGCGGATGCCAGCGCGCGCGTGGCGGAAATCGCGGCGGTCTTCGACGGTACCGCGACCGATCCCGCCACCGATTTCGAGGCGACGTTCTACAATGGCAGCACCGGCGCGACGCCACGCCTGCAGGCGCTGGTGGGCGATGATACGGTGCTGAGCTACGGGGTTCAGGCCAATGACGATGCGTTCCGCGACGTGATCCGGGGTCTGTCGATGCTGGCTTCGACCGATGCGGCCACGATTTCCGACCCGACCGCCTATGACACCTGGGTCGGTGCCGCCGTCGATGCGCTGAGCGCCGGGACACAGGGCCTGTTGTCCGCCGAGACGGCCCTGGGCAGCCAGATGGCCCTGATCGAGGATGCGAACCAGCGCTTTGCCGACCGGATCGATCTGTACAACCTGCGGATCCTGGATCTGGAGGGGGTGGACGAATACGAAGCGGCGACCCGGCTGTCCAACCTGGGTACCCAGTTGCAGGCCAGCTATGCCGTCTCAGCCCAGCTGTCGCAGCTGAGCTTCCTGAATTTCATGCCGTGAGGCACTGACCGCGCGCAGATGCGAGGGGGCGGAGGTCTCCGCGACCTCGGGGGTCAGCCGGTAGCCACGGCCGCGGATCGTCTGGATATGCGGATCTCCGGTATGGGTCATTTCCTCGATCTTCTTGCGGATGCGGCAGATGTAGACGTCGATCACCTTGTCGAAAGGCTGCGTCTCCACCATGCCGTAGACCGCATCGTAGATCGACGCCTTTGACACGATCTGCGGCGCGGCCAGGGCGATCTGCTGGAAAATCGCCAGCTCGCGCTGCGACAGCTTCAGTTGCTGACCGGCGACATCCGGGTCGCGCCCGTCGAAATAGGCGGTAACCTCGCCAATCCGGACGGAACCGGAGGCATGGCCGTGGAACCGCCGGGTGATGGCGTTGACGCGGGCGCGCAGCTCCACCCCCGTCAGCGGGCCGACCAGGTCGTCATCCGCGCCCGCATCCAGCACGGCGGCAGAGGCTTCGGGATCGCGGGCGCGGCGCAGCACCAGGATCGGATTGGTGCAGCCGGTCTGGCGCAGCCGCAGGATCCGGGACACCAGGTCGGGGGCCTGCGGCAACAGGATCGGACGGTCTGTCCCGCCGCCGTCGATCAGATCCAGCTGCCGGTCGAAGAAATCATCCCCGACCCGGACAACCTGCCATTGCGCGGCGTCGAGATCCGCAAGCAGACCTTGCAAAGATGCCGATCGTGTCTCGTACAGGTAGATGTACAACTCCGGTCCCCTTGTCGGATTGTCCGGTGCATATCCACCGCAACGATGTCCATGATCCGTGCAAAGACAAGTATAGTCAAGCATTGAGCAAGAATTACATGGTTAAACGAATTTTAATCATTGCGCGATTTCCGACCGCGCTGGTAGAATGCCAAGAACAATACCCAAGGAGAGTCCTTACATGTTGCGCGCCTGCATCCTTGCGCTGACCCTGTGCGCCACCCTGACGGGCCTGGCGGCACGGGCGGATGTGCGGATCAAGGACATCGCAACCTTCGAGGGGGTGCGGGAAAACCAGTTGGTGGGCTACGGGCTGGTGGTCGGGCTGAACGGCACCGGCGACACGCTGCGCAACAGTCCCTTCACGGAGCAGAGTATCGCCGGCATGCTGGAACGTCTGGGCGTCGGCAACCTGACCGAAGACCAGATGAAAACGCGCAACACCGCCGCCGTGATGGTGACGGCCATGCTGCCGCCCTTTGCCCGGCTGGGTGCGCCGATCGACGTTGTGGTCTCCTCCCTCGGCGATGCGACGTCATTGCGGGGCGGCACGCTGATCGTGACCCCCCTGACCGGCGCGGACGGAGAGGTCTACGCCGTGGCGCAGGGGCCGATTGCCGTGGCAGGGTTTGCGGCGCAGGGCAGCAATGCCTCCATCGTCGAGGGGGTGCCGACCGTCGCCCGGATCGAGAACGGTGCCACGGTGGAAAACGAGATCGACTTTTCCTTTTCCTCCATGGACAGCATCCGGCTGAGCCTGCGCAATCCCGATTTCACCACCGCCGTCCGCATGGCCGAGGCGATCAACAACCGGTTCGGCGGCAATACCGCGCGCGCGCTGGACCCCTCCACCATCGAGGTGCGACCACTGGGCAAGGCCGACATGCCCAGCCTTCTGGCCGATCTGGAGAACATTCGCGTGCAGCCCGACGCGGTGGCCAAGGTGGTGATCGACGCGCGTTCCGGCACCATCGTGATCGGTGCCAACGTGCGCATCGACAAGGTCGCTGTCAGCCAGGGCGGGTTGACCGTGATGGTGCGCGAAGACCCGGAAGTCAGCCAGCCCAATCCGATCACCATCGGCGGCACCACCGTGGTGGTGCCCCGCACCAGCGTCGCGGTGGAGGAAACGGAATCCTACTTCACCATCCTCGAAGGCGATGTCAGCCTGCAACGGCTGGTGGACGGGCTGAACGCCATCGGCCTGGGCGCGACGGAAACCATTTCGATCCTTCAGGCGATCAAGGCCGCCGGCGCATTGCACGCGGATCTGGAAATCATCTGAGAAGGGACGCGGGGCATGGACATCAAGACGGCGATGGCGGCCTTGCAGGTCACGCAGGCGCAACAGGCCCAACCCGGCGCCGCCGCGCCCGATGCACCGTCCAGCGCGGCGCGCGAATTCGAGAAGATGTACCTGACCCAGATGTTCGACGAGATGCTGAAGGAGGTCGATATCGGCAGCCTGGGCGCCGGCACGGCCGAAGAGCATTGGCGCTATTTCCTGGCAGAGGCCACGGCCGAACAGCTGGCAGCGCAGGGTGGCATCGGGCTGGCGCAGCAGGTCGGGCGGGCGCTGGACGCCTATGACACGACCCGCAAGCTGGGAGAGAGCTGATGACCGCACCGCAGCTCACCACCACAAGCCAAGCCGCCGCCGAGGCTCTGATCGACCGGCTGGCCCGTGTCCTGCGCGACGAGATCGCGGCCATCGGCCAGGGCAATCTGGCCGAGATCGAAGTGCAGTTCCCCCGCAAGCAGCAACTGCTGGCAGAGGTGGAGGCGGCATTCGCCGATCCCGCGCCGCTGTTGGAAGGCGACAGCCCGCGCGCCGAACGCCTGCGCGCCAAGCTGTCGGAGCTGCGAGACCTGCTGCACCAGGACATGGACATCCTGCGCCGAATGACGGAGGCCACGGCCTCTGTCGCGCGGGAGATCGAACGAATACGCGACCGGCACAGCCTGCGCGGGCTTTATGACCGGGACGGCTCTGCCGGGACGGGGCCTGTTGCGCCGACGCAACGTTTCGATCAATCGGTCTGAGATTAACCTTCGTTTAACCTTGTCCTTCAATCTGCCTTTTCACGGGCAGTTCCCGTTTTCGTCAGAAAGACGAAGACCAACAAAAAAAGAACATTGAGGACAAGAAATGTCATCTATTCTTACCAATGCCAGCGCCATGTCGGCGCTGTCCACCCTGCGTGACATCAACAGCAACCTGAACACCACTCAGGATCGCATCAGCACCGGCCTGAACATCAGCTCGGGCAAGGACAATGCCGCCTATTTCTCGATCTCCGAGACGATGAGCGGCGACTCGCGGATCTACAAGGCGATCGATGAAAGCCTGACCCTGACGCAGAACTCCATCTCCTCGGCCCGTCTTGGCGCCGAAACGGTGGTGGACCTGGCCGAAGAGTTCGTGGAACGCGTGGCCTTTGCCCAGGGCGGGACCGCTGAAACGCGCAAGAACGTCCAGCTGGAGCTGGACGAGCTGTCGGCACGCATCCAGACGACCATCAACCAGGCGACCTTCAACGGGTCCGACCTGGTGAATGGCACATCCGCCGTGACCGTCGTCACCGGCATCAGCCGGACGGCGGCGGGGTCGGTCGACACGACCACCGTCACGTTCAACCAGCAGGATCTGGGCGCCATCCAGTCGGCCCTTGCGGCCATCAACCTGAATACCAGCTCGACCACCGCACTCCAGAAAGGGGACCTGCAGGCAGCGGAATCCACCCTGGCCAGCGCCATCGCATCCGCCACCTCCTTCGGCATTGCCGAAAAATCGGTGGAAATGCAGAAGGAGTTCCTGGGTGAACTGACCGACCGCATCGACAGCGGGATCGGCAGCATGATCGACGCCGATATGGAGGAGGAGGCCGCGCGCCTTCAATCCCTCCAGGTGCAGCAACAGCTGGCGACGCAATCGCTCTCGATTGCCAACCAGGCGCCGCAGAACATCCTGTCTCTCTTCAGGTAAGTTGGCGGTGACGGCTTCAGGGCCGTCAGTTGACAGGACGAGGGGGCGCCCCCGTGGCGCCCCTTTACCCCGATCCGAGGCGGGACCAACCCGGCCCGGGCACCACCATGGCACACGCCACACGACAGGCGAGACGAGGCAGACAAGATGAGCATTGCTGCGTACAAGCGCACCATCCGGGAGAGTGAATCCCCCCGGCAGATCGAAACCCGCGTATTCTCCCGGATCACTGGCCGACTGGCTGAATTCCGTCCCGATTTCAACGCCGCCACCACCCGCGAGGCCCGCGCCGCACTGCTGGCCGGTGGCCTGCGCGCCGCGTTGGCCGACAACCGCAAGCTGTGGGCGACGCTGCGCGACGACCTGGCGCATGAGAACAACAGCCTGCCGCCCAACCTGCGGGCGCAACTGCTGTCCATCGCGCTGTGGGTGGACCGGCAGACGCTGACCCTGATGGGCGGCGGCCCAGGACTGTCGGGGCTGATCGACGTCAACACCAATATCCTTGCGGGGCTGTCGCGCGCGCCCTCTTCTCAACAGGTGGGAACCGATGAGCCTCAAACTCACCTTGAAACCCTTTGAGAAGGTCGTGATCAACGGCTGCATGATGCGCAACGGCGGTCGAAAGACGACCATGTCGGTGGAAAGCCGGGCCGACATCATCCGCGAAACCGACCTGCTGAAACCCGCCGCCGTGGCCACCCCGGTGACCACCGCCTATTTCCTGGTGCAGAACGCGCTGACGGATCCCGAACGGCGCGACGATTTCGCCTCGGCGGCGCAGAAACAACTGGCTGCGCTGGCCACCGTCTTTGTTCCGCCACATCAGATCCACGCCTTCGAGGCGGCGAATTGCGTCAGCACCGGCGATTTCTTCCGGGCGTTGCGCCACCTGCGCCCGCTGCTGGAGCGCGAAGCTGAGATCCTGGGCGATGGGATTGTCCCGGCAGAGGCGGCAGGCGACAGCCCGCCGCGCCCGCGCGTCACCCTGGTCAAGGCGGCGCGCACGGCATGATCTCGCTCTCCGGGTTTTCCACGCTGACCGCGCTTCACCTGGTCGATGCGACCGAGGAGACCCAGCTGTCGATGATCCGCAACGACGCGCGCCACAGCCGCGCGATCGACCATTTCCGCGAGAACATCGACCAGGTGGAAACCGTCGACGATCTGCTGGAGGATCCCGAACTTTACGGGTTCGTCATGCGGGCTTTCGACCTGGAGGATCAGATCTTCGGCAAGGCAATGGTCAAGGCGATCCTCAAAAGCAATGTCGAGGACAGCGACGCGCTGATCAACCGGATGACCGACAGCCGGTTCCAGGATCTGTACGACGAGATGGGGTTCGGCACCGACGGAGAGGGGAACATCAACACCGCCCTGACCCGCTGGCAGGACCGGATGGTGGATCGCTATGTCGAACGGCATTTCCTGAACGACACCGCCGATCAGAACGCCACCCTGGGCACGGCGCTGGAATTCCGGCGCCAGGCGGCCGAGATCGAGAGCCCGTTCGATATCCTCAAGGATGCGGAACTGACGGAATTCTTCCAGACCGCCTTTGGCCTGCCCTCGGCGATGTCGGGTCTGGATATCGACCGGCAGGCGGAGATCATCAGCGCGCGCATCGACCTGACGACCCTGAAAGACCCCGACGTGGTCGAAGGGCTGATCCGACGCTACGTGGCGATCAGCGATGCCACCAGCGGCGTTGCCTCCGCTTCCAGCGGGGCGGTGCAATTGATGGCGGGCGCGGTCAGCGCAGCTTCCGGCTCCGGTGCCTTCGTGCCGATCACCATCGATATCGAGGCGGTCAGCGCGGCGGGGTTCAGCGGCTACAAACTGCGCTGATCCGGCCCTTCGGCGCGCCCGACGCTGCGGGGTTCAGAACAATTCGTCCTGGTCTTCGTCGTTGACGGGCAGGCGGACCACCTCGTCTTCCGCCAAAGTCTTGGCCAGGTCCAGCATCGCCGATTGCGCCTCCCGGACCTCGCGGCGGCGGACGGGGGCCATGGCGTTGATCTCCTCCATCAGCATGTCGCGGGACCGGCCCGGCAGCGCCCTGAAGAACAGCTCGCGGGTCTCCTTGTTGGCGCCGCGCAGGGCGGTGGGCAAGGTGTTTCCAGCCACGCCGCGCATCACCTTGGCCAGGTCCAGCGGATCCATCTTGGCCAGGTCTTCGAAGGTGAACATCTTCTGCTTGATGGAGGCAAAGGCGTCGGGGATGTTTTCCTCCAGCCCCGCCGAGACGGCATCCAGCGCCGGGCGGTCCAGCTTGTTGAACAGATCGGCCATGCGTTGGTACAGCTCTGCCGTGGTCGGCTGATCGGAGGAATTGATGATGTCGCTCTGAATCGTTTCCTCGATCTGCTTCATCATGTGATGGGGTACGGATTCCATGCGCACCATCCGTTCGATCACGTCCTGCATCTTCTCCGCACCCAGCAACGGGAGCACCTTGGCGGCAACGTCGGTCTTCACGTTGGACAGGATGGCGGCGATGGTCTGGGGGTGCTCCTTCTTCAGGTAATTGGCGATCACGTTCTCGTTCAGCGCGGAGAAGCGCGCCCAGAGATCGCGTTCCTTCAGCGGGCCGCGAATGTCCTTCAGGATCGTTTCCACCTGGTCCTCGGGCAACAGCGACCGCAAGAGGTTCTCCGCCACGGTAAAGGATCCGACGACGCCGCTGCCATTGGCGACCTCTTCGGTAAAATCGCTCATCACCTTTTCCACGATCTCGGCGGAGATCACGCCCAGGCTGGACATGGCGCGGGTGATCTTCTGGATCTCCTCCGTGTCCAGTTGCTGCATCAGGCGCGAGCCGCGGCTTTCTCCCAGGCACAGGAACAGGATCGCGGCCTTTTGCGGGCCGCTCAGCCGGCGTTCGACCGGGGTGGCCTTGGTCTTGCGTGCCCCGGTGCGCTGAAGGTTGGCGACGTTCATGGCTGGCGTCCTTTCATTCTATCCGCCCCCGGCCAGGGGGATGTACCCTTCGAGCAGACTGCCGGCCAACATGTACCACCCGTCGATCAGAACGAAGAAGATCACCTTGAACGGCAGCGAAATCAGCACCGGCGGCAACATCATCATCCCCGCGCTCATCAGGATCGAGGCGACGATCAGGTCAATGGCCAGAAACGGCAGGTAGATCAGGAAGCCGATGGAAAAGGCACGCCTGAGCTCGGAAATCATGAATGCGGGGATCAGCTCGCTCCAGGCGGCGTCCTGCGGGGTGGCGGGCAGGGGACGTGCCGCCGTCTCCTGCGAGGCGGCATCGCCCCGGCTGCGGGCGGCGATGTCGCGAAACAGCTGCATGTCCTTCTCGCGGGTGTTGATGAACATGAACTGCCGGAACGGATCGCCGATGCGCGTGATCGCCTGTTCCTCGGTGATGGCATTGTTCATCAGCGGTTGCACGCCGGCCTCCCAAGCGTCTTCGAACACCGGCTGCATGACGAAAAAGGTCATGAACAGCGCCATGGAGGTCAGCACCATGTTGGGCGGGGTCTGGTTCAGCCCCAGGGCCGAGCGCAGCATGGAGAAGACGATGACGAACCGGGTAAAGGAGGTCATGATCACCAGCAGCCCCGGCGCGATGGACAGGACCGTGATCGCCACCACCATTTGCAGGATCCGGCCGGTCAATGTCGCGCGTTCGTCCGATCCCGGCGGCGCGTCGGACAGGGCATCGCCCACGGCCTCCAGCAGGCCGGCGCCCAGGTCCTGCGCCTGTGCGCCCCCGGCCCCGGCGATCAGCAGCAGGGCCAGCGCGACAGCCGACAGGCCGCCCGCGACTATGGCCCGGCGGGGGGTCATCCTTCGCTCACGTAATCCTTGACGATCTCGATCAGCGAGACGCCGATACGGTCGTCGGGCAGCTTCACCAGATCCCCACGCGCGACGAGGCGGTCGTTGATCACCACATCCACCGGCTGGCCGATCGTCTCCCGCAGCTCCACGATGGAGCCGCGCGACAGTTTCAGCAATTCCGCGATTGGCATCCGGGTGCGTCCCAGCACGATCTGCACATCCAGCCCGACGTTCAGCATCGCGTCGATGTTGGACCCGTTGCGCGGCGGCGTCTGCGGCTGGGCGGCGGTCTCCCCGGTGCCGGGGGAGGCGGCACCGTCAAGGTGCGGTACGGCGGGGGCGTCCTGGTCGGTCTGCGCGCTGTCGTCGGTCATTCGCTCTCTCCGGTTCTGGCGGGGTCGTCTGCCTGTCGGGCCTGGTCCCTGGCCTGTGCGCTGCTGCGGGACAGGGCGTCGAGAACCCGCTGGCAGATCGCGTCAAAGCTGTAGTCCATCACCCCGTGATCCCAGCTGACGCGCACGTCCCCGGTCTGCAATTCGGGGTCGGGGGCGATGTCGATGCGCCCGCCGTATCCGTTCAGATGCGCCACCTTCAGCACCGCATCGCCTGTGGGCTTGACCGTTTCGGGCGGCAGGAAGACCCGCAATGTCGCAGAGCCAAGGGCCATTCGGATCGCCGCGCCTGCCTCGCGCTCGGCCTCGTCGGCGGCGAGGGACGCGCGGATCCGCGGAGCCAGCCGTTCAAAGACCGACAGGACGAAATGCAGCAGTTGCGACTCCAGCGCCGCATGGTGGCGGTCCGCATCGGCGAACAATGTTTCCAGCACGGCGGGCAGGGCCTCCAGCGTGGCCAGCTGCCGCTCCGCTTCGGAAAGGGAGGAGGCGGTATAGGCTTCCGCCCGCCCGGCGGTGCGACCATCGTCGTAGCCGATGCGACTGGCTTCCGCCACGGCGGCGTCGAATTCGGCGCGGGTATAGATCGCGTCGACACGGTGGCTGCCCGGCGTGTTGGCCGGCTGCACATCCGTATCGAAACTGCGCTCAAAGACGAATTGCATGACCTACCGCGCCTCTGCCAGCCAGCTTTTGACGACTTTCAGCGAATCCTCGGAATCGTGTTCGATCAATTCGCCCACCGCCTTGATCCAGCCGCGCTGCACGCCGCCCTGCACGGTGGCCAGGGTCACCAGCTCCTCCGCGCCCTGGGGCAGGGGGTCCAGGATGTCGCCGGAATGGCTGCGCGGGGCCGGCTGGCCGGCAGGCGCGGGGCGAATGGTGGCGGCGCCGGTCTGGGCCGGGCCAGCGGCGGGATCGGTGCCGGGCAGGGCCACGGCGGCCGCCGTCTCTGCGCCGGGCAGGGCCGGGGCGTCGTCCTTGTCTGCGGGGGCGGGCAGCAGGCGGGCCAACGCCGGGCGTACCCCCAGCAGCAACACCGCGCCAAGCAAGGCCAGGGCGAACAGCCCCCGCAGGATCAGCGACAGGTTGTCGGCCAGAAGGGCGGACCAGCTGCGCGCCACCGGGTCGCCCACATCCATCGAGTAATCCATGAACCGCAGGCTGACCACCGACACGCTGTCGCCGCGCGCCGCGTCGAATCCGATGGCCGATTGCACCAGCTGTTCCAGCCGGGCCAGTTCCTCGGCGCTGCGTTCGGCGTAATCGACCGTGCCGTCGGGCTGCACGTTGTAGATCCCGTTGATCAGCACGGCGACCGACAGTTTCTCGATCTCGCCGGGTTCGCGCACTGTTTCGCTTTGGGTGCCGCCGATCTCGTAATTGACGATCTCGTCGGTCCGGGTAGAGCTGTTGCTGGACCCGCCGCCCGCACCGCCCGCCAACGCGGCGGGGATGTTGTCGGCCACGCCGACCTCGCCCTGGGCGGTGTCCTGATCCTCGCGGGTTTCCTCCCGCGTCTCGGTAGAGCGTACGACCCGCTGACCGGGGTCATAGGATTGCTGGCGCACGACCTGGCGTTCGGTGGTCAGGTCGACGCTGACCTGCACCCGCGCATTGCCCGCCCCGACCCGCGCGCTGAGGATCTCAGACAGGCGGCGGCTCATTCGGTCCTCGACCCCGTTGCGCACCGACAGCGATGTCGCCTCGGCGGAGGCGGCGCCATCATCGGAGAGGATCGTTTCCCCCGTAGCGGACAGGACGGTCACGCCCTGCGGCGACAGGTCCGGCACGGCGGCGGCAACCAGGGCGCGGATGGCCTGGGCCTGGCGCATCCCCAGCTGCCGACTGGCGCTGCCCCGCACGATCACGGAGGCAGAAGGCCGGGGCCGGTCACGGCTGAACGGCTCCCGCTCCGGCAGGACCAGGTGAACGCGGGCGGCGGCGACGCCCTGGATCGTCTGGATGGAGCGGGCCAGCTCGCCCTCCATCGCGCGCATCCGGTTCACCCGCTGCATGAAGGTATTCATGCCCAGGCCGCTGGTCTCGTCGAAGATTTCCCAGCCCGGCGTGCCGTCCCCCGGCAGCCCGGCGCCGGCCAGATCCATGCGTGCACGGGCCAGATCCTCCTGCGGGACGCTGACGACGCTGCCGGCGGCATCGGTGCGCACGCGGATGCCCGATTGCTCCAGCGCGCCGACAACGCGTGAGGCCTCCGCCGGAGACAGGTCGCGGTACAGCGTCACGTAATCCGGCGCCACGGCCACCGAGACGGAGACCAGCAGCGCCACGACCAACGCGATACCGGTGCCGCCCAGCACCGCCAGGCGGGTCCAGCCCAAGGCTCGCAGATTATCCAGAATTCCCTGCACGTCAGATGCGTCTTTCCCATGAAAGGCCCTTCCAAGATCAATCACAACTATTCATGGCGATCAAGAACAACTTGGATTTTATACTTGTTTAAACCTGCGAAAATCGGCATATTCGTGGTGTAATCAGCAGGATGTTCAAGAAAAATGGCAAGCACTGCAACATCGGCCCCCGACAGCGCGCGCCCCTCCCCGATGGGGCGGATCCTGCGCGGGCTGGGGTTGCTGGTCCTGTGCGCCGCCGCGCTGGCCGGGGGGCTGGTCGCCGCAACCGGCCCGGAGGAGGCATTGCAGATCCTGCGCACCGGCATGTCCCCCGAGGCCAGGGAACCGGCCCCCGAAACCGCGCCCAACGCCCCCGGCGCCCGGACCGGTCTGGCGGTGACACCGTTCAAGGAGATCATCGTCAACATCACCGCCACCACCATGAGCGGCCGCCAGACCTCCCGGTTCCTGAAGCTGAACATCGCACTGGTCTATGATGCCGCCCTCCCCGGCGCCGACCTGATCGAGGACCGGAAATTGTTCATCCGCGACAGCTATCAGGATTACCTGCGCCTGCTCAGCGACACGGATCTGCACGGCTCCATCGGGTTGGCCAACCTGAAGGCGGAGCTGCTGCGCCGCACCCGCGCCATCACCGACAGCGAGGCGCCGCAGGAACTGCTGATCGCCGACCTGGTGATCCAATGACGGGGCTGCGTCTGTCCGAGGAAACCCGCGCGGTCGAGGAATTGATCATCGAGCGGGCGAAATCCTCCTATGCCCGGCTGCCGGTAATGGAGGTCGTGCTGGACCGCTTTGCCCTGGGCCTGGGTCCGGCGCTGAAGGCCTACCTTGGCGCCCTGGCGGAGGTGTCGCTGAAGCGGTTGGATTACATGTCCTGCCACGCGGCGATCCAGGATCTGCCCAATCCGGGCCTTTTCGCCGTGGCGGAGGCGCCGGAATGGGCCGGGCCGATCAGCCTGGCGGTCAAGGCCGATCTGCTGTTCGCCGTCCTGGATCTGACCTTTGGCGGTCGCGCCGTTTCGGCGACGCCCCAGGTGAACCGCACCCTGACCGGGATCGAGAAACGTGTCGGCCAGGCCGTCGCGGGGCTGGCGCTGGACGAATTGTCCAACGCGTTCCGCCGCGTCTCCCCCGTGGAATTCGAGATCAACCTGATGGAAACCGCGCCCCGGTCGTTGTTGCTGGCCCCGCCCAACAGCCCCTGCGTGCGCGCGGTGGTGGAGGTGGAGGCCGAGGGTCGCACCGGAGAGCTGGAGCTGATCCTGCCCAACATCTCCTTCGAGCCGGCCCATGACATCCTGTCGCAGAACTTCACCGGCGGACAGTTGGGCGGGGACACCGGCTGGCGCAAGAAGATGTCCGGGATGCTGGGCGATACCAGCGTTTCGGTTCTGGCGGTGATGAAGCACCTGGAAATCCCGTTGCGGCACGTTCTGGAATGGACGCCTGGCACCGTGCTGCCGCTGAACATGGACGAGAACGATCCCGTTACCCTGTCCTGCACCGGCGAACATGTCGCCATGGCAGAGGTGGGCAGCCGCAAGAACGGACGGATCGCGTTGAAACTGACCCAAGTCCTTAGTGACGAAGAGGAGACCGCCGATGTCCCTGCTACTTGACCTCGCCATCATCGTGCTGCTGATCGGCACATTGATCTACGCGCTGATCGTCGAACGCAAGGTACGGACCCTGATGCGGACCCTGCGGGAGCTGGAACCGATGATCGGGGACTTCTCCGCCGCGGTGGACCGGTCCGAAAGCTCCGTTTCGATGTTGAAATCGCTGGGCCAATCGTTGCCGGGCGGGCTGGGAGGGCGCGGGCGTACCGCCCCGGCAGAGGGCACCGCCGCCGGCGCGGCGGAGGGCCGGGACAGCGGCCAGTTCCGCAGCATGCGTGACACGTCCGGTCGGGCGGCCAAGGTGAACACCGTGCCGATGAAATCCGAACTGGTGCGCGGCTTCTTTGAAACCGTCCGCAGTCGGGAGGCGTGATGCGTCCGGCGGGGTTCATCTTCGGGGCGCTGCTGATCGCGGTCTCGGCCAAGATCGGGCTTTCGCTGGGCGGCGCCACCGGGGGCGGCCTGCCCTCCCTTGCCTCCTCGGCCGAGGCGGCGGGCCCCACAGCCGCGCCCATCCCCGAACCGGCCGTGCAGGCAGAGCCCGCGCAATGCGAGGCGACGCCGGAGGAGATGCTGACCACCATTCGCGAAGAGCGTGACCTGCTGTCCACCCGCCGCGACACGCTGGACCAGCGCGCGGCAGAGCTGGAGCTGGCGCAGGAGACACTGAAGCTGGAACAGGACCGTCTGGGCGAGTTGCAGATGGCGCTGGAAGGTTTGCTGGACAAGGTGGAATCCGCCCATACCCGCGATGTCGACCGGCTGGTCGCGCTGTATCAGAACATGAAGCCCAAAGACGCCGCCGTGATCATGAACGATCTGGATATCGAGGTCACGGTGATGGTTCTGGGCACCATGGATGAACGCGCCGCCGCGCCGATCATGGCCGCGCTGGATCCGATCCGGGCGCGCGCGATCTCCCAGATCATTCTGGAACGGTCGAAACTGCCCGGCGACCAGCGGCTGGAAGATATCCGGCTGTAACCACGCAGTTCCCCGCAGGGGCAGTGCCCATCACGGCGCCGCCCCCGATCCCGGCCTACATCGTCATCAACCCCTCCCCCCGTGGCCGCGTTGCGGCGGGGGTCTGGGAATCCGGCGGGGTTTCTGCCTCTGCGGTGATTTCGGGCGGGGGCAGGTCCACGGGGATCCCGGCGTCTCCCAGCTGGGTATAAAGATGGGCAAAGGTCTGGTCCGCCTCCATGCTTTGCCCCTTGCGCTGACCCAGGAAGGTGTCGACCGGGCCGAAGAACCGGATCGCGGCGTCGACCTCCGCGTCGGAGCCTTCGCGGTAGGCGCCGATGCGCACCAGCTCCTCCATGTCGGCATGACGGGCCAGGGCGGTGCGCGCGGCCTTGTAGACGGCGTATTCGGCGGGTGTGTGACAGCCCGGCAGCAGGCGGGAAACCGACCGCAGCAGGTTCACCGCCGGGAAGCGCCCGCCCTCCGCGATGCGACGATCCAGCACGATATGGCCGTCGACAATGCCGCGCACCGCGTCGGCGATCGGATCGTCCATGTCGTCGCCTTCAACCAGCACGGTGTAGATCGCGGTGATATCGCCGCCTGTCCCGGCACCGGGCCCGGCACGTTCCATCATGTGGGGCAGTTCGGCAAAGATCGTGGGGGGATAGCCCTTGGTGGTGGGAGGTTCCCCACCGGCCAATCCGATCTCCCGCTGGGCCATGGCAAAGCGGGTCACGCTGTCCAGCAACAGCAACACCTGCTTGCCCGCGTCGCGGAAATGTTCGGCGATGGCGGTGGCGGTCCAGGCGGATTGCCGGCGCATCAGCGGCGGCTCGTCCCCGGTGGCCACCACGACCACGGCGCGGGCCAGCCCCTCGGGGCCCAGATCCTCTTGCAGGAAATCCTGTACCTCGCGGCCGCGTTCACCGACCAGCCCGACCACGATCACGTCGGCCTCCGAATTGCGCGCCAGCATGGCCATCAGCGTCGATTTCCCCACCCCCGAACCGGAGAACACACCCATCCGCTGGCCCTGGCACAACGGGGTGAATACATCCATCACCTTGACCCCCGTTTCGATCCGCGCCCCGACCCGGCGGCGTTGAAACGCGGGCAGAGGCTTGCCCAGCAGGGGGCGGTCGTCCTGCCCTTCGGGAAGGTGCCCCTGTCCGTCCAGCGGCCGGCCCAGGGCATCGACCACCCGACCGATCCAACTGTCATCGGGGCGAATCACATCGCCGTCTTCGCGCAGCGTGACCTTGTCCCCCGTCATCACGCCGTCCCAGCTGCCGAACGGCAACAGGCGGGTGCCGCTGGTGTCGATGCCGACCACTTCGCCCAGCACCTCCCCCTTGCGGCCAGCCACGACGCAGCGCGACCCGATGCCCACCGCGCGTTCCAGCCCGGTAACGGTCAGCACCAGCCCCAGCACCGCTGCCACCTCTCCGGTGATGCGGGATCTCTCTATGCCACGGGTAGTACTGGCAAGCTCAGAAAAGGCTGTATGCATGGATTCTATCCATTGCGAGGTGGATTTTATTCATGCTATCCTTGAATAAACCGAAAGGGAACACTTGATGAAGCTTTCCGGCATGTCCTTTTTCCAGATGGCCTCCCAGCGGATGCGCTGGCTGGGGGCGCGGCAGGACGTCGTGGCCCAGAACATCGCGAATGCGGACACGCCGGGATACAAGGCGCGCGATGTCGGCGCGTTTTCCCAGATGGTGAACGACACCCGCAGTCCCGCCGGTCTGGCCGTCACCAACGCCGGACATATTCAGGGCAGCAGCAAATCCACCGCACCCGTCCGGGTGGAGGAAGACGCCACCGCATGGGAGGCCGGGCTGGACGGCAACAATGTCACGCTGGAACAGCAGACGATCAAATCCGCCGAGGTCAGCGAAAATTACCGCCTGGCCGCCGATCTCTACCGCAAGGGCCATGATCTGGTGACGCTGGCCGTCACCGGCATCAGGTAGGCCGCCATGGATAGTCTGAAATCCATTCTCTCCGTCGCCGCCAGCGGCATGCGCGCCCAGGGAGAGCGGCTGAAGGTCGTATCGGAGAACGTCGCCAACGCCGCGTCTTCGGGCAGCACGCCGGGGGCGGACCCTTACCAGCGCAAGGTCATCTCCTTCGCCGAGATGGTGGACCGCGACAGTGGTGCCTCCATGGTGGAGGTCGCAGACATCACCCGCGACACCACGGAGTTCGAACTGCGCTATGACCCCTCCCACCCGGCGGCGGATCCCGACGGCTTCGTCAAGGTCTCCAACGTGCAGACGGTGATGGAGATGAGCAACATGCGTGAAGCCTCCCGCAGCTACGAAGCCAATCTGAACATGTTCGAGACGGCGCGGCGCATGCGCTCCTCCCTTCTTGATCTGCTGAAATAGGGGCGCCGCATGGCCGATTTCACCTCACTTCTGTCCAACACGGCGGTCAACGGCGCCTATCGCGCCTCGCAGGAGATCAAGGGCGATGCCGTTGCGCCGCAGGCAGAGGAGACCGGCGTCAGCTTTGCCGATCTTGTGGCGGAGGCAGGGACCGATACCCTGCATACCATGCGCAGCGCCGAGGCGACGGCGCAGGCCGGGCTAACCGGGCAGATCGACACGCAACAGGTGGTCGAGGCCACGCTGGAGCTGGAATCCACCGTGCGCGTTGCGGTGACGGTCCGGGACAAGCTGGTCGAAGCCTATCAGGAAATCATGCGGATGCCGGTCTGACCGGCCGATGGGGGCAACGTGACGGAGGCTGACACCCACACGATCCTGTCGGACGCGTTCCTGACCGTGCTTTATGCTGCGGCGCCGATCATGGCGATCGCGCTGGCGGTGGGTCTGTGCATCGCCTTCTTCCAGGCGCTGACGCAGATTCAGGAAATGACCCTGACTTTCGTGCCCAAGATCGCCGCCATTTTCCTGGGGCTGCTGGTGTTCACGCCGTTCATGTATGCCACCGTCAAGGCGCTGTCGGACCGGGTGTTCGACCTGATCGTCAGCGGGGGCGTGTGATGCGCCGGGCCCTTCCGATGATCGCGCTGGCGCTGCTGATCGGGCAGGGCGCGGTGGCGCAGGCGGATTGGCGCGGGTTCTACCGGCCTACGGCTGCCGCAACGCCCCGGGTCCAGCCCGCCCCGGCTGACGGCGCCCCCCCCTCCAGAGCTGCCGCGCAGGGGGTTTGCGTGCGGGAAATCCTGCTGGCGCAGCTCCGTCACGCCATCCCTGACAACCTGCTGTTGGGCATCGGCCTGCAAGAGGCCGGGATGACCCACGAGGGGCAGCACACGATCTGGCCCTGGACCGCCAATTCCGATGGCGACGGCCGCTTTTTCGCCAGCCGCGCCGCCGCCCGTGACTGGGTGCAATCCGAGCTGGACCGTGGCGTCCGGTCGGTTGATATCGGCTGCATGCAGATCAACCTGCGCTGGCATCCCGAGGCATTCGCAACCGTCGATGACGGGCTGGATCCGGCGGCCAACGTGGATTACGCGGCCCGCCTGCTGCTGCGGCACCATCGCAACCGGGGCAGTTGGGCAGAGGCAGCGGCGGCCTATCATTCGGGCACCCCGGACGTGGGCGCCGGCTACCTGGCGCGGTTGGACCGCAACGTCGCGACGGCCAACAGCCGTATCGCCGCGTTTCGCGACCTGGCCGCGCGCGCCGTCACCCTGGCCAACGCCCCGGCCCCCCGCACCGGTCCCCTCCGCAGTCCACGCCCGGCGCGCGGCGGCCCGGCCTGGACCTCGTGGCTGACCACCGCAGAGGCGGGCGCCCATAGCCTGACCGCCAGCGCGGCCCTGCAACCGCTGTTCGGTGCAACCTTCGCCGGGGGGCGGCCATGACCACGCAGGCCCGCCGCAGCGCCGGTCCTGGCGCCACGTTCGACCTGAAAGGCAAGGGCCTGGCAAATCGCGATGTCGGCTTCGCCCTGGGGGTGACGGCGGTGCTGGCGGTGCTGTTCGTGCCGCTGCCCGCAGCGATCCTGGACGTCGGGCTGGCGATTTCGCTGGCGCTGTCGGTGTTGGTGCTGATGGTCGCGCTGTGGATACCCAAGCCGCTGGAATTCAACTCCTTTCCCACGCTTCTTCTGGTGGTGACGATGCTGCGCCTGTCGCTCAACGTCGCCTCCACCCGGTTGATCCTGTCGGAGGGGCACAGCGGCACCCATGCCGCCGGCGGCGTGATCGAAGGGTTCTCGCAATTCATGGTCTCGGGCAATTTCATCATCGGGATCGTCGTCTTCGCGATCCTGGTGGTGATCAACTTCGTGGTGATCACCAAGGGCTCCACCCGGATTGCCGAGGTCACGGCGCGGTTCTCCCTCGATTCCATGCCGGGCAAGCAGATGGCCATCGACGCCGACATGGGCGCCGGCCTGATCGACGAGGACGAAGCCCGCCGCCGCCGCAAGGAGCTGGAGGACGAAAGCGGGTTCTTCGGCGCCATGGACGGGGCGTCGAAATTCGTGCGCGGCGATGCGGTGGCGGGGATCATCATCACCCTGATCAACGTGATCGGCGGCATCCTGATCGGCATCCTGCAACACGGGCTGTCGCTGACCGAGGCGGCGAACAACTACACCGTGCTGACCATCGGCGACGGGCTGGTCACGCAGATCCCCGCGCTGATCGTGTCGCTGGCCGCCGGGCTGATCGTGACCAAGGGCGGCACCGAAGGCGCGGCCAACGAGGCGGTGCTGGGCCAGCTGTCGCGCTTTCCCAAGGCGCTGTTCATGTCGGCGGGGCTACTGGGAGTGATCGGATTGCTGCCGGGGTTCCCGACGTTGATCTTTGTCCTGCTGGCCGCCGCGATGGTCGGGCTGGGCGTCGCCATGCAGCGCCGCGCCGCCGCCCTGACCCGCGCTCAGGAGGCCACCGCCGCCGCAGAACGCCGCGCCCAGGCCGCCCCGGCCGAGGAAAGCGTCAGCGAGACCCTGAAACTGGACGCCCTGCGGCTGGAGCTGGGGGAGGCGCTGGTGCCGCTGATCTCGAATTCCGACGCGGCCTTGGCCGGCAAGATCAAGAGCCTGCGCAACCTCTTTGCCCGTGAATTCGGCTTTGTCCTGCCCTCGGTGCGGATCAAGGACGAACCGATGTTGCCCGCGCTGACCTATGCCATCCTTGTGCAGGGCGTCGAGATGGCGCGCGGCGAGGTGCGGCCGATGGGCATGATGGTGGTCAATCCCGGCGACCTGGCCGTGCCGGGCGAACGCGCCAAGGATCCGACCTTTGGTCTCGAAGCGCTGTGGATCGACCCGCAATACGCCCCCCAGGCCGAGGCCCGCGGGCTGACCGTGGTCGATCCCGAAAGCGTCATCACCACCCATCTGACAGAGGTGGTGAAGGAAAATATGGCCGATCTGGTCACCTATGGCGCCACCCGCGACCTGATCGACGGGCTGGACCGCGACTACCAGAAGCTGGCCAATGAAATTCCCGGAAATGCGCCCGTGGTGCTGGTGCAGCACGTCTTGCAGGCGCTGCTGGCGGAACGGGTCTCCATCCGCAACCTGCCCCTGATCGTCGAGGCCATCGCCGAGGCCAAGCGGACGACCTCCAACGTGGTGAGCATCACCGAACAGGTGCGCCGCCGCCTGGCCAGCCAGATCTGCAACGCGCTGGCCGACGAATCGCGGTTCATTTCGGTGATCGGCATGTCGCCCGCCTGGGAGAAGGAATTCATCGAGGCGCTGCGCATCAATGGCGAGGACCGGAACTTCGTGATGTCGCCGCAACGGGTGCAGGAATTCGTCATCGACGCCCGCAAGGAGATCCAGAAATTCGCCGAACAGGACCAATGGCCCGCGTTGCTCGTCAGCCCGGAAATCCGGTCCTTTGTCCGGCTGATGCTGGAACGGGTCAGCCCGATGACCGCCGTGCTGTCGCATAACGAGGTGCATCGCAAGGTGTCGCTGCGCACCGTGGCCACGGTCGGCAAGTAGGGATGGACCTGACGGCCCTTCTGACCGCCGAATTCATGACTGCCGCGCTGGTCTTTGCCCGGATCGGCGCGCTGGTCATGTTCATGCCCGGTTTCGGAGAGACGTTCATCCCGGTCCGTCACCGGCTGGCCATGGCGCTGGTTCTGTCGCTGGCGCTGCGCCCGGCGGTTGCGCCCGCCCCGCTGGTGCTGGATGATTTCCCCGCCCTTGTCGCCAGTTTCGCCATCGAGATCACGATCGGCCTGTGGATCGGGATAACCGCGCGGATCCTGCTCACGGCACTGCAATTCGCCGGCTACCAGGTCGGGCTGATCGCCGGGCTGTCCAACGCCTTCGCCCCCGAAATGGGATCGTTCCAGGGCTCTACCCTGATTTCCACCGGGCTGATGCTGGCCGGCGTGGCGCTGATCTTTGCCATGGATCTGCACCATGTCATCATCGGCGCCATGGCCCTGTCCTACGACGTGTTCCCGCGCGGCCAGCTGATGTCGCAGGACCTGTCCCACCAGATCCTGCGCGCCGTCGGGCAAAGTTTCTACATGGGCATGTCCATCGCGGCACCGTTCTACGTGATGGGGCTGCTGCTGAACCTTGGGCTGGGGCTGGCAAACCGGATGATGCCGAACCTGCCGGTCTTCTTCGTGGCGGCGCCTGTCCTGATCTTCTCCGGCTTGCTGGTGCTGGTCGTCTCGGCGCCGATGATGCTGCGCCAGTTCACCGAAGGGTTCAGCGACTGGCTGGGCCTCCTGGTCTTCTAGGGGCGCGCGATGGCCGAAGACGAAGACAAGTCGAACAAGACCGAGGAGCCGACAGAGCGCCGCCTTCAGAAGGCGCGGGAAAAGGGCGATGTCGCCTCCTCCAAGGAGACGGGAAACCTGACCTCCGTCCTGTCGCTGACGCTGATCGCGGGCTTTGTCATGCCGCTGGTCATCGCCCGGCTGGCCGGCACCCTGCGCAGCATCTTCGAAACCGCCGGACAGGTCACGGTGGGCGAGGGGCGGCAGGGCATCGCGGATATCGGCGGCGTCACCTGGGGTCTGTCTCTGGGCGTGGGTCGGGCGATGGCGCCAGTGCTGGGGCTTATGATCCTGGGTGCGCTGGCCGGGGTGGCGATCCAGGGCCAGACCGTGGTCGCGGTGGAGCGGATCGTGCCGAAACTGTCCAAGATCTCGCCCCTGGCGGGCCTGAAACGGATGTTCTCCGCCACCACGCTGGTGGATTTCCTCAAGAACATCGCCAAGGTGCTGGTGGTTGGCGCAATCGGCCTATGGGTAACCTATGACGCCGTTTCGGCCATCTGGCAGGTGCAGGGCGTCCTGCCCGAGACAATCCTGAGCCAGACCCGGCAGCAGGCGATGGTGATGCTGGGCCTGACGCTGGTGCTGGTGGCGGCTGTCGCGGTGGCCGATATCCTCTGGCGGCGTTTCGACTGGCGGCGCAAACAGCGCATGTCCCTTCAGGAGATCAAGGACGAGCACAAGGAAACCGAGGGGGACCCCCAGATTCGCGCCCGCCGCGCCCGCCTGCGCCGCGACAGGTCGCGCCAGCGTATCGCCACCGCCGTGCCCCGCGCCACCGTCGTCCTGACCAACCCGACCCATTTCGCCGTCGCGCTGAAATACGAATCCGGCCACGATCTAGCGCCCAGTTGCCTGGCCAAGGGGACCGATCTGATGGCCGCCCGGATCCGGCAGCTGGCGCGGGACAACGACATACCGGTGATCGAGAACCGACCCCTTGCCCGGGCGCTGTATGACGTCGCCGAAATCGACCAGGAGATCCCGACGGAACATTGGGAGGCCGTCGCCGCCATCATCGGCTATATCCTGGATCTGAAGCGCAACATCCGCCGCGCCCCTCCCGAAGGTTCCACCCTGCGGGAGGACGATTGACGCGTCCCGCGGGGATCGGCCCGCCCCGGAGGCGCGCCGACCCCGGACCGGAATCAATCCGAATGCGCCGCGGCGCTGCTCTGGGGCTTTGACATCAGCAGCAGGGAGCCGGAGACCGCCGCCATCAGAGAGGCCAGCAGGATCGCCAGCTTCACCCCGCCAAGCGCCGGTTCGGTAAAGGCGGCGGAGGCGATGAAGATCGACATGGTGAACCCGACCCCGCAAAGAGAGGCGGCGCCGAACAGCTGCCGCCAGCTGATTTCCGACGACAACCGCGCCCAGCCGGTGCGCACCCCCAGCCAGACGAACAGCATGATCCCCAGCGGCTTGCCCAGGTAAAGGCCCAGGATCACACCCAGAACCTCGGGCGCGACCAGGTTCAGCCCCCCGGCCAGCGCGATCCCGGTGTTGAAGAAGGCGAACAGCGGCAGGATCATGAAGTTCGACCAGCTTTCCAGCCGATGTTGCAGGTGGAAGCCCGGTTCGCGCAGGCGATCGACGGCGGCGCTCAGCCGGGCCATCGCCAGGGGGCTGACCTCGTCCTTGCCGACTTCGCCCTCGATCACTTCTCGCGCATGGATGGCCACGCCCTCGACATTGGCAGCCGGGCGCGAGGGGATCAGCGCGGCGGTCAGCACCCCGGCCAGCGTGGCGTGCAGCCCGCTTTGCAGGACGAAATACCACAGGACCACGCCCAGGATGACATAAGGCGTGCGCGCATAGATCCGCGACATGTTCATGCCTGCCATCGCCGCGATCACCACCAGCGCCCAGATCAGCGCATCCAGGTGGAAACCGTGGCCGTAGAACAGCGCGATCACCACAATGGCACCCAGATCGTCGGCGATGGCCAGCGCGGAGACAAAGACCTTGAGAGAAGTGGGAACCCGGCTGCCCAGCAGCGCCAGGATCCCGAGGGTAAAGGCGATATCTGTGGCCATGGGTATGCCCCAGCCATGCACCGTGTCCGTACCGAAATTCACGCCGTAATAAATCAGCGCCGGC
Organism: Pseudooceanicola aestuarii; assembly: GCF_010614805.1. Lineage (NCBI taxonomy): Bacteria > Pseudomonadati > Pseudomonadota > Alphaproteobacteria > Rhodobacterales > Paracoccaceae > Pseudooceanicola > Pseudooceanicola aestuarii. Next base: position 205,657 of record NZ_JAAFZC010000003.1, read on the forward strand.
ACCGCCATCCCGCCCAATGCACCAAGGACCGGCAGGATCGCCTTGTCCATGGTGCTCAGCTCTCCATTGATGATCTCGCGCTTGATCTCGATCCCGACAAGCAGGAAGAACAGCGCCATCAGCCCGTCATTGACCCAATGCGCCAGGCTGAGGTTCAGCGCCCAGTCGCCAAAGGACAGGCCGACCGCCATGTGGCTGACATGGTCGTATATCTCTGCCGCGCCCAGGTTCACCACCAGCAGCGCCGCGATCGTCGCCAGCACCAGCACCAGCCCGGCAGAGGCCGCCCAATGGAAGAAATCCTGGCTGGCCAGGTGCAGGCGCAGGCCCAGCGGTTTCGACACCGCCTCCATCACGCTGGTCTCGTCCCAGGTGCCGTCATAGCTGCGGCCGTCGATGAACATCGCCGGGCTTTGCATCGCGCCGGAGGCCTCGTAGGACTGGAAATGCCGGCGCAGCACGGCGTCGGTCCGGTCGGACCTCAGGTCGGCCATCAGCGCGACGCTGTCCAGGTCCAGATCGCGGGCGATGCCCCGGATCGTATCTTCGTCCAGGTCGGCGGGAACGCAGAACAAAGCCTCGTGCATCTGCGCCAGCGCCCCTTGCCAATGGGCGGCAATGGCGGCGCGCGCGGCCAGGTCGGTGCTGTCACCGGACTCGGCCGGCGGGACAAAGCGTACCGCCACCCGCGCCCCCTGCGCCCCCGGCCGGGCCGCCGCCCGCGACAGGATATCGCGCACCCGTCGTTGCCGGCGGTCGGCGTAGTCGATGAACAGCACGATCTGAACGCGACCGCCCGGATTGGCGAGGATCAGATCCTCCTGCGGATCCAGGGGGAGGTGGAGTTTGCCGGACATGCGCATGACCTTTTTTGCTGCTGTTTCGTGGTTGCGCGGGGCGCAGGCAACCGGAAAAGGGCGCAGTCCCCGGGGTGAACATTTAAGGGGTGTCGCCGGTCAATCCAGTAGGACGTTGGTCCGAATGCACGAAAAGCCGTTGTCCCTGCCGGGGAACAGGCCTGCGCCCGCGATTGTGGCGCGCCCTTTGAACTCAGCACGGCTAATCATGATTATGTTAATCATTTTCTGCCGTATCCGCGCGCAGGTCGCGGCCCTCCACCGCAGCGCCTTACGGGCAGGCGGGCCTGTGGGGCGGGCCCGGTGTTTCGAGGCGCGGCACGCGAATCGAACACAAAACCTCTTCCTCGAACAATACGAACAAAAATCTCGTCGAATAGACGAGTCAGATTCATCTTTTGCACATTTTCGCGCCATTGATTGTATGCACAGAGGAAATATTCCCCACATCCGATGATCCCGGCATTTCTTTCCCGGCCGAACCTCGCCACTGCAATCCGCCAGACGTCAGGTAAGGGGGAGACCAGGCGGCGCCCTTCCTCCCCGCGTCACAAGAGAGTCTCCAACCGATCCAACAGGAGCCTGAAATGACCATTTCTGCCACGATCAAGGCGCTGAGCCTCAGCGCGCTGATCGCCTCCTCGGCGGCCTTCCCCGCCATGGCGCAATCGCGCCAGGACGTGATCATCGCCGTGGGCGAACAGGGGCCGAACTCCCTCGATACCCAGACCCCCACATCCAACGATTACACCCGCCTCGTCGCGCTGCATGTCTATGACCGGCTGGTCAAGCACGGCGTCAAGACGCTGGAAGACGGCACCCAGGTCTACGACAAGACCCAGGTCCTGCCCGAACTGGCGACCGAATGGGAGGTCAGCGAAGACGGCAAGGTGCTGACCTTCAAACTGCGCGAGGACGCGACCTTTCACGACGGCTCCCCGGTGGAGGCGAAGGACGTGAAATGGTCCTTTGACCGCGCGGTGGCCGCAGGTGGCTTCCCGCTGATCCAGATGGGCGCCGGGTCGCTGACCGAACCCGACCAGTTCGAAGCGGTGGATGAACACACCTTTCGCATCACGGTCCCCGACGGCAACAAGCTGGCGCTGCCGGACCTGACCACGCCGATCCCGATCGTGCTGAACTCCGATCTGGCGCTGGAACATGCCACCGAAGACGACCCCTGGGCCACCGAATGGCTGGCCAACAACACCGCCGGCGGCGGCGCCTATGACGTGGTGCGCTGGACGCCCGGCAACGAGATCGTCTTTCAACGTTACGACGATTGGAAAAACGGCGACCTGCCCGCGATGAAGACCGTCGTCTACCGCCAGATCGCCGCCGCCGGCACCCGGCGCGCGCTGCTGGAAAACGGCGATGTCGATGTCTCGGTCGGGTTGCCGCCCAAGGACTTCGCCGAACTGGCAGAAGATCCGGGCCTGAAGGTCATCGGCGTACCCAAGCAATCGGCCATCGTGAACCTGGAAATGAACGTCACCATGCCGCCGTTCGACAATCCCAAGGTGCGGGAGGCCATGGCCTATGCGATCCCCTATGACGCGATCATGAGCGATGCGTTCTACGGCCGCGCCGCGCCGATGTACGGCGCCGAACCGGGCGCAGGTTATGCCGCCGACTGGCCGGTCAAAAGCCCCTATTCCACCGACCTTGAGAAGGCCAAGGCCCTGTTGGACGAAGCGGGCTATGCCGACGGGTTCGAAAGCACCATCTATCTGGACCTGTCCCGCGCCACGGTCCGGGAGCCGATCGCCCTGCTGATTCAGCAGAACCTGAAGAAGATCGGCGTCGACGTGGCGATCGAGAAGGTGCCCGGCTCCAACTGGTTTTCCAAGATGCTGGAAAAATCCATGCCGATGGCGGTGACCAGCTTCCACGCCTGGCTGGACTGGCCGGAATACCACTTCTACTGGACCTATTACGGCGCCAACAATTCGGTGTTCAACGTCGCCTCCCATGTCGACGAGACGCTGGATGCCGAAATCCAGAAAGCCCGGTTCGAAGAAGATCCCGCCGCCTATGAAGGGGAGATCACCAACATCATCGACATGGTGATGACCGAGCTGCCGAAAGTGCCGATCGCCCAGGATTTCATGGACGTCGCCATGCAGACCGACATCGAAGGCTATGTCTACTGGTTCCACACCTTCCTCGACTTCCGCACCGTTTCCCGCGCGGAATGACAGGACCGGGGGGCGGCCCCTTCCGCCCCCCGACCCTCCCCCGACCCACCTGCCTGCACAGCCATCCACCACCGCAAGGAGCAGCCGCATGACCATCCATGTGCCCGGCCTCTATCCCTGGCCATTCGACGGGGATCTTCGCCCCGAGAATACCGCACTTGTCATCATCGACATGCAGATCGATTTCTGCGGAACTGGCGGTTGGGTGCATTCACGCGGCGCCGATCTGAGCAACACCCGCCGCCCCATCGCGCCGCTGCAATCCCTGCTGGCCACGCTGCGCCCGGCCGGATTCACCATCATTCACACCCGCGAAGGCCACCGACCCGACCTCAGCGACCTGCCGCCGAACAAGCTGTGGCGCTCGCAACAGCTGAACGGCAACGGCATCGGCGCGCAGGGGCCTCTGGGCCGCTACCTGATCCGCGGGGAACCGAACTGGGACATCATTCCCGAGCTGACCCCCGCCCCCGGTGAAATCGTGATCGACAAGCCGGGCAAGGGCGCCTTCATGGGCACCGATCTGGAAACCGTGTTGCGCACCCGTGGCATCCGCAACCTGATGATCGCGGGGGTGACCACGGATTGCTGCGTACAATCCACCCTGCGCGACGCCAACGACCGGGGCTTTGAATGCCTGCTGCTTGAGGATTGCTGCGGCGCCGCCGAGGCCGCCAACCACGATGCGCAGGTTGAGATATTTCGCCTCTCCAACGGGTTGTGGGGGTCCATCGCGACCTCCGACGATGTCATCGCCACCCTGACCGGAGCAGCCGCATGACCGATTTTCCGCAAGTCCGATCCGCCCCCTATGCCTGGCCTTTCGATGGCCGGTTCTCCCCCGCCGACACGGCGCTGATCATCATCGACATGCAGCGCGATTTCTGTGATCCCGGCGGCTGGGTCTCCCAGCATGGCGCCGATCCCGCCCCGATGCGCGCCGTGGTCAACCCGATCCGCGCAGTACTGGACCGGATGCGCGATCTGGGGTTCCCGGTGATCCACACCCGCGAAGGCCACCGCCCGGACCTGGCCGATCTGAACGAGAACAAGCGCTGGCGGTCGGCCCGCGAGGGGGCCGAAATCGGCACAGCCGGACCCAAGGGGCGCATGTTGACACGGGGCGAACCCGGCTGGGAGATCGTTCCCGAGCTGACCCCCGCCCCCGGCGAGCCGATCATCGACAAGCCGGGCAAGGGCGCCTTCTACGCCACCGATCTGGAGCAGGTGCTGCACGCACGCGGCATTCGCAACCTGATCTTTACCGGCGTGACCACCGATTGCTGCGTGCACACCACCATGCGTGACGCCAATGATCGCGGCTTTGAATGCATGTTGCTGGACGATTGCTGTGCCGCCTCGCTGGCCCATAACCACGCCGCCATCCTGACGTTCACCACCATGGGCGACGGGCTGTTCGGCACCGTCGGAACCTCCGCCCAATTGTTCGAGGCGCTGGCATGATCCGCATGATCGGCAAACGTTTCCTCAGCGCGATCCCCAGCCTGATCGGGGTGATCATCATCACCTTCGTGATCAGCCACACGCTGCCCGGCGATCCGGCGGCCTATTTCGCAGGCCCCTCCGCCACGGCAGATTCCATCGCGGAGACGCGGGCCCGACTGGGGTTGGACCAGCCGCTGATCGTGCAGTTCGGCGCCTATGTGGGCGATCTGGTGCAAGGCGATCTGGGACGGTCCTTCAATTCCGGCCAGCCGGTGCTGACCGACCTGGTGCGGCGCCTGCCCGCCTCCTTCGAGCTGACGCTTTATGCGTTGGTGTTCGCCATCGTCGTGGCGGTGCCGCTGGGGCTATGGGCGGCGGTCAATCCCGGCTCCTGGATCGACCACCTGTGCCGGGGCACGGTAACGGCGGCGGCGGCCTTTCCGTCGTTCTTCACCGCGCTCGTCCTGATCTTTGTCTTTTACTACAAACTCGGCTGGTCGCCCTCGCCCATCGGACGGCTGGCGATCTATTTCCCGATCCCGCCCACCATAACCGGCTTCTTCACCATCGACGCGCTGATCGCGGGCGACATCGGCACCGCCCGCGCGGCGATGGGGCAGCTGATCCTGCCGGCGATCTCCCTTGGCCTCTTCGCGCTGGCGCCGCTGGCACGGATGACGCGGGCCTCGATGATCGGGGTGCTGGGCAGCGAATTCATCACCACCGCCCGCGCCGAGGGCCTGCCCCGCCGCAAGATCCTGTGGACCTACGGGTTCCGCAACGCACTGCTGCCGGTGGTGAACATCCTGGGCATGATCTTTTCCTTCCTGCTGGGGGCCAACGTGCTGATCGAACAAGTCTTTGGCTGGCCCGGCATCGGATCCTACGCGGTGGAGGCGGTGCTGACCTCGGATTACGCGGCGATCCAGGGCTTTGTCGTGATGATGGCCGTCCTCTACATCCTGCTGAACCTCGGGGTGGATATCCTGAACATGCTTGTCGATCCGAGGGTGCGTTACGATGACTGACCAGACCAATCCCGCCCCCGCCGCACGGGCGCCTTCGGCGCTGGCCAATGTCTGGTCCGGCTTTGCCCATGCGATGCGGTCCAACCCGCTGACGGCCTTTGCCATGGCGCTGTTCGTGATGTTCGTCCTGGCCGCCGTGCTGGGCGAGGTGATCGCCCCCTACGATCCGCTGGCGACGTCCTCGGACACATTGCAACCGCCCAGCTGGGCACATCCCTTCGGCACCGACCAGTTGGGCCGCGATATCCTGTCGCGCACCATCGTCGCCACGCGGGTGGATTTCGGCATCGCCATTGCGGCGGTCGGCATCTCCTTTGTGCTGGGGCTGGGGCTGGGGTCGGCGGCGGGCTATTTCGGCGGCTGGACAGACCGGCTGGTCGGGCGGGGCGTCGACACGATCATGGCGTTTCCGCTGTTCGTGCTGGCCATGGGTGTGGTCGCGGCCCTGGGCAACACGGTGTGGAACATCGTCTACGCCACCGCGATCATCAACCTGCCGTTCTACATCCGCTTTGCCCGCGCAGAGGTGAACAGCCGCCGCGATGCCGGCTTCGTGGAGGCGGCGCGCCTGAACGGCAACGGGTCGGCGCGCATCCTGGCGGTGCACCTGGTGCCCAACATCCTGCCGCCGATGATGGTGCAGGTCTCGCTGAACCTGGGCTGGGCGATCCTGAACGCGGCCGGGCTGTCCTTTATCGGGCTGGGCGTGCGCCCGCCGACGCCGGAATGGGGGATCATGGTGTCCGAGGGCGCCAATTACATCTTCTCCGGCGAATGGTGGATCTTCTTCTTTCCCGGTTTCGCGCTGGTTCTGGCCGTCTTCTGCTTCAACCTGCTGGGCGACGGGCTGCGCGACATCATTGACCCGAAAGGCCGCACATGACCCCGGTTCCCATTCTCGATATCCAGAACCTCAAGGTTGATTTCGGCACCCGCGACGGCACTGTCCATGCGCTTGAAAACGTGTCCTTCCAGCTTGCGCGGGGGGAGACGATGGGGCTGGTCGGCGAAAGCGGTTCGGGCAAATCCGTCTCCGCCTATGCGGTGATGCGGCTGCTGGGCGGGTCGGCGCGGGTGACGGCGGATCGGATGAACGCCGGCGGGGTCGACCTGCTGGCCGCCACGGATGCCGAGGTCGCAGCCCTGCGGGGCAAGCGGATGACGATGATCTTCCAGAACGCGCGGGCGGCGCTGAACCCCATCCGTTCCATCGGGGAGCAGATCGTCGACGTGCTGCGCGCCCACCGCGCCCTGCCCCGCAAGGACGCGGTCAAGGCCGCCATCGCCGCGCTGGCCGAGGTGCGCATCCCGGATCCCGAACGCCGCTACCACGCCTATCCGTTCGAATTGTCGGGCGGCATGTGCCAGCGGGTCATGATCGCCCTCGCCTTTGCCAGCGAACCCGAGCTGCTGATCGCGGATGAGCCGACCACCGGGCTGGACGTGACCACGCAGGCGGTGATCATGGACCTGATCCGGGAGAAATCCTCGCAACGGCGGATGTCCACCATCCTGATCACCCATGATCTGACGCTGGCGTCGGAATATTGCGACCGGTTCGCGGTGATGCATGCGGGCCATATCGTCGAACAGGGCACCACAGGCGATATCTTCGACCGGGCCGCGCATCCCTATACCAGCCTGCTGATGAAGGCGACGCCGCACGGCGCCTCCCGGCTGGAGGATCTGGCCGCGATCCCCGGTTCCCTCCCCGATCTGCGCCGCGACCTGCCGCCCTGCCGGTTCATCCATCGCTGCCCGCGCGGCACGGAGGCCTGCGCGGCGCCCCTGCCCTACCGCCCGCTGGACGCCACGCATGAAGTGGCCTGCCACATGCCATGGAAGGAAAGCGCATGACCGCCGCCCCGCTTCTGGAACTGGAAGACCTGGAAAAGATCTACCCGACGAAATCCGGCCAGCTGCACGCGGTGGACGGGGTGAACCTGACCATCGCGCGGGGCGAAAGCCTGGGGCTGGTAGGCGAATCCGGCTGTGGCAAATCCACGCTGGTGCGGGTGCTGTCGCGGCTGATCGACCCCACCGCCGGCGCGATCCGCATCGACGGGCAGAGCATCGGAGAGATCCCGGCCCGCCAGTTCGGCCGCCACGATCAGCGCAAGCGGATCCAGGTGGTGTTCCAGGATCCCACCGACAGCCTGAACCCGCAGTTCCGTATCTTCGACAGCATCGCCGATCCGCTGCGCCGTCTGGGGGGCCGCACCTCTCGCGCCGAGGTGACAGAGGCCGTGAACGAGGCCGCCCGCATCACCCGCCTGCCGGAAGAATTGCTCAGCCGGTATCCGCACCAGCTGTCGGGGGGGCAGAAGGCCCGCGTGGGCATCGCCCGCGCCATCATCCTGCGCCCCGACCTGCTGATCCTGGACGAGCCGACATCGGCGCTGGATGTTTCGGTCCAGGTGGTCATTCTGCAACTTTTGGGAGAGTTGCGCGAAACGCTGGGGATGAGCTACCTCTTCGTCAGCCATGATCTGAACGTGGTCAAGCTGGTCTGTGACCGCGTGGCGGTGATGTATCTGGGCAAGATCATCGAATGCGCCCCGGTGAAGCAGATCTTCGAGCGGCCCGCGCATCCCTATACCCATGCGCTGCTGTCGGCGATTCCGGGCAGTGACGCGCAGGGCCGCGTGCGCCTGAACGGCGAACCGCGCAGTCCCATCGACCCCGATCCGAATGTCTGCCGGTTTCACGGACGCTGTCCCATCGGGCAGGATCTTTGCGCGCGCGCGGCCCCGCCGCTGACGCAGCTGGGTGCCCATTCCGCCGCCTGTCACTTCCGTCTCGACCAACCGCAAGATCAACCACAAGAGGAGATCCCCGCATGAGCCTGGACCATGAAAGCTACGCCGCCCTGTCCGCCGGCGACATCGCCGAGGCCGTGCGCGACGGTCGTCTTTCCGCCGCCGAAGTGACAGAAGCCGCGATCGCGCGGATGGAGCTGACGGAACCGCATCTGCACGCCTTCTGCACCCCCGCGCCCGACCTGGCGCGGCGCAGTGCGGCGGCGGTGGACGCGGCCCGCGCGGCGGGCGAAACGCTGGGCCCGCTGGCCGGGGTGCCCGTGGGGATCAAGGACCTGGTGGCGACCAAGGATCTGGTGACGGCCATGGGGTCGACCCTTTACCGCGATTTCGTGCCGGAGGATGACGACATCGTCGTCGAACGGCTGAAGGATGCGGGCGCGGTGATCCTGGGCAAGACCAACGTGCCGGAATTCGGCTACAGCGGTGTCGGCCACAACCCGGTGTTCGAGACCACGCGCAACCCGTGGAACACCGACCTGACGCCGGGCGGATCCTCGGCGGGGTCCGGCGCTTCGGTCGCGGCGGGGGTCACGCCCTTTGCCATCGGGTCGGATGGCGGCGGATCGGTGCGTATCCCTTCGGCCCATTGCGGGCTGGTGGGGGTCAAGGCGTCGATGGGGCGTGTCCCGCTCTGGCCCGGCTGCCGCGACGAACGCTTCCCCGGCGTCTCCAGCTGGGAAAGCCTGGAACATATCGGCCCGATGGCCCGCAGCGTGGAAGACGCCGCGCTGATGCTGTCGGTGATTGCCGGCCCGGACATGCGCGACCGCCACACCATACCCAACGACATCGCCTGGCTGGACGAGGCCCGCGCCGGTCAGCTGCGCCCCCTGCGCATCGCCTTCAGCGAGGATTTCGGCTATCTCGCCGTGGATCCCGAAGTCCGCCGCGTCGTGCGCGAAGCCGCCACGGTGTTCGAGCGTGATCTGGGCTGCGAGGTTGTCCCGGCCGATCCGGGCTGGTCCAATCCGGGCAATGACTTCTGGGGCCTGGTGCTGGCGGACAGTGACCTGGCCGGGATGCGCGCCTGGCTGCCCGACCACGCCTCCGAGATGTCTCCCCACCTGGTCAAGATGCTGCAAACCCCGCATGACGACGAGGCGCTGACCAATGCCAACATGGCCCGCAAACGGCTGTGCAACATCGCCGCGCGGTTCTTTGGCCAATACGATCTGCTGATCTCGCCCACGTTGACGGTGCCGCCCTTCGCCTTGCATATGCAGGGTCCGGAGAAGACGGACGGGCGGATCGTCGATCCCTCCGACTGGCTGGGCTTCTGTTTTCCGTTCAACATGACGGGCCAGCCGGCCGCCTCCGTGCCTGCCGGGCTGACGGCGGAGGGCTTGCCGGTGGGTTTGCAGATCGTCGGGCGCCATCTGGACGATGCCACCGTGCTGCGCGCCGCCGCCGCCTATCAGGCCGCGCGCCCCTGGGCGCATCTGGTGCCGCCGCTCCTGTCCCGGCTGGAGGCCGCCTGACCATGACCGCCCAGATGACCGAGGATGACGTGCGCCGGGGCCTGGCTGCCCTGGGCATCACCCCCGCCGCCGATCGCCTGCCCGCCATTACCGCCGTGGTCGCCCAGAACATGGCATGGATCGACATCGTGATGGCCGCGCCGCTGCCCCCGCGCGCGGAGAACGCGCCGGTCTGGACCCTTCCGGAAAGGACGCCGGAATGACCCCCTTTACCCGGTTGAGCGCCACCGAAATCGCCGCCGACGTTCGGGGGCACCGCCGTTCTGCCCGCGCCATGGCAGAGGCCGCGCTGACCCGCATCCGCGAGGCCGATCCCGGCCTGACCGCCTTTACCACCGTCACCGCCGAACGGGCGCTGGCCACCGCTGACCGGCTGGACGCCCGGCTGGCGCGCGGAGAGCGGATCGGCCCGCTGGCCGGTGTCCCCTTCGCGGTGAAGGACCTGGTGGATATCGCCGGCGTGATCACCCGCGCCGGTTCCAGGATCAACATGGACACCCCCCCCGCCACCACCGACGCCACGGTCGTCACCCGGCTGGAAGACGCCGGCGCGATCCTGATGGGGGCGTTGAACATGGGCGAATATGCCTATGATTTCACCGGCGAGAACGCGCATGTCGGCGATACCCGCAACCCGCATGACCCGGATCACCGCGCCGGTGGCTCCTCCGGCGGATCGGGCGCGGCGGCAGCGGCGGGCATGGTGCCGCTGACCATCGGATCGGATACCAATGGCTCAATCCGGGTGCCGTCCTCCTGGTGCGGGCTGTTCGGGCTCAAGGCGACCTACGGCCGGGTGCCCCGCAGCGGTACCTTCCCCTTTGTCGACAGCCTGGACCATATCGGGCCGATGGCGCGGTCGGCACAGGACCTGGCGCTGGCGCTGAACGCGATGCAGGGCGCGGATGCGGGCGATCCCGCCGCGGTGGACCGCCCCGGCAGCGCGGCGCTGTCCCGGCTGAGCCACGGCACCGACGGGCTGCGCATCGCCCGCGGGGCGGGCTATTTCGACGCGCCCCCCGGCCCCGCCCGACAGGCGGTGGACCGCGTCTGCGCCGCGCTTGGTGTCAGCCGCACCGCCGACCTGCCAGGCGCGGAAGAAGCCCGCGCCGCCGCCGCCCTGATCACCGCCGTCGAGGGCGCCGCCACCCATGCCGACACGATCCGCGCCCGGCCGGAGGATTTCGGCCGCCCGATGCGCGACCGCCTGCTGGCCGGGGCGCTGGTGCCCGGCATCGCCTACGTGCGCGCGCAGCGCCTGCGCCGCCATCTGGCGGAGGAGGCGATGGAGGTCTTTGACCATGTCGATGCGCTGATCCTGCCCGCAACCCCGTTCGCCGCGCCGCGCCTCGACAGCGACGACCTGATGATCGACGGCACCCTGCAACCCTACCGCCCGCATATCGGGCGCTATACCCAGCCGATCAGCCTGATCGGACTTCCCGTGGTGACGGTGCCGGTGCAGAATGCCTGTGGCCCGCTGCCCATCGGCGTGCAGATCGTCGCCCCTCCCTGGCGGGAAGACATCGCCCTGCGCATCGCCGCCGCCCTGGAAACCGCGAGCGTCTGCACCGCACCCATCGCCCCCGCAACGGAGATCCCCGCATGACCCCGGACCAGATCAACCTTCCCGGCCCTCTGGCCGAGGTCACCGCCGCGTTCGAACGCTATGAAACCGCGCTGACCGCCAATGACGTCGCGGTGCTGGACCTTCTGTTTCACGACGACGCCCGCACCATCCGCTATGGCATCGGGGAGAATCTCTATGGCCATGCGGAGATCGCGGCCTACCGCGCCGGTCGCCCGGCCAAGGGGCTGGACCGCACCCTGGAACGGACGGAAATCACCACCTATGGCACCGATTTCGCAACGGCCATGACCCTGTTCCGCCGCACCCCCGGCAAGATCGGGCGCCAGTCCCAGACCTGGGCGCGGATCGACGGGGAATGGCGGATCGTGGCCGCCCATGTCAGCGTTATCGACGACCCGGAGGGCGCATGACCGACGCCCCGCCGCCGCCCTTGCGCCTCGCCCCGGGGGAGACCCGTTCGGCGGCGGTGGTCCGGGTGCTGGGCGCGCAGATCGTGTCCGGCCAGCTGCCTCCCGGACGCAAACTGGACGAGGCCCAGATCGGGGCGCATTTCGGCCTGTCCCGCACCCCGGTGCGAGAGGCCCTGCGGGAGCTGGCCGCCACCGGGCTGGTGGAGGTCCGGCCCCATCGTGGCGCCTTCGTCGCCGAGGTCTCGACCGACAAGATGCTGGAAAAGTTCGAATTCATGGCCGAGCTTGAAGGCCTCTGTGCAGGCTATGCCGCTCGCCGGATGCAGGGTACCGCCCGCGACCAGCTAAGCGAGATCCACGAGGCCGGCATGATGCTGGTCGAACGTCGCGACCGCGCCGGCTACCGGGATCACAACATCCGGCTGCACGAGGCGATCTATACCGGGGCCGGAAACGACAGCCTGCGGGAGGCGACGCAGTCGGTCCGCCGCTCGGTCGCGGCGTTTCGCGCGGCGCAGTTCGACCTGAAGGAACGGATCAGCAATTCCCAGGTCGAACACGGGCTGATCGTCACCGCCATCCTGCAAGGCGATGCCCCGGAAGCCACCCGCCTGATGCGTCGTCACATCCTGACCGTGATGGACGCCGCCGAAGCCTACCTGCGCGAAAAGCGCGTCATTCCCATCTGACGAAAGACCCCCGATGACCACGATTTCGATTGATGACCCGCAGGGAGATGACGCCCTGCTGGTGGCCGTCTGCGGCGCTCATATGCGCGGCATGCCGCTGGAACCGCAGATGCATGATTGCGGGGCCACGTTCGACAGCACCGCCCGGACCGATGACAGCTACCGGTTCCATGCCCTGACGGCCAAGGAGCCGATCCGGCCCGGTCTGGTGCGCGGCCTACCGGGCAGCGGCGCAGAGATCGCGCTGGAATTATGGCGGATCACCCCGGCCGGGCTGGGCCTGTTGCTGACCCGGATCGACAGCCCGCTGGGCATCGGCACGTTGCGCCTGACCGATGGCCGCCGGGTCAAGGGCTTTGTCTGCGAAGCGATCGCCACGGCCGAGGGCGCCCGCGACATCACCGACCTGCAATCCTGGCGCGTGTTTCTGGCGCAGCGCGACGCGGCGGACCCCACCAAATGAAAGGACAAACCATGACCTCCGATTGGGACCACGCCACCGGCGCGCTGGATATCGCCACGCTGCACGGGCTTTTTGCCGATAGCGCGCTGACCCCCGAGGCCGTGATCAACGCGGTCTATGACCGGATCGCCGCACGGGGCGACGACAATGTGTGGATCCACCTGATCGACCGCGAGGCCTCGATTGCCCGGGCGCGGGCCTTGATGGCCGATCCGACGGCTCGTGACCTGCCGCTTTATGGTATCCCGTTCGGGATCAAGGACAATGTCGACCTAGAGGGCGTGCCCAGCACCGCCGCCGTCCGCGCCTGGAGCCGGATGCCCGCGCGTACCAGCCCGTTGGTCCAGACCCTTCTGGACGCCGGCGCCATCCCGATCGGGAAGCAGAACCAGGATCAGCTGGGCATGGGCGTGGTCGGCGTGCGTACCGATTACGGCATCCCCTCCTGCGTTTTCGATGACCGCTACATCTCGGGCGGATCGACCTCGGGCGGGGGGGTCAGCGTGGGCGCGGGGCTGGTCAGCTTTGCCGTGGCCAATGACGCCGCCGGATCGGGACGGGTGCCCGCCGCGCTGAACAACATCGTCGGCTACAAGCCCACGCCGGGGCTGGTGCCACGCGCCGGGACATCCCAGGCGGGCATGGTCGGGACAGAGAATTTCCTGACCCTGACCATGGCCGACAGCGTGTTGCTGACCAACATGGTCTATCGCCACGACCCCAGCGACCCGTTTTCCAAGCCCGGAGCGGCCGGGTTCCGCGTCACCACCGATCCCGCGCCCGCCAGCTTCCGCTTTGCCATTCCCGATGCCGCGACGCTGGACACCGATGGCGATGCAGAGGCCGCACAGCTCTTCGCCGCCAATGTGGACCGGCTGCGCGCCCTTGGCGGCACGGCGGTGGAGATCGACATGACCCCCTACCTGACGGCGGCACGGATGCTCTATGACGGGCCGTTCATCGCGCAGCGCTATGCCAATTTCGGCGATCGCTTTGACGCGGACGAGACGGCGCTGTGCCCCGCAACCCGCGAAATCCTGTCCTGGGGGCGGAAATACACCGCCCGCGACGTGTTCAAGGCGCAATATGTCGTCGCCGGGTACAAACAGCAGATCCGGCAGCTGTTCCGGGACGTCGATCTGCTTGTCACCCCGACCTCGCCCACGACCTACACGATCGCGGCGCTGTTGGCGGACAACATCGCCCTCAACGCGAAGATGGGCACCTATACGAATTTCGTGAACCTGCTGGACCTGCCTGCCGCCTCGGTCCCGGCCGGGTTCCGCAGCGATGGCATTGCGTTGGGCACCATGCTGATCGGCCCCTCACTGGGCGATGACCTGGTCTGCCGGGTGGGTGCCGCGCTCCATGATGCCCTGGGGATTGCGCCGGGGCTGGCGGGGGCGCCGTTGCCGGACGGCACGGCCTGACGGGTCACCGGGGGGCTGGCGGCACAACCGCCGTCCTCTCTCTCAGCCGCCCCTGCCTTCAGCCGCCCCTGCCTTCAGCCGCCCCCACCCTCAGCCGCGCAGCAGGCCCGGTACCGCCCGCAGGCTGCTGATTGCGACGGCACCCGGCGGGCCGTCCCCCAGGTAGGCCACCGCCATCCCGGCGGCGCGGGCGGCGGTGGCGCCGGTAGGGCTGTCCTCCACCGCCAACACCTGCGCGGGCGGCAGGCTCAGCGCAAGCGCGCCGCGCAGGTAGGGTTCGGGATCGGGCTTGCCCCGTGTCACGTCATCCAGCGATATCGCCGCCACCAGCAGGTCGCGGATGCCCAGAGCTGCCAGGTTCGCCGCCACCACCGCGCGCCCGGAATTGGAAACGGCGACCTGCGGAATGCCCGCGTCATGCAGCGCGGCGATGACCTCGACCGCGTGGGGCAAGGCGGCGACCTGCGCGGCGCGCGCGCAATAGCTGTCGCTGATCGCCGCCATCCAATCCGCCCGTGCCACACCGGGCAGATCCGGTGCAAGGGCGGTCCAGACATCGTCCATGTGCACGCCCAGAAACCTGTCCACCGGGTCGGCGCGCAGGTCCAGACCATGGGCCAGGCAGACATCGATCAATACCCGGTGGTGCAGCGGTTCGCTGTCCACCAGCGTACCGTCAATGTCCCAGGCCACGCCGCGCGCGCCCATCAGCGCATCCCCTTCAGTCGGGAATAAAGGTCGTGATACCGCGCATACCCCGCATCGTAGGTGTCCCGATGGGCCGGGACGGGGCGGATCAGCTCGGCCTCCTGCACGAAGGCGCCGATGCCGTCCCATTCCGCCAGGCCAACCCCCACAGCCGCCACCCACGCCGCCCCCAGGCAGGAGCCGGGGTGACTGCCCAGCCGCTGCACCGGAGCGTCCAGGATATCGGCCACGATCTGCATCCAGACCGTGCTGACCGCGCCGCCGTCGGACACCAGATAGCGTTCCGGCGCATGGCCCATGTCGCGCAGCACGTCGATGTGATGGCGCAGGGCATAGCCGTAGCTTTCCAGCACCGCGCGCCACAGATGACCCAGCCCATGCGACAGGGTCAGCCCTTCGATCAGGCCACGGGCAGCGGGATCGTGGATCGGCGTCTTCTCTCCCAGGAAATAGGGCAGGACGGTCAGATCCTCCGACCCGGCGGGCACCTCGGCAGCCAATCGGTCCAGCGCGGCATGGGGCGCGGCGCCGAAATCGCGGCCTTCGCAGAAGGTTCGGACAAACCAGTTCAGCACCGATCCACCGGTGGACATGCAGCCATTGGGCATGAACAGGCCGGGGATCAGGTGGTAGTCCAGATACAGCCGCGCATCCGGTGCCGCCCGATCCGTGGCTGTCATCACGTCCACCGCGCCGCCGAATTTCAGCAGCACATCCCCCGCCCGCGTCACCCCGGCACCCAGGGCCGAGGCGATCATGTCCGCCGCGCCGCCCGTCACCGGCGTGCCGGGGGCCAGACCCGTCGCCGCCGCTGCCGCATCGGTCACATGGCCCTGGACCGCCACGCTTTCGACGCGGGGGGGCAGCGCATCCCAGGGCACGCCGGTCATCTCGGCCAGTTCACGCGAAAGGGTGCCGGTGGCGATGTCGGTCACGCCGGCCTCCAGCGCCCAGTTCTGTTCCACCCGACGCTCCCCCGTCAGGCGCCAGTTGATGAAATCGTAGGAGCCGAAGACGGTGGCGATGCGGGCATGCACCTCCGGTTCGTGCCGGGCCAGCCAGCGCAGCTTGGCGCCAACCAGTTGCTGGTTCACCCCGTTGCCCGCGCGGGCCAGAAACGCGTCTTCGTCGATCTCCGCCCGCATCTGCGCGACCTCCGCCCCGCAGCGCCCGTCGCTCTGCTGGATGGAGGGGCGCAGCACCGCGCCCGCCGCATCCAGCAGCACCACGGCGGGCAACATGCCCGAGGTTCCGATGGCCGCGATCTCCGTCGCGTCGCGGCCGGCGCGTGCCAGCAGCTCCGGCACGATGGCGCAGACATTGGCCCACCATTCCTCGGGGTCTTCCTCGGCCCAGCCGGGCCGGGGCGCGCGCAGCGTGACCGGGCGGGAGGCCACCGCCACGATCTTGTCCGGCAGTTCCATCAGCAGGCCGATGGTGGAGGTGGTGCCGATGTCCAGTCCCAGGATCAGGCTCATTGGGAAATCCCCCCGCTCAGCGCAGGGCGCCCACCTTGTCCATGAACCGTTTCACACGGTCGGAATCCACCGGGTTCCAGGTGTTGCCGTCGACCTTGAAATGGGTGCCGATCACGCAACCCTGCGCGACCGAGAAGACATCGGCGATATTGTCGATATTCACCCCGGTATTGGCAAAGACGGGCACGTCCTCCAGCGTTTCGCAGACCTTGCGCAGGTCCGAATGCTCCGCCGGCTGACCGGTGATCGGACCGGACACAAGAATGGCATCGGCGAGCGAGGAGAAGACCGCGCTTTTGGCGCGCAGTTCGATCGGGCGCTGGTCCAGCGAATGGGCGAATTCGGCGTTGATGTTGAACAGCATCTTCATGTCATCGCGTTTGAGATTCGTGCGCAGGCGCGAGGCCTCGGCGCAGTTCGGCTCCCAGATGCCCATGTCGGAGGCGAAGACCCCGGTAAAGATCTCCCGCACGAAGGAGGCGCCGGTGACCGCGCCGATCGCGATGGAGCTTTGCGGATCCCACAGGTAGTTCACGCCGAACGGTACCTTCAGCAGAGGCTTGACCGCCGTGACGACAGCGGTCATCGCCGCGATGCTTTCGGGAGAGCCCTTGAACACGTAGGGGCGGTCGTTCTCGTTGCCGAACATGATCGCATCGACGCCGCCGTCCTGCAATTTTTCCACGTCGGCGATCACCCCTTCGATCAACCCGTCCATGCCGCGATCGGCATCGTAGAGGGGGGAACCGGGAAGGGCGCCGATATGGGCCATGGAAATGACGGCCTTGTTCTTTCCGTCGAAGAAGTCGAAGGGCATGCAGGGTCTCCTTGGGAGGTCAGGTTTCTTCGGCCACACGGATCTCCACCCCCGCGCCCGCAAGGGCGGAGGCAAGATCGGATGGCGGCGGCGCGTCGGTGATCAGGACCGACGCTTCGGACAGGGCGGCGACGCGGATGGTCGAAAGCCGCCGAAATTTTGTTGAATCGCACAAAAACACGCGATGCGCCGAACGTTCCAGGTAGATTTTCTTCAGCTCGCTGTCTTCGATGGAATAATCGTAGAACCCCTCGTCCGAGAGACCGGAAATGCCGATCACGGCGACCTCGAAATGCAGCTTGGAAAAGCTCTCGATCGCGCTTGGCCCGGTGATCGACAATTCGTTCGGCCGGGTGCGCCCCTCGGGCAGGTAGACCTCGGTGCCCATGGCGCCCAGAGAGGTCGCGACCCGCAGGCTGTTGGTGAAGATGTGGCGCTGTCCGCCCCGCCGGGCCAGGGCCTCGGCCGCGAACAGGCATGAGCTGCCGACGTCGATGGCCACGGACCGAAAACCTGCAAGAAGTTCAGCAGCTTCGGCGGCAATCAGCCGTTTCGCCGGCGCATTGTGTGCGGCCCGCGCATCGAAATCCGGCTCAACATCGTCGATCACTTTCAGGGGGCCGGACGCCCGGCGCCGCGCGCCGCCGTGCACGCGATGCAACAGGCCTTCGCGCTCCAGCTCCGACAGGTCGCGGCGCACGGTCATGTCGGAAACCTCGAAGTCGCGCGCCAGATCGGCCACGGCCACCGAACCGCCTTCGTGCAAGCGTTTCAGGATCGCGTTCATGCGGGTCTGTGCAGGTGTTCGCATCTTGGTGTTCATGTTCGGCCTCATGCCAGTTCTATGTCCGAGTTGAGCGCAGAAGGCAACATAAGTAAACAAAAAGCTTGCCTTTTGCGTGCGATCTTGTTCAGTTTCCTTGAAAGGAGCCTCAACATCATGTCCCACACCACCCTATCCGCACAGGTGCATCCAGATCTAAACAATAAGCGTGCGTTCCTGACGGGCGGCGTCACCGGCATCGGCAACGCCATCGCACGGGGTCTGGCGGCGCAGGGCGTGCGCGTCGCGATCGCCGATCTGGACGCCAAGGCCGCCACCCGCGCCGCCGCTGATCTGGGTCACGGGCATATCGGACTGGCCGTGGACGTGCGCGACCGCGCCTCTGTCACCGCCGCCTTCGACGCGGCGGTGGAGGGGCTGGGCGGCATCGACATCTGCGTCGCCAATGCGGGCGTGTCCTCCATGGCGCCGGCGGTCGCGCTGACCGACGCGGATTGGGACTTCAACATGAACGTCAACGCACGCGGTGTCTTTCTGACCAACCAGATGGCGGCACGGCATTTCACCGGAACGGGCAGTGGCGTGATCGTCAACACCGCATCCCTGGCGGCCAAGGTTGGCGCGCCGTTTCTGGCCCATTACAGCGCCTCGAAATTCGCGGTGGTCGGCTGGACCCAGGCCCTGGCCCGCGAGTTGGCGCCGATCGGCGTGCGGGTAAACGCCGTCTGCCCCGGCTTCGTCAAGACCGGGATGCAGGACCGCGAAGTCGAATGGGAGGCCAAGCTGCGGGGCATGACCGGGCCTGAGGTGGTGCAGGATTACATCGATCAGACCCCGCTGGGCCGGCTGGAAACACCGGAGGACGTGGCCAATGTCGCGGTGTTCCTGTGCGCGGACGCAGCGCGCTTCATGACCGGTCAGGCGATCAACGTCACTGGCGGCGTCTACACGACCTGATCCCCAGCGGATCGAGAGGAAAGGACGGCGCATGGCCGAAATCACCATGAAGGGCGTGACCCGCGACTACGGAAGCGGCATTTTCGGCGTCCGCGACGTGGACCTGGAGATCCGGGAGGGAGAGTTCATGTGCTTTCTCGGGCCGTCGGGCTGCGGCAAGTCCACGACCCTGCGGATGATCGCGGGTCTGGAAGACATTACCTCCGGCACGCTGACCATCGGCGGGCGCGACATGACCCATACACCGCCGCGCGACCGCAACATTGCCGTGGTTTTCCAGACCTACGCGCTTTATCCGCACATGAGCGTGCGCGACAACATCGCCTTTGGCATGAAGATGCGCGGTGTCCCGCGCGGCGACCGGGCGCAGCGCGTGACCGCCGCCGCGCAGAAGCTGGGGCTGGCCCCCTACCTGGACCGCAAACCGGCGGAACTGTCGGGCGGTCAGCGCCAGCGCGTCGCGCTTGGCCGGGCCATCGTTCGGGAGCCGGATGTCTTCCTGATGGACGAGCCGCTGTCCAACCTGGACGCCACCCTGCGGGCCGAAATGCGGCTGGAGCTGGTGCGGCTGCACCGCGAACTGGGCAAGACCACGGTTTTCGTCACTCACGATCAGGTGGAGGCGATGACCATGGGCGACCGCATCTGCATCCTGCGCGACGGAGAGATCATGCAGGTGGGCCGGCCGCTGGAGGTCTATGACAACCCTGTCAACATCTTCGTCGCCCGGTTCCTGTCCACCCCGCCGATGAGCATCCTGCCCGCCACCCTGAAGGACGGCCGATTGTCCAGCCCGCTGGCCGATTTCACCCTGACCCCGGACCAGCAGCGCGCCTATGCCGCCGCCGCCGGCCAATCCCTGAAGCTGGGTATCCGGGCGGAGGATTTTCACGCCACGCCGGGGCCTTGCCGCATCCCTGTCACCGGCGAGGTCCGCGCGATCGAAGCCCTGGGGGCGGAGAACATCCTGTTCTTTCACCAGGCGGGGGAGACCCTCGCCGCCCGGGTCGATCGGCACCTGTTGCCCGCCGTGGGGGAACAGGTGTCGCTCTACCTTGATACCGCGGCGATCTATCTTTTCGACGGGCAGACCGAACAGACCTTTGCCCGGCCCGATCCCGAAACGGTGCGCGCATGAGGATCGGCCCCCTTCTTCGCCATCTGGCCCTGATCTTCGTCTGCCTGATCGTGGCGCTGCCGATCTTCTGGCTGATCCGCACCAGCCTGGTGCCCGCCGCGCTGTCCTATGATGCCCGTCTCTGGCCCGCCTTCAGCACCGAGAACTACCAAAGCCTCTTTGCCCGCAACGGCTATGGCCGGAACTACATGAATTCGGTCATCGTGGCCCTGGGATCGGTGCTGATCGCCACGCCCTTTGCCGCGCTGACAGGCTATGCCTTTGCCCGGTTCCGCACCGGCGGGCGCGCCGCACGCTTCGCCGTTCTGGCCACCCAGATGCTGCCGCCCGTGGCGCTGGCGCTGCCCACCTTCATGATCTACCGCGAAGTCGGGCTGACCAATTCCATCGCCGGGCTGGTCATCGTTTATGCTGTGATCAACCTGCCCTTTCTGACGTGGATCCTGATGGGGTTCTTCGAGGGCATCCCGAAAGAGCTGGAAGAGGCCGCGATCACCGACGGGGCCACCAACTGGCAGGCCTTCGTACTGGTGGTCCTGCCCGTCGCCCGGCCCGGCATCGCCGCTGCCGTGGTGCTGGGGTTCATCCTGGCGTGGAACGAATTTCTTTTTGCCCTGATCCTCAGCGGCCCGTCCACCGCGACGGTGCCTGTGGCCCTGGCCGCGCTTCAGACCTCCAACGGGGTGGAGATCGGCAAGGTTGCCGCTGGCGTCGCGCTGGCCATCGTGCCGCTGATGGTCGTCTCCCGCTTCATCCAGAAATACCTGGTACGGGGCCTCTCCTTCGGGGGGGTGGGCTGATGATTTCCGCGCGCGGGTTCCGGCCCGCGCGCCAACAGAAGGGCCGAACCAACCGGCCCGCTTTCGAACACTCATACCAACAGGAAGGAAAGATCATGAAAACCA